>JAYVRN010000102.1:0-31553 GCA_043776275.1 Myxococcales bacterium | reverse complement strand
ACGTAGTTACCCTGCGTGATCGGACCTCCGATCACGTCGGCGCCGAGCTGCATCATGTCGCCATCGATCGGGATCACCGACGGACACGGATCACAGGTAACGCCATAGATGCCGACCTGCTGAGCCTGACCGAACGCCTGCCAGGCGTACTCGGTAACCACCGCGCCCGGGTTCGCCTCGACGGTCTTGTCGAACAGCGCCGCGTAGAACTCGGCGAACCGGGTCTTGACCGAGGGCTTGACGTCGAAGTTCGTGGGGATCACGACGTTCTTGTAGTTCGCGACCTCGTAGCGGCGATCGGGAGACAGCACGTTGACGATCAGGTCCTGCTTGCCCGACGAGTTCGCCATGCCGAGGCGGATCGGGAGCACGAACTCTTCACTGTCGTACTGGAAGCGCAGCGGCGAGAGCGCCGCGTGGCCATCCACCATCTGGACCTTCTTCGGATCCACCTTGGCGACGAAGAACTTGGAACCACCCTCGACGTACGGCCGCAGCAACGGCTCGGCATCGGCGGGGATCTTGTAGCCGTTGAGCTTGAGCCACGAGTCGAGTCCGGTCGCTTCCTTCGCGGACAGGATCAGGATCTGGTACTCGGCGACATCGAACTTCGCCTCGATCTTGACGACGTTGACCCGGGCTTGCTTGACGCTCTGGCCGCCCGAGTTCGCGCAGGTGACCGTCAGCGTGGCGCTGTCCTTCAGCGTCAGCTGGCTCGTCGAACCATTGCTGACCTGGCCGACCCCGTGATCCACCATGCACCGCGGCTCGGGCCACGGCTCGTTGGCGTACTGGACGCCCCACGTCATCGTGGTCGCCTTGTCGGCGGTGATCGACGGCGGGCTGACGTCGAAGCTCGCGAGGATCGGTGCCACCACCATCCGCTGTGCCCGCCCCATGCCGGCGCCCATGTTGTCATCGCTCGGCTTGGCCATCGACGGCGCAGCCGACCTCATCGGGGCCTTCGAGACCGTCTCGGAGCGCGGGTAATTTCGCTCGTACTGCGGCTGGGGTGCGGGGCACGGGTCCTGCTCCCAGTACTCGACGAGCCGCGGCGAGCCGAGCGAATCGAGCCGGTCAAACACCGGCTTGGGCACCACGCGGACGTCGCTCTCCTTGAGCACGACCGGAACGGGTACCACCATCGCGAAGTCGTCGAGCGGCCCGCGATAGTCGTTCTGCATCGACAGCACCGTGCGGGTGCCGGACCGCATGATCACGACGTTGGTCGCGTCGGCGAACATCTTCTTGTCCGATCCGCTGACGTAGAACCCACAGAAAGCATCGGCCACCGCGGCCGAGACGACGAGAGCCAGCGTTGCGCCAGCGATGACCTGTCCCCGCATGTTCACGTTCCCTTCGCCAAGACCCTTGCCAATGACGTTCGACACCGCCAACGGCGATCCCTTGGAACTTTGAACGTTCCCCGCGTCCGCCTGGTCTACGCAAGTCGGCGGCCGGCAATTCCGCGCCGATCCACCAGGTTCTGGCCAAGCGCACGCACCGGGCCTGCCAGCGGAGGCCACGGGGGGCGTGATACTCAGGGCGTGATGAAGTCGTTCGCCTTGGTGCTCCTGGCCGCGTGTCATGCGACCACCCCGTCGCAGTTCGGTTCGGCGCCACGCATGGGCAACTCCCACCACGAGATCCAGACCGCCTCGCCCGCCGCGCAGCATCACTTCGATGCGGGCCTCGATGCCCTGTACGCCTTCAACTATGACGAGGCCGGGTTCCAGTTCGCCCTCGCGACGCGCGCCGACGCAACGTGTGCGATGTGCGCGTGGGGCATCGCGATGGCGAGCGCCCCCAACATCAACGACGTCGACAAGCAGGGCCCGGCTGGCCACGAGGCCGCGATGCGGGCCAAGACCCTCGCGACCCGGCCCGTCGAGCGTGCCCTCGCTGGCGCGCTGGTCGAGCGCCTCCCGATGGGTGAGGTCACCCCGCAACAGCGCGACACGCTCGCGCTCGCGTATGCGCAGGCCATGCGCGCCATCGCGAAGCAATACGACGACGACGATGTGCACGTGTGGTTCGCCGAGGCCGCGCTGCTCGCCACCCCGCGCGAACTCCCGATGTGGTCCAAGGATCGCAAGCCCTCGCACCCTCACGTGCTCGAGGCACAGGCCGAGATCGAGCACGTCCTCGCGCGCTCGCCCGAGCACGTCGGCGCGATCCACTTCTACATCCACACAATGGACGGCGGCCCCGATCAGGCGCGCGCGATCCCGTTCGCCGACAAGCTCGGTCGCCTCGCGCCGGGCGCCGGCCACCTCATCCACATGCCCTCGCACCTCTACCTCCCCGCAGGACGCTACCGGGACGCGGACGATGCGAACCGTCGTGCGATCGCCGCGGATCGGACCTACCTCGCGATCTCGCCACCGGGCGGCGCGTACGCGATGTTCACGATGCACCCCGTCCACTTCCTGTGGCACGTCCTCCTGTGGGAGGGCGACCGCGCGGGTGCCGAGGAGCACGCAAAGCTGCTGATCTCCGACCACCAGATGATGGCCGATCCAGCCGGCGCCGAGTTCGCCGCGACGTTCGCCCCACTGACCGCGGCCCGGTTCGGCCTCTGGGATGCTGCGCTCGCGCTCCCGGCGCCGACCGGACCGTTCAGCGGGGTGTTCGTGCACTACGCCCGCGGGCTCGCCCTGATCGCCAAGGGACGGCTCGACGAGGTCACCCCGGAGATCGAGGGGCTCCGCGCAGCCGTCGAGCTCGCCCTGCCCGCCTCGCCGATGGCGCCGCCACCGCCGCCGGAGGTGGTCGCGAAGACCAAGGAGATGCTCGGAGCGATCGCCGGCACCGCCTCGGCGCAGGTCGAAGGGGCGCTCGCCGTGGCCCGCGGCGATCTCGTGAAGGGGATCGAGATCCTGACCCGCGCGGTCGAGCTCGAGTCCAAGCTCGTGCCGGGCGGCGAGCCGCCGGAGTGGCCGTTGCCCGCGCGGCAGCGGCTCGGAGCCGCCCTGCTCGCGGCGGGGCGCGCGAAGGATGCCGAGCTCGCCTATCGCGAGGATCTGAAGGAGCACCCCGAGAACGGGTGGTCGTTGTTCGGGCTCGCGACCGCGCTCGACGCACAGCACGCGCCCGAGGCGAAGGCCGTCTGGGACCGGTTCCACACCGCGTGGAGCCGCTCGAAGCTGAAGCTCACGTCGTCGGTGTTCTGACGCACGCGGCGCGGTGCCCGAGCCAGGCGTGGTGCTACGGTGCGCCATGGCCTTCGAACTGGTGTTCGTCGGGCTGTGCAAGGCACCGATCGGCCGAAACTTCGGTGGCCCGGCCGACCCGCAGTTCCCCGCTGGGACGGCGTTCCCGCTCGAGCCCGACCAGCGCGTCGTCCTCGGGCGAGCGAAGGACTGCACGATCCTGGTGGACTCCCCGATCGTCCCGCGCCATCAGGTGGCCGTCACGCTCTCGGTCACGGGGCAGGAAGCGGTGCTGGTCGTCGAGAACCTCGGCGGTGGCAGCCATGTGTTCGCCGATGGGAAGTACTTCGAGGATCGCGTGCGCCTGTCCCCGGGCCGCCGCTTCGAGCTCGGCGGCGTGCTGATGTTCGAGTTCCGCCGCGCACGATAAGCACGCGGCGATCCCCGCTCCCCGCCGTTGTGCACGTTGTTGCACGACGGCAGTTGCCAGGGGGCCGCGCCTGAGAGTGGGTGCCCCGTCCCCCTCAGGTGCGGCACTCCAAGGCCGCGAGATCACGTGCCGCGCGCGGGCACACGACTTGCGAGGAAGGTTCGCGACATGAAGTACGGAACCCGCCTCTACGTCCTGATCGCGGTCCTGGTGGGTGGGTGCATGGTCGGCGAGGAGAACACGCCGGTCGAGGATGACCTCCCGCCCCTCCGCTCCGAAGCCTCGCTCAGCAACAACGCGAAGACCGCCTTCAACTTCTTCGTCGCCAAGGGCCTGACCCAGACGCAGGCCGCGGGGATCGTCGGCAACCTGATGCAGGAGTCGAGCGTGAGCCCCACCATCGTCGAATACGGCGGCGGCCCGGGGCGCGGCATCGCGCAGTGGTCAGTCGGCGGTCGCTTCAACAGCGGCTCCAAGAGCCTGACGTCGTTCGCCACCGCGCGTGGTGTGTCGCGGTGGGCGCTGACCACGCAGCTCGACTTCATCTGGTACGAGCTCGCCACGGTCGGCGGCTACGGCCTGACCGAGCTCCGCGCAGCGACGACGATCAACACCGCCGTCACCGTGTTCCAGAACAAGTACGAGATCTGCGGCGCCTGCTCGCAGACCAAGCGCCTCCAGTACGCGCAGCAGGCGCTCACCGACTACGGCACGAATGGCGGCGGCGGCGGCGGTGGTGGTGGTGGTGGTGGTGGCGGTGGCGGCACGACCCCGCCCCCCACGCCGACGAGCACCGCCACCTGCTTCTCGGGCACGCTCGATCGCGAGATGCCGCAGAACGCGTGTGTGCAGAGCATGTACGACGGGGACTGGTACCAGTGCTCGGGCGGCTCGTGGGTCGACCGCTGGTCCGATCCGGACGCGTGCAGCGGGACCTATCCGCTGTAAATCTCGTCGACGGAGTGCACGCAGAGCGTGCGTGCGGTCACGCGTCGCGGGGCCAACCGTCGTTACGGGCTCGTCCACTCTTGTGTCGCAAAACACGTCATCGGGCTTACGCTCGCAGGAGGTACCGAACCAGAAGGGCGCACCACGGCGAGTCTCCGCTTGGGCAGCCTCGCCGCCACGCGCGTCGCGGATCAGGGCCAATCTCGTTCCCCTCCGACCTATACTCGTAACGCATGACGCGCGACCGATCTCGTGATGACGACGTCGGCAACACTCACCACGAGTCGCCTCACGAACGTCCTGGTGTTCCCGGAAAGGCCTCGCGCACGGGTCAGGTGATGCGGCGAGCCGCACCCAGTGGCCCTGGCAAGGTCACGCTGACCGAGCAACTTGGCCCGGTGATGCGGCGCAGTCATGGCTCGGCGTCCGAAGCGACCCAAGCCGGCCCCGGGAATCGCCCGGCCGACGGACCGTCCGCGATCTTCGGCGATGCCGTCGCTGGCACACCGACCGCGCTGCCATTTCGTGCCGAGATGGAGCGTGCCTTCGGCGAGGACTTCAGCGGAGTGCGCGTCCACGTCGGGAAGCGCGACGCGATGGCGGCGCTCGGAGCGAGCGCCGCGGCGCTCGGCGACGAGATCACCTTCGAAAGCTCGAATCCGGACAGGGCGACCGTTGCGCACGAGCTGGCGCACGTGGTTCAGCACCGGCGCGGCTCGATCGGTGGCGCGGCCGACTCGGTCAGCTCTCCCGGCGACGCAGCCGAGATCGAGGCCGAGAGTGTGGGCCAGGCCGTAGCGGCTGGAGGCCCCGCGAAGGTTCACGCCGCAAAGTCCTCGGCGATTCATCGCGCGCCGCCAACCTCACCCGCCCCCGCAGCCGGCGTCACGCCACCCCCGGCCCCGGGGTTGCCGCCCGGAGTGACTCCACCGCCGGCTCCCGAGAAGGGCGACCACGAGAAGGCGAACATTGGGTCATGGGACCGCTTCACGTCGATCAGCACGACAACGACGATCGGCATCTACAACACCGAAGCCGAGGCAATGGCGGCGGCCCACACGATGGGGGCGGTGATCCTGGAGACCGGGCGATACGTCGCCTACCGCATCGTGACGGGTGCGCTGCTCGAGAGCTTCACCTGGGACAATTGCGTGGTCGTCCGGTCCGGTGACCTCTCGCGGACGTGGAGCACCGTCGAGATCAAGGTCCCGTGGATCGCCGTCACGACACAGGACTCGATCGTTCTGCGGCCATCGCAATACGACGGCGACGCCGCACGCAAGGTAATGACGCCCGAGATGATGTTGAAGCCGGGCGAGAGCCCTTTCGGCGGCTTCGACAAGCTGATGGGGCCGACGGCGAAGATCGCCGACGAGCAGCTGATCTCCGCGTTCACGGCAGCGATGAAGAAGGGCGCGCTCGGAATTCTCGCGAGCAGCGAGGTCGAGGTCGCGAAGAAGCGTGCCCAGTTCCAAGGCAAGAAGACTGGCGCCGACGAATTCCAGCTGATCCGCGAGACGGCCAAGAAGCTGGCAAAACTCGACGACGCGATCGCATTGCAGACCAGCCTCTCGACGCTGCCCGTGGATCGACTGGACCACGATGCCGCCGAACAGCGAAAACAAAAGGCGGCCGCGGCTCGCGAGAAGGAGCGCCTGATCCTGGAGCGAGCGAAGGTGCTCACGGAATATCCGATGCTCGCACGTCAGGACCCGAAACAGATCCAGGGCTCCGACGACGACATCGCCAAGCGTCTCGGCGACGACACGATCAAGATCTCGAAGGACATCGTCGACACCCGCAACAACCTCCTCGATGGCTCGCTCGAGGTGTGGGGCATCGAGTCACTGATCGACACCACGATCGCTGGCTGCGGCATCACGGACCCAGCGCGCCGCCAGAAGATCAAGGATCACGCCGCGAGCGAGAAAAAGTGGAACACGGTGAAGACGGTCACCAAGACCGTATTCGCCATCGGCCTTGGCTTGATCGCCGCATTCTCTACCGGTGGCCTCGCCCTCGTCGCTGCGGCCGGATCGCTCGGTCTCAGCACCTACGACGCGATGAAGACGACAAAGGACTATGCGGTCGACGGTGCAGCTGCGAACACGAATCTCGATCCGCAAATGGCGCTGGCGTTCCATGACATGGACCACCGCTGGATCGAGGTCGCGGTGGCGTGGGTCGGTGTCGGGCTCGATCTCGGAGCGGTGGCCACCGCCCTCAAGGGAGTGAAGTCGATCGCCGAGGTCGCACAGGCGGCCGATCAGCTCGCAAAGGGCAGCATGACGCTGCTGACGAAGCTGCGTGCCGCCGCTGGCATCTTCAAGGAGGGCGAGGTCATCACGGAGTTGACTCGAGGCGCCCTCGCCTTGCGCGTCGGGGCGAGCGTCGAGATTCGTCAGGGTCTCGGCACCGAAGTTCACGTGCTGTACGAGATCGAGGAGAGCACGAAGCGAGTCGTCGTGAAGGGCGTCGTTGCCGGCGAGAAGGCGCTCGCCAAGGACGTGCTCGAGCACGGCGGCACGGTGAAGCTCCTCACCCGCTACGAAGGTGTCTCCGGGAAGCTGCGGGAGCTCTGGGAGCGCATGTTGTCGATCGGCGGCAAGCGCGGTGGGGACAAGCTCAAGAATCCGTTCACCCCCGGGACCCAGGCGTTCGAGTCGTGGCTCGAGACCAAGAAACTCCCCGGCATCATCGAGTCGCGCCTGCAGGGGATGTCGAAGAAAGCCGGCGAGCTGACCAAGGACGCGGAGGAAGCCCTCGCCCGCGAGATCAAGGTGCTCGAGGACGACCTCGCACGGCACCAGGCAAACGTCGACCGCCTCGCCGCCGAAGAGGGCACGGGCTTCATCGCGAAGTCCGAGGAAGCGACCGCAGCTGCAGAATCCGCCGGGTGGCCGAAGAAGAAGGACCTCCCCGTGCCGGCGCAGGACCGCCAGTACTACTACTACCGCCGCAAGGAGCCGAACTCGTTCGAGCTGTGCACGATGCAGGACGCGCCTGCAGGCGTGAAACGACTCACGCTCCAGGGCGAAGGAAAATCCGCGCAGGTCGTCGAAGGAGCACAGAGCGCCGCCCAGAAGGGCAAGCTCCTCGTCGAGGGCTTCGACAAGAACCAGAAGGCCGCGTGGGACTCGCTCGTAAAGCTCGAAGAGGAGGCCGGCGTTCACCGCGTGGTGCCGCTCAAGGGCATCGGCAAGGCGGAGGCGAAGATCGGCCAGGCGTTCAGCCCGACGCAGCAGCGACAGATGGTCGACCTCTACAAGCGCGCCTGGAAAGCAAAGAACCCGGCACTGACAGAGGCCGCGGCGAACAAGCTCGCCGAGTCCACCGTCGCCAAGGTGATGAACAAGGATGTGGTCCTGGTCCAGGGCACCGAGCAGCTCCGGCTGTTCGACTACGCTGCGAAGGCCAAGAAGGCCGGCACGCCGATCGGCGAGTTCCATCACGACATCCCGCTGTATCTCGGCGGCGATCACACCCTGCTCACCGACATCGGCAAGGTGAAGAACGCGAAGGGCGAACTGGTCGACTTGCACGACGAACTTCACGCGCTGATCAGCCAGGCCGAGTTCAAGGGAGGCGGAACGTTGGCACCAACAGACCTCGCCAAGAAGATCCCAACTAGCCCAGGGGCTGCGGTGCTGAAGATCGATGGTTCGATCGACTTCTATGTGTTCAACGGCAAAGATGCCGTGAAGCTGTGAGCATCGTCGGCTAGAGTGTCCCCGTGAACGACTCTCCGCTTCCGCTCGCTTGGACCGCGCCATTCGCATGGGAGTGTGCGATCTGGGATCCGCCAATCATCTGGGGGGACGAGGTCATCGTTCGCGCCGGCCCACGCGTGGTCGCGCTGTCAGCCGCAACCGGAGCAGAGCTGTGGCACGTCCAGCTCCCGGCCGACAATCTCGGCGGCGAGGTCTTCGTCGATGGCGGTGACGCGGTGGTCTGCGATGTGGTGATCGATCGGATCCAGCACCTTGTGGCGGTAGGTCGAGATGGAATCCGTTGGCAGCGGAAGCTGGCAGGCACGCTGTCGCGGCATGGTGCCGTGATTCGTGGCGACGCGATCGAGGCCGTGGTCTGGGTGCGCGGAAAGGGAGCCCACTTGTCGCGGTTCGCTCTCGCTACCGGCAAGGAGCACAAGTCATCACTCCCCGCCGGAGGCCGAACGCTTGCGCGCACTGGAGACGGGCTGATCATTCTGTCCCGCGCCGCCGAGGATGGCGCCCCCGGGGCGTATCTCGTCGATGCGGACGGTGGGATCGTACGTGTGCTACGGACTGGGGACACCTGGTACGGCGCGGTCGTGGGCGAGTATCTGCTGACCGGTGGCACCCGAAACGGAGACGAGTATGTCGTCGAGGTGTGTGATCTCGCGACCGGCAAAGTGCGCTGGGCGGAGGCTTCAATGCTCGACATCGCCGCGATCGATACGGAGCTTGTGATCCACGCCATCTGTTCGAAGGGCGGCGGAAGCGCACTGGTCGCACGCGGCACCGCGGACGGAGGGGTCCGGTGGCAGACCTCCCTCGAGGACGCATCGCCAGCGACGATCAGCATGGCCGGAAGCGTGATCCTGGTCTGTGCCGCCAACGTGATTGTCGTGCATCGCGACGGGCGCCTGCTCGGTCAATTCGAGGGTGCGGAGGGATTCGCCGGTACGGTGGGACACGGTCGCGTCTACGTCGGAGGCGCGCGTTCGCTCCTCGCGGCTCGACTGCCCGCCGCGTAAGCCCGATCGCTACCGAGCCCTACACGAACGCGGCGCGCTGGATTCCTAGCTTGCGCATCTTGCTCTGGAGCGTCCCGGGCTTGAGGCCGAGCCGCGAGGCCGCGCCATCCGCGCCGTAGATCTTGCCCCGCGTTACGCGCAACGCCTCTTCGATCGCGATCCGAACGGCCGAATCGAAGCGTGGCGTATCCGTGGTGGCGGCCTCGCCGCGCCTACGTCGACGAGGGAAGTCGCCTGCCAGCTCGAGCGCGTCGCCGCCTCCGAGGATCATCGCGGTCTCGAGGACGTTCATCAGCTCGCGAACGTTCCCTGGCCAGTCGTGCGCCTCGAGCCGGGTCAGGAATGCTCGCGAGATCGTGGGTACCGGCGCATCGAGCTTCTGGGCCAGCTCGCGAGCCAACGCCGCAACCAGCGGTCCGAGGTCTCCTTTCCGGTCGCGAAGTGGTGGCACATGGATCGCGAACACATCGAGCCGATAGTAGAGATCCTCGCGAAACGAGCCCTCTTGCACCATCGACGAGAGGCGTCGATTCGTCGCCGCGATCAAGCGCACGTCGACATCGATCTGCGCCTCGCCCCCCACCCGACGGATCTGACGCTCTTGCAGCACCCGGAGCAGCTTGACCTGTGCCGTCGCAGGCAGCTCACCCACTTCATCGAGGAACAACGTCCCGCGATGCGCACGTTCGAACGCCCCGACGTGCACACGGTCGGCCCCCGTGAACGCACCGCGCTCGTGACCGAACAGCTCCGATTCGATCAGCGCCTCTGGAAGGGCGCCGCAGTTGAGCTGGATCATCGGACGGTGTGCGCGCGGAGATCGGCGATGGATCTCGCGAGCCAGGACCTCCTTACCGCTGCCCGACTCTCCCATCAGCAGCACCGTGGTCGGGTGTCGCGCGACCAGCTCCGCACGACTCAGCGCTGCACGCATGCCAGGGCTGCGCGCGATGATCTCCCCGTGCGGTTCGAGCCGATCCAGGTCCGCGCGCAACTCGCGATTCTCCGCGTGTGCACGTTGTGACAGCTTCGCCACGCGCTGGATCACCTCGAGATGGCGCGTCGCCGCCGCGACCACCTGCCCCAGCGCCTCACCGAAGTCAGCGCTGAAGCAGAAGGCTGGGAGATCGCCGGTGGGAACGACAGCGAGACCGGCGCCGATCAACCGAGCGGTTGCGGAGAACGACACCGGCTCGATGCAACGCCAACCCTGCTCCGACAGTTGTGCGACCGCCTCCGGTGCCGGTCGGCGCAACTCGACCCGCGCGATCGGCAGTCTCGACGCAAGGGACACCGCGATCGCCCGGACCAGGGCGCGTGGCGAGTGCGCACCCGCGGTTGCCGTGAGTAGATCGGACAGCAGCTGCAGCGACGGGGCCGGATCCACACCAGAACATGTCACTGACATACCACTGCTGGCCACCGAAATATAAGTGACCAGCGTCCGGATGGGAGCATTTTCAATATCTTACGGCCAGCACAAGCCGTGCTCCATACCCTGTGATGCCATATGTGATCACTCAGAAGTGCGTCGGCACCTGCGACTCCGCGTGCGTCGACGTTTGCCCCAGCGACTGCATCTTCGGACCCGTCCCCGTGGCCGAGGTGCGCCAGGTGCCCGCAGCCGAACGCGGCAAGCGGTTCCCAGGCATCCAGATGTTCATCGATCCGGACGAGTGCATCGACTGTGGTGCGTGTGTCGCCGAGTGCCCGGTGGCGGCGATCTATCTCGACGATGACGTCCCCAAACAACACCACGGAGACATCGAGCGCAACGCGAGGTTCTTTCGACCCTGACGTCGACCGACATCGCGCGACCGCCGCGCGCCACAGCAGTCGCGAGCGCCTCAGGCTCGTGGCCGCTATTCCTGCGACGGGCAGCTCCTCGTCGGGTTGAGGGGGGTATGCCGGTACGCGCGCCCCTGAACCCAGTCCCCGTGCTCCCGGTCTTGGTCGGGAGGCGTGGCTTGCTGCAGCTGAGGCGGCTCGTACCTTCGGCGCTGTGTCGAGACGGCGGCGCTGTCCGTGTTCGAAGGGCAGCCCGCCGCAGACACTGGCGCGGCGGTGCCGGTTCGACCGGCGAGATAATTCGTGCGACCCGGTGCCCCACGTCGGGTTCACAGCGCATGACCAGGTTCACGATCAACCGCGCTCTCGCAGCTCTCGTCATCCTCGCGTGCACCGGCACCGCGTACGCGAAGGATCCGCCTTCCAGTGTGGTGCCGTTTCTGGGCGGCGACGAGGATGGCGTCCACACGGTCACCGGCGCGTTCGGATCGGTGAAGGACACCACCGTCGTCGTGACCTTCAGCCTGAAGGGCGTCGGCCGCTTCAGCGGGTTCGTGCTGGTCCCCGACGCGCGGGCCAAGCAAGGCTTCCGGAAGCTGCCCCTCCCCAAGCTCCCGGCGGGCAGCAACGACGGCGAGGTCACCACGGCGCTGACGGCCAACCTCGACAAGGATCCCGAGGACGAGCTCGTCCTCGCGTTCCACGTGTTCCGGACCGCCGGAAGCGCGCAGGCCGGGTACTCCTACAACACCGTCGACTACGTCGTGATCGACTGGAACGGCAAGAAGTTCGTGCGGGTCCCGGCGCTCGAGAACAAGCTCCGCAAGGCGATGGATGCGCGCAGGGAGAACACGACGCAAGCGCTCACGGAGGACGGGATTCGCAAGGCCTTGGGCGCGACGCCGCCGTGACCCACGGGGATCAGGATCGCCAGCGCAACGATTCGACCGTCCTTCCTGATCCGCAGCGGTGCTGGTATCAACGACGCGTGAAGCTACCCGCCGCACTCGCTGCTTTGGCCGACAAGATCGTCGTCAGTGATTCGACGATCGACACGACGTTCAGGTGAAGAAGCAGGAGAAGGCTCCTGCCACCAAGACCCCCGCGTTCGCGCGCGACGGCGAGTCCGTGCAGTTCTGCTCGATGTGGTTTCTGCACGAGAGCGGCCGCGTCGTCTGCATCCAGGTCGACGGCACGTTCCAGCCCGCGCCGAAGGCCGATCCGCTGGTCAAAGACTACAAGCAGCTGAAGCTCCGCGTCGCGAGGTACTCGGACCTCGGGCGCGACGCGTAGCCCGCGAACGCGAGCATTGAACCGCCTGGGCCTCAGTCGCGGCCACCGCTCGCCACGACCCAGACGAGCAGCGACACCAGGGCGCCGCCCGCCATCACGCCGATCTTCTCGCCCCTGTACGAATCGCAGGCGAAGCCGCAGTAGATCGCGCCGCCGGTGCCGGCCAGCGTCAACAGCCCGGACGTGAACCTGACCACGTCGTGGGGATGGAGGCGGTCGGCGCGATTGGCGACGACGAGGTGATCGTCGCGCTTCAGCACCAGCTCGCATGCCGTGACCAGCTCGGCGCCGCGGAACGGCGGGACGTCCTTGCAGCCGTCGGCGAGCGTACTGACCTGGTCGAGACGGAGGTCGACGGTGGTGACGGTGTCGGAGTCGTGGGTGGCGTTGTTGCTGCGCTCGGCGTCGGTCTCGGTGGCCTCGACCGTCGCGTGACCTTGCGCGCGCAGCTCGCCGAGGTGGCGGTGGATGTCACCGTAGCGGACGTAGACGTCTCGCCGACCGACACACCCGACGAGGCTGCAGGTGGCAACCAGGAGCGCGAGGCGACGATCGGTCACGCCCGATGATAGCAGAACGAAGCCGACGCCGAGCGCGGCGCGTCTCGAGCCGACTACCTAGGGTTGCTGCACCTTCAGGGCGTAGAGCTTCATCACCTCGGCGACGAACGCATTGCCGCGACCCTCGTGCAACGCCGCAATTGCGTCGTTCAGGCGCTCACTGGAGAGTTGGCTCAAGATCTCCGCGGCGGCGACTGGACCGCACGTGGCAAGGTCGCCGAACTGCGCGAGTCTCGAGAAGTCCCGGCCGCCCTGAGGAACCGAGTCCGTCTCCTTCTTCTCTGACGGCGCCGCCTGCTTCGAGCTGTGCTCCCCGTGCTTGTCCTGCATGCCCTCATTGTAGTGGATCTGATCCCTCCGAGGTCCAGCACATCGAGGTGCGAAGGCCGTACCGCGGACCCGGCCCCGTCACTTCGCTGGCGCAGCAGGAACGGTGGTGCTGGTGTTCTCGCTCTTCTGAACCGTCGATGACCCGTCAGGATTCATCGTGGTCTTCTGGGTCGAGTCCGTGCTGGTCTTGTCGCCCGTATCCGTCGTGGTCGTGCTCTGGGTACGGGTGGTCGTCGTGGACTTCGGAGGAGTCTTGCCACCACCGCACGCGGAGAGCGTGGAGGCGGCAAGGAAGGCGAGGCTCGTGAACAGGCGCGTGGAATTCGTCATGCCCATGGTGTCTATGCAAGCGTGCGACCACGTCGCGACGCGCTCCCACGCACATTCCAGCGTGGGCCTGACGCCAGGTGGGCGATTCCGCTCGGCGACGCTGTGCGGCACGCCCACAGCAACACGCCTGCCGCTCGGGGGCACCGCGCTTCGTGAGCCGGACCTGTCACCCTTGTCGCTGCGCGAGCCACGCCGCGACTTCGTCCCGACCTTCGCGCTTCGCGATCTCGATCGCGACCCCGTCGGGCGACGCAGCTGCGACGTCGGCACCGAGCTCGACCATGGCCTGGACTGCTTCGAGGCGGCCGAGCCCGCAGGCGATCTGGAGCGGCGTGTGACCTCGCTTCGTGCGCGGTTCGAGCCCCTGTCCGTGCTCGACCAGCCAGCGCACGGCCCACGCGTTGCCCACCTCGCACGCGGCATGCAGTGCGTTGAAGCCATCGTCGTTCGCCCCGGCCAGGTCCACGCCGACGTGTTCGAGAGCCGCGAAGACCTCGGGCGGCGCCTTGTGCACGATCGCCATGCCGAGCGAGAACATGCCTCCGTCTGCACGACGGTTTGGATCGGCACCGAGAGCCACCAGACGCTCGACCGCGCGTGCGTCACCGCGCACCACGGCGACGTGAAACGCGGTGTAGCCCGCGTGCGTGCCCGGCGCGTCGACGTCGTCGCCGGCCGCGATCGCACGCGCGACGTCGTCGAGCTTGCCCTCACGCACGGCCCGGATGATGCGGCCTTCGCTGCGCAGCGGCCTCGACGGTGGTGGAGGCTGCCACGACCTGGCGGCGCAGAAGATCAGCGTGCCGAAGGCCGTGAAGGCGCTCAGCGGCACGCTCTCGAGCATCGCCGCACCATCGACGCCGACGGGGAACGGCAGCTTCTCGCGCAGCGCGTGACTGCGCAGGAACCACTCGAACGTCTGCGGCAGCGCGCCGAGCATCACGAGCGGCGACGACTCGATCGCCCGGATTCCCTCGATCACGAGCGTCGCGCCTTCGATGCGCGCGTCAGCCACCGCCTCGACCGCACCGGTCCAGCTCCGCGCGGCGATGATGCGGCCCTGCCGCCACGCGATCACCCACTTCTCATCCATCGACGCGGGCGTGAACAGCAGACCCTCGGATAGACCGCGATCGATCGGCAGCCGGATCGTGCACGCCGTGAACGGGCGAGCGGCCGCTGCCGCAATGTCGAGCTCGGCTCCGCTGGAGCTGCCCCACGACACCGCGCGTTCCGCGACCGAACGATCCTCGCTCGTCGCGATGACGGTCTGCGTGACCATCAGATCGAGAAGCTCGACACCAAAGGGATTGCCCGGATCATCGGCGGCAAGCCAGTTCGCCCTCGCGGGCGGCTTCCCACTCGCGGCCGGGCGCTCGCTCTGCTTGCCCAAGATCTTCTTCCACCAGTTGGCCACGGCGCGAGCGTACCTCGTAGGGCATCCCATCGCGGCCTGGTTCCGCAAGCCGCCGGTGTTGGCTGCGTTGCGAGGCCCGTGAGCGCGCTCACGCGGGAGGTTCGCCCGGACGTGCGCGAACTGTGCAGCCTGAGGGTCGGCCCCCAGGCTGCAACCCACACCGAGCAGCGCGAGATGAAAGCGGACGTGAGGTTCGGCATCGCCCATGCGCGCCTAGAGTGAGGGCGTGAACAAGCCCATCCACGCCATCGCGTTGCTCCTCCTCGGCGCCTGCGCAGGGGTGGACGGTGGATCCTCGCCCCCCAGCGCTCCCGGCGGAAAGGCTGACACGCCCGACGGTGAGGGTGGGCCGATGGTCACGTTGCCGCCGGTGAATGCGAGGGTCGACTACCAGCTCGGCGGCGCCTACGCGCCCGCGGCCGGCGTGCGAATCGTCTCGCGCGATCGCACCGCGCAGCCTGCCCCGGGCCTCTACAACATCTGCTACGTGAACGGATTCCAGATCCAACCTGGCGAGGAAGCGTTCTGGACGGCGCAGCATCCCACGCTGATCCTCCGCGACGGCAACGGCGATCCGGTGATCGACGCCGACTGGAACGAGATGCTGATCGATGTCAGCAGCGCCGCAAAGCGGGGCGCGGTCGCCGCCATCGTTGCAGATTGGATCGAAGGCTGTGCGACCGCCGGCTTCGACGCGATCGAGATCGACAACCTCGATTCATTCTCGCGGTCCGGCGGGCGCTTGACCGAGGCGAACAACGTCGCGGCGATGCACCTGTTCGCAGCGGCTGCGCACGCGCAGGGCCTCGCCGCGGCGCAGAAGAACTCGGCGGAGCTGGTCGGGCGCAAGACGGAGATGGGCACGGACTTCGTCGTCGCCGAGGAGTGCAACCACTATGGCGAGTGCGGCGACTACATGGCCGCGTACGACGAGCACGTGATCGTCATCGAGTACCTGCGCGCGGACTTCCAGCGCGGGTGCGCCGACTTCCCGGGGCTCTCGATCGTGCTTCGCGACCGCGACGTGCGACCGCGCGGCACGTCCGGCTACGTGTTCGACGGCTGCTGAGGCACCCGTCGTGCGTCGTGCGTCCCGCGCCCTCACCGGTGGGGCGCGCCCCTCCTCACGGATGGATGTAGGTCGCTCCGATCCGCAACGTGTTGTACGGCGCCGTTGGATGCGCGCGCGTGGCGGTGACGTAGTACTCGCCCGGGTGCGGGAACGTTGACGCCGACACGCTCGACGAACCCGTGTCGGGCACCGTCATGGTCGACAGCGTGTTGTTCGTCTGGATGTCGGTGATGTCCACCGCGATGTCACCATGGTCACCCGCGGGCGGCGTCCACGTGAACTGAACGTTCGTGCCGGACGGCGCAGCACCGAGCGTGAACACCGACGGCAGCAGCCAGTGCTCGGTGTAGGTCCCACGCTCGGGCGCTGTCGTGTCGACTCGCAGGTCGATCGCGGTCGTGTATGGAATCTCGGTCGAGAAGAACCCGTTGGCGAGCTCTCCTACGATCGACGTTCCACCCGCCGGGACGATCTCGACGGTTCCGGACATGTCCTCGCCCTCGCCCTCGCAGTGGCCGTGCACCTGGTAGCCGTCAACGATGTTCTGCGCGCTGACGTGCAGGTTGACCGTGACGGGTTCGCCGGTCCTGGCGTACGCATAGGCGGGTCCCCACGACACGTCCGGGCCAACCCCCTCATCTGGCATGCACTCGGGGCCACAACCGGCGAGCAATGCGCCGAGCCCGGCGATCAGGCCCGTCAGTCGCCAGTGGCTCATCGCCGAAGTATTGCACCGGCGCCGAGAGTGCGGTGTCGTGCTCCACCGTGTTCCACTCGTTCCCGCTTGTTGCCAGGTGGTAGCGATGGCTGCAAGATCGGGTTCATGGGGAATGGGCCGGTCTTGCCTCCAAGATCGAACCATGGCAACGACACCGCGAAGCCTGAGTCGGCGGTCGTGACCAGCGACATGCTGAACGTCCTCGGACCGACCCGGTAGGTTCGCACACGATGCATATTACGCGATGTACCCCACCGACGCTGACCAGACGCGCGATCAGCACCTATACGGTCCTCGGGTTCGCTGGCTACGCGTCCGCGAACGTGATCGCGGTGGTCCTCGCAAACGAGTGGAACCTCACGCTCGGGGAGCGGTTGGTCGGATTTCTGGCACCACCGATCGCGTTCATCGCGGTCGTGACGATCGCCACGGCGATCGCGGGCGCCGAGCGCATCGTGTTCTATCAGACCGCGTGTGCGGCGGTGGCCGCCGTCGCGGTGGTGGGCTGGTTCTCGGGCGCGCGTGTCGAGCGTTTGGTGGACCTCACCACGATCGGCGTTGGGGTCTTCCTCGTCTTCGGTCGCGTCGGATGTCATGCCGTGGCGTGCTGCCATGGCCGGCTCGGTCGCGGCGTGACCTACGGAAGCGCGCACGTCGCTGTCGGGTTCTGGCCGCGCTGGTCGGGGCGTGCCCTCTGGCCGGTCCAGCTCGTCGAGGCCTCCGCGAGCGCGACGCTCGTGGTCATCGCGCTGGCATACTCGGGAACTCCAGGGGTGGCGTCGGTCGCCTATGTCATGGGGTATGCGCAGGTGCGCTTCGTCCTCGAGCTGTTCCGCGGCGACGGCCTCCGACCATATGCACTGGGCCTCAGCGAGGCCCAGTGGTTCGCCCTCGTGACCGTCGCAGCTTGCGCGGCGATCTCGTGCGATGCGATCGCGATCGCGACGGCGCTGTTCGCGGCTGCAGCTGCTCTCGCAGTGACTCGTCGGCGGCGCGCACTCCTCCAACCGCCTCACTTGTACGAGCTCGATCGCATGTTGCTGGCGTGCGCCGATGGACACCGCCACGAGAGCTCGCTCGGCGTTGGGGTCTCCCGCCACGACCTACCCGACCACCGGATCGATTGGGTGCTCTCCACAGACCCTCCGTTGTCGGAGGCCAGCGCCCGACGGCTCGCAAACCAGCTGTGGCCGACCTGGGAGCTCGTTGTTGGCCGCGCCGCAGGCGTGGTCCACGTCCTGACCCCGCGCTGAATCAGCTCATCGCGCGCTGAAGCGCTTCGAGCTTGGCCGGGTCGATCACGCCGAGCCGCGCTTCGAGCCCGGTCCCGACGAGGAACGCATTGACGTAGGGCATGTACTCGCACACGTTCTCAGGCGTGACCCCCGATGCTAGCGCCAGCGCGTGATCACCGATCCCGGCCCGCATCGCGCGGACCTTGCCAACATCCGCGGCAATTCCCGTCCCCGCACCGCTTGTACAGATCACGTCCATGTACGTCGCCGCCACCGCGGCCACGCGACCGAGCTCCTCAGGGGCGATCTCGCGCTGATACTTGAACGCAACCCCACCGAAATACAAACCCAACCACGCGCCCCCCGTGCGTCCTGCGACGAATGCCTCGGCATTGGCGTTCACGCCTCGGTCGTCGATTCCCGCGTTGTCGGACCAGATGCCATCGATCCGGCCCCCGCACCCGTCGAGGCCCTGCGCAAGCGCGGCGGCTGGTAGCGAGCCGAGCAAGTTGACGCCGATCCACAACGACGGATACAGCGAGCGGGTCTCGAGCACGAGTTGCAGAACCTCACTGACATTCATGCCTTGATTGATCAAGAACACGCCCGGAACGCCCGCTGCGGCGACGACACGCAAGCTCCCCAGTGCCTCGCTTCGACCCACCGGATGAATCACCGGTAGGAGTACCGTGGCGCGGCCAAACACCTGCTCGACCCGATTCATGACGCCACCATGTGTCGCGCGAGCATGTGATCCACGTATGCGAACATCTCGTCGCGGTCTTCGTCACTATCGATCGTCTTCAAGGTGCTCCACGGGGCGAGCACGATCGTCCCCGAGCTATCTCCCACGGCCCACGCGCCGCAACGGACCGCCATCGGATGCAGCTTTCCGTGGTCCGCGAGCACGCCGAGCTCGCGGCGGAACCGCACGGCGGCGGCTTCAGGAACGCGCGTTTCGTCGCGAAATCCAACAAGGGTCTCGCCGGGACATGCCCAGTACCGAGTAATCAGCACGTGCCCGCCGCTGAACGGCAGCAACGCACTGACCTCGGGTGCTGCGCCGATCTCGAGCGGACGAAGCCAGCGCAGGACGCTGGCCTGGCCTGATTCGCCATCACCACCACCGACGTAGATTGTGTACTCCTGAAACCGGTGCGGCATCGGATCGCGGTTGTCCATGCCAGGTAGCTCCTCGATCGCCTTCGAGATGCGATAGGACTGTCGCTGTTGGATCGCTTCGAGCTCGTTCGCCGGCGGATACGCCGGTGGGGTCGCCCGGACCCTGGCGACGATCTGTGCGACCTGATCGACGATGTTCACGGGTTGCCTCCAGCTGGTGGTACCCAGGGCTGCTCGCTGTTCTTCGACGCTTTGGGGTTCTTGTTAGCGATGAACTCCGGCGCGATTTTCTTGGCCCACAGGACGTTGTTGTTGTCCGGTGCCATATACGGGAACGCTACGTTGAGGCCGTTCCTCTCGTACATGTGCGCGTTCTGGTAGTTCAATAGATCGAGCAAAGCCCTCTGTCGCTCCGGGGGAAGGCTCTTGAAGAACCCGGACTCGGTGACCGCTTCGGCAATCCGTGCCGGTGCGTATGTCACCGAGGGATTGCGGCCGGCAACGCCGGAGCCCGGCGTCGCAGCATCGCCCTGGAGATTCGTGTTCGCCTCTTGTGTCGAGATCATCGGCGCGACCACCACCTTGCCCCTGTAGCCAGTCTGGAGCGCACCTTGCGCCGTCGGGTCCCCGCCCTCCGACGCGAACCTCAGGCTTTCACCAGAGCCCGCAACATCATCGAAGATCACGAGCATCGTGTCGGGCCCGAGCTGTCGCGCGGCCAGCTCCTGCGGACCGTTGATGTAGTTTTCTGTCGGCGTTCCCGTCGCCTCGTGGTGGGCCATCGCGATCATGCCGTAGCTCTTACCCGGCTTGTAGATGAAGTAGTAGACCTTCTTCGGGCTGATCCCTTTCTGCTGTGCAATATCCTGCATCTGCTGGTGCTGCTTGAGTAGCTCGTTCGTCTGCCGGCGCGAGCTGAACACCTCGGACCGCTGAGCAAAGAACTCTCGTAGGAGAGCCTGGTCGCCAGGTGACAGGCCCGCGAGCGCCTGTGCGAGCTGTGCCTCGGTGATTCCTGCATTGTCGTTCAACGCCTCTGCGATTCCGGCGCTTGACGTATCGACCGTCTTGCCGGGGTCGACGACTTCCAGCTGCCCCCTGAGCGCCGATGCCACGGCCGGATCGACCTTGGCGAGCGCGTCGTTCATGCTCTTGTCGAGTGCCGCGGTGAGCGCGTCGTCGAAGCTCTTCAGCGCCGGGTCCGTAGCCTGAAGCTTCGCGGTGCGTTCGAGCAGCGCTGTCAGGCGGGCCTTAATCGCCTCCGGCGTGGGGGCGTTGTACATGTTGTTTCCGTCGCTGAAGCCGCGCGGCTGTAGGAGCACGGCCTTCTTGTCGACGAGCGACTTCGCGAACGCCGGGTCCTCCTTCATCCTGGCGAGCACGACATCGTCGAGGATCACGATCGTGCTGGCATCGATCGTCTTCGTGGTCGGCGGCGGCCCCTTGCCAGCGCTCGGCCCCGTCGCGTTGCCGGTACCCGACTTACCAACATACGCGACGTTGTCCGCGAGCGAGCCGCTGCCTGGTGTGTAGAGCTTCTTGCCAGCGTCCAGGTGAGGCTGCATCGCGTCACGGAGCTGGTTCAAGCTCTCCATCTTCCCGAAGCCCGACGACCTCGCGAGCGCCTTCTGAGCTTGGGCGCGTTGTTCCCCGGTGAACGTGCTGAGCATCTCGTCAACCTCGCCCGGCTTTACGTGCTGGAGCTGCTCGTTCATCACCTTGACGACATCAGCGTTGCTGAGCTCGGCCTCGGTCCGAACCTTGCCCGGCGTGCCATTTCGGATCCGCGCGAGCTCTGCTGCCTTCTTCGCCGCCTCGGTCTCCTTCGCCGTCTCCGCCGAGGTCTTCGGGCCGACCTTCGCAGGCGCCCCCTCTCGCATGGCCGTGAGCAACGCCTCCTGCTCGGGTCTCGACAACCGACCGAGCTGGCTTCGTGCTCGCTCGATCTCTGCTGCACTCTTCATCTCGACGGCACGCTCGAGCGCCAGCAACGCCGAGCGCTCGGCCTCGGTCAGCGTCCACAGGATCGTCTCGGGTACCTTGGCCTTCTGTGCGGCCGCGACCAGCCGCTTGCCGGATGTGGTCGCGGCCCAGTCGGGCAACTGCTCGCTGATGAACAAGACCTCACCGGTCTTCGAGGTCACCCGGTATGTCTTCGCGCCATAGGCATCGACCTCCACGGGCTCGACCTTGCTCCCAAGCGCCTGGTGACGTGCGATCAGGTCCGGAATCTGCGCGCGCTCCGCCGTGAAGTGCCCCGGTGCCTCCTCCTTCATCCGCAACGTCAGATCGATCGTCTTGGCGACCTCAGCGTGCTTGTTGAGCGCATCGAGGTGCTTGTCGATGTCCGTTGTCGACGTCCCCGCTTTCTCCATCTTCGCGCGGACTTCCTCGAACGCGGCCTTCTCGAGCTCGATCTGGTGCAAGTCCTTTGCGACGAGCTCGCGTAGCTGGCCCTCCGTGGCCGGCTTGCCGTCCATTCCTGTGGCGAGCGACTTCAAGCTCGCTGCCTCGCTGCGCGCCATCCGCCACTTGGCGCCTTCAAAGCCCGCCTTGAGCTTCAAGGTCTGCAGTGGCGAGCGCAGCACGCGGCCGACCACCACCATGATGAGGGTCTGTGCGACCGTCATCCGGATCATGTTCTTGAGCTCGGCGTCGGAGAGCTTCTGGCCAGAGATCTTCTCTTTGATCTTCGCCTCGATGTAGCCAGCGATCACCCCGACGCCGCCCATCGCCGCCGCCTGCGAGAGCTCGACTGCGCCGCCCTTGAGCACCGCACCCGTCGTCGCGCCCTCCTTCATCCCGGCCTCGATCACCTTCGCGGCGCCGGCGGCCTTGAAGACCGCCCCGATGCCGCGCATCGCGCCGAACAGCACGAGGTTCTTCCCGAACTCGGTCAGGATCGTGCCGATCGAATGGTCCTTCTCGAGAGCGAAGTTCGAGGCGAGGGTGAACGTCGTCGTCTCTGCGAGGAACCCGGCGACGGTGCCTGCGGTCCGCCCGAGCCCGAGCCCCGTCGTCACCGCCGTCGCCCCTTCTGCGACCGCCGCCCCACCGGCCACGAACCCCTCAACGAGAGTTCCGACGCCCATACTCGCGATGGTGATCACGATCATCGCGATCAGCTTGGCGATCATCGCGTGTCGCTGCGCGTCGGCAACCTTCTCCTGCACGCGGGTCAGGAACGTCTGCATCTTGCCGTTGGCGCACAGCTTCTCGTACGCCTCGCGGGCGGCTTTGTTGTCCTTCGCCCGAATCAAGTCGTAGACCGTCTTCCAGCCCTGGTAGTAGGTCTTCCCCTCGACCTTCAGTGTCTTGATCTCCGTCGCGTCGAACGTCACGTGCGCCCAGAACCCGTCGGCGTCGTCGAGCATGCGCCACAATGCGTCGTGCTGTGCCGCCTGAAGCACGACCTGTGACTCGAACACGAGCTGACGTGTCTCCTCCGTCGTCTTCTCGGCGCCCTTGTCGAGCTTGCCGGCGAGCATCTCGGACCGCATCCGCCCCAACTTCTTGCGCATCTCGATCTCACGCGGGCCGAGCGACGCCGGATCGAGGTCCGCGTTCACCGTGTCCGACTTGTCGACCGCTGCGTTGTGCGCCGCTGCCTGTGGAGCAGACAGGCTCGCTTCCATGATATCGATCTCGAGCGTGAGCGAGTGCTGACCGGCGGCGCGGAGCCGCCCCTCCGCGCTCTTTGGCGTGTCGCTCGTATTGATCGCCTCAACCCAGAGCTCGGCGTCCGCACGCAGGATCTCGCGAGTCTCCGCGGGGAGCTTCAGCGCGTGTGCATCCTTGTTGAGATCCTCGCCGTACTGAAGTGCGTAGGTCTGCAGGCGCTGGATCGTGGCGTCGAGCCCCTTCGCACCCTGGCGGATGATGGCTCCCTGCGCCTGCGACTGCGCGTCCCACTTGGTGATCTCCGCCTCTCCGCCGATCTCGAGCTTCGCGGCGCGCTCCGTCAGGCGAGTGCCCAATGGAGCCAACATCGCTCCGAGGCCGAACCTGTCCGCGGCCGCAGTGACCGAGGTCTTCACGAGCGTCGCGTTGAACCGGACCTGTGCGAGTACCGCACGGCATCGAGTTGCTCTTCGTCACCGACGCTAGATCTTTTGACTGGGCCAGCGCGACTTCGTCGCCGAGCGGAGTGCCAGCAACGGCAGCCATCGGATCCTTCTGCTCGTGCAGATTCGGCTTCGCGTTCACGCGTTGATCGACGATGGCGCCGTACAGCGGCGTCGCGACCTCGAGCCGGAACGCTTCGGTGGGCGCACCGAACAGCTTGTTCGCGACCTCCTCGGGCGTCGCGTCCATTGGATCCTTGAGCCGCCACCACGTGTCCTTCACCTCGACGTCGAGCTTGACGTCGCGCAACTTCGAAGCCTTCTTCGTTGGACCAACGAGATCGGGATGTTGCTTCGCGAACGCCGGCCGATCGATATCGAGAATTCCACCCAGCCCGAGTGCGGTGACGATCAGTGGATCGATCGGATGCGACACCGCGATCTCGCCCGGGTTCGGGTGGTCATTGCCGCCCGAGATCACTGCGTGAGCGAACCGCGGAACCTCGCGCTGCAAGCCCTCGACGGTGCGACGGACCATTGCGTTCCCGACGGCGACACCTACCGCATCGAAGTAGGTGTCGTGACCTGTCGCCGCACCGGGTTCGGTGAGCGGCCGGGACGTGTCGATCAACGCGCCGATTCGCTCCGGGCGGACAATCGAGTCGAGATCCGGCGTGTCGACGTCGTGGAGCAGCAGGGTCATCTTGCGGATGAACTTCTGTTCGCCGCCGCTGGTCCACTTGACCGCGGGATCACCGGTCACGAAGGTCTGCTGACCGAAATGGAGCGCCGCAGTCGTCGCGATCTTGTAGTCGTTCTTCTTGAGGTACTCGTAGCGATCGATGTTTTCGGGCCCCTGCGGCTTCGAGCAGCGCTGGAGCTGGATCCCAGTCTTCATCACGTCGCCGATGCTTCCAGCGAAGTTCCCGAGCGCGGCGAGCTTCTCCTTCGACACTGCCTCTGCCGCGGCTCGATCGGCATCGGCCTCTGCCGCCCCATCCTCGCCGCCTGCGCGTTTGCGCCGCTTGTCCGGATCGGCGGCAGCATCACGCTGCTGCGCGGCATGCGCGAGCTCGTGCGCGAGCAGGAGATCGCCCTCTGGAGTTCCTGCGGCGGGAGCATTCGCCCCCATCACGATGTTCTGCCCGAGCGCGAACGCGACGGCGCCGTGCGATGCCGCCAGCTGAGCCGCGATCGGACCTCGGTGAATGCGCGCTCCGTCACGCCCGATCGGAGATCCTGGACCCAGCTCGGCCTCCAGAGCCTCGAGGGATCCTGGTTCCGCTGCCCGGGGTCCCGCCGGGAGATTCTCGCTGAGCGTTCGCTTTCCGGGCCCGGTCGAGGACTTCGCCTGCTGGCTCCGCGAACTCGTGGTCAACGTTCGGCGCCCAGGGACGGGCCCATCCTCCGTCGCCGCCGAGTCGCCCCCTTGCTTCCCCCATTCGTCACGGCCGCGCCCTCTCATGGTCGCGAGCGTACCTGAACTCCATCACTGAGGGTCAACGAAGCTCGGCCACCCATGCGATCGGTGTCAGCCGAAGGCCGTGACCCGTAGTGCGCGCCGATCGACCGGCATGCCGCTGAGTTCGCGACCGATGCAAAGCCCTCACCACGCACGCCCTCCGGGATCCCCAACGCGCGGCGAGCTTGCGGGTCGCTGCGACGCCGACGATCGTCAGCGTCGCGCTGTCACCGCCGCGCGTTCCGCGGCGAGCACGGCCTGCGCGTCCGCGGATCAGAACGGAATATCGTCGCTCCCATCGACCGCCTCGCGCAACGAGGCCGGCGCGTTGGCGCGGGTCCGATCGTAAAGACGTTGCGCGAACGTCTTGTTGGAGCCTGGGGCCCGGCGGAATAGCAGCGTTCGAGATCGCGAGACGGGACCATCGGGGTCGAACGAAAACAGCGCGGCGGCCAGCGGCCCGAGCGTGTCGATCACGGCACGCCGCGTCCAGGAGCGGACATCCGACAGCTCGTCGCCGGCCCGGGGGCGGGGCGCGAGCTTTGGATGGACCCGCACGACCCTGCGTTCTCCCGGCACCTCGCTCTCCTCGAGCCACAGCTCGCCGTCGTGGTGGAGGGCGCGTTGGCGCGCCCATTGTTCGGCCAGGATCGGGCGCGCGAGCTCGCGAGACAGGACATCTGCATCGAGCCCCTCCGCGAACGCCTCCGCCGCGATCTCGACGCACGAGACGTCGCCGCAACGCCGCGCGCGGAGCGTGATCTCGAGCGGATCCGGATCGCCGTCGACGATGAGACCGTGCCCCGCACGCACGAGGACCTTGCAAGCTGCGAGTTCGACGGTGTCGAGCGAGGCATCCGCAACGAGGAACGACCAGGGCCGCTCGTCGTCGTGCTCTCGCCACGGCAGGCCCGACCAGTTCGAGAATCCGCCGGCATCGCGCTCGGTCGGGAGGTGCATCGCCTGTTCGAACAGTCCGCGCAGGCCTTCGGCGAGTCTGCGGACCACACCCTCACGACCGAGTCGCCGAAGCGCTTCGAGGGCCTCCTCGGTGGGGGCGCGAATGTCGGGCGCGCCCGGCGCGACGATGACGAATGCGCTGCCGTCGACCTCGACTCCCTCCCAGTACAGCTCGATGCCACAGTCCATCAGGCTTCGAAACGAGCACTCGATGGGCTCGGAGAATTTGCGCTCCACGACAGCGGGGATACCGAGGCGCGCCGACAGCCCGATGCCGAGCTCCTTGTCCGCTCGCGCGCCGCCGAGTCGAACGAGCGTCGGCTGGGTGTCGTGCACCTGCATCCACTCGACCATCTCCTGGCAACCTGTCTCCATGACGCCGCGCCACACCTGCTCGGGTGTCGCGCCGACGAACGTACAGGCCCATGCGAGATCGCTCATCGCGTCATCCTACTCGCGAGGTCGCTCGCTGCGGTCAGCCGTCTGCGTGTTCGGTGTACGGCGCGAGCAACGCTCTCAGCTCCGGCGACCACGCCGCGGGCCGCAGCGTCGAGGGATCGACGTGAACGATCGCGCGTCGCCCGCGAGCGTGGTCGAGATCCTGATCGAGCGGGAGCAACCGGAATGCGAACGTCAGCGAGGTACGACCGATCCGCTCGACCCACACCCGGACGCGGACCTTGCCGACGCCGCGCACCGGCGTCAGGTAGTCGATCTCGTTGCGCGCGACCAGGTGGAACTGCTCGGGCCGATCCTTCTCCTGGAACGCCCCGAGCCCGAGCTCCATCCAGAACGCGCCGAGCGTGCGTTCGAACAGCAGGATGTAGCGGGCGTTGTGAAGGATGTGAAACGGGTCAAGATCGTCGAAATAGACGCCCTGGGTCTGCTCGAAGAACCTCATCCCGGAAGGATAGCTCACGTGCCAGGCACCCACCGGAGCACGAGCAAGAGCAACGAGACGCTCGGCTCACCTCCCCACGGTGCCGACTAGCTGACGCGCACCAGGTCCTGCCACGGTCCACCCACATACACGGCGCCTTCGTGCTCGATCGCGGCGCAGAACGCACGCCCCTTGGTCGCCGAGTACGCCAGGCGCGCGAACGTCTTGCCGTCGTCCAGCGAACCATAGAGCGCCTCGTCGCCGCCGGCGATCACGCGGCCGTCGGCCAGACTCGCGACCGTGTAGAGCGCGGCGGGTGTCTTGCCTGCGGTGAACGTCTGGCCGCCGTTCGTCGAGCGCAGCACGATGCCTTTGTCGTTCCGCCCGCCGACGACGATGAGCGTCCCCGCCGGGGTGACGCACGCGTCGTCGAGCCCGACCGGACTGCGCACCGGCACCTTGCGGCACTTGCCGTTCTGGATGAGCCCGAGGTCGCCGTGGAACGTCATCACGACGACGCCATACGGCGTGGTCCGCAGCCGCACGATGTGCGACTTGCTCGCGAACGGCACCAGCACGAACTGCTTGCGATCGCGACACGCCAGCAGGCGGCCTTGATACCCACCGACCCACAGGACACCGTCCGCGTCGCGCGCGATCGCGTTCAGCATCGGCGCGCCCTCCTTGTGATCGGGCACCGCGAGCTTCGTGAACCGCTTGCCCCCGTCTGCCGTCTGGCGCACACCGTGGTAGCCCGCGACCCACACCATCTGTTCGTGCAGACACAGGCCCAACCGGCAGGTGCCGACGTCGATTCCCTTGGCGGCACCCTTCTTGGGATCGACCTTGTGAAGGCCCGCGTGCCCGGTGGCCCACAGCGCACCAGCCTCCGAAGCGAGGTGATTGGGCGTGAACTTGTCGTTGCCCTTGCTGATGCGCTGGACCTTGGGCAGTTGCTTCGGGATCGGCGCGGTGGCCTTGGCGACGACGACGGAGGCCGGCACCGCCTTGGCAGCGCTCGCCAGCTCGGCTCGCTGGAGCGCCGCGATGTCACGCGCGACCGCGGGCTCGATGACGAGCGAGCGAGCGCCCGCCGCGAGGAACGCTCGGAACGCCTTCAGATCGTGCGGCGCCACCGGGAACGTGAACTTGCAACCGGTGTCGTCGCCGACCACCCAGACGTCCTCGCTCTCGCCAAGGAACCGGCGCGCGGTCGACCACGCCGGCGGCTTCCAGTCGCACAGGTGGGGCTCCTCGCGTTGTGCAAACATCGCAGCGAGCGCCGCGCGCAGCTTGGTGCCGGCGGCTCCGGGCTTGAACGTGAGCTCGACGCGGAGGATCGGGGGACCCGCCACGAGCGTCGTGGTCTTCGCGCCGGCCGCCTTGAGGACCGCTGGTAGCTCGAGCGGCCGATCCCAGTAGTCGTGGAACACGAACACCGCGCCGGCGAGGGTCGTGACCACCGGCTCGTCACCCGCGAGCCCTTCATCTCCCCAGGTCAGCGGCTCCTTCCATTTCCTTCCGACGCGCGCGCCGTACGCGAGCATCGACGGGGTCGGGCTCTGGTGCTTGGCGGCCTGCTTTGCGTGCGCGCGGAAGAGCTGCTGCAGCGCCGCCGCCTCCTGGGTCGCGACGGCGGCGGATGTGAAGGTGGCAGTGATCGAGTAGTCGTTCGGCACGGCGCAACGATACCGCGAGGCGTGCTCTCCCTGGCGCGCAGGGCACGGTCAACGATAGGTCAGCGCGAGGCCGACGAGACCGGCCGCGATGATGACCAGCGGCTCGGGCGCCTTCTTCACCTTGAACAGAACGGCGAACGTCACGAGGGCGATCACGATCGTCGGCACGTCGAAGATCGCCCGGCGCCCGAGCACGATCGCTGCCCCACCGATGGCGCCCGCCGCCGCCGCGGAGACCCCGTCAACGAACGCCTTGATCGAGCGATTGTCCGCGATGCGATTGAAGTAGGGCGCTGGAATCACGACGAACAGGTAGCAAGGCAGGAACACGCCCACGGCAGCAGCCGAGGCGCCGCCGAAGCCTGCAACGAGGAAGCCGATGAACGCGACCGTGATCACGACGGGCCCGGGCGTGATCATCGCGACCGCGACCGCGTCGAGGAACTGTCGCTCCGTGAGCCAGTGGTGCTGGTCGACCACGCCGCTGTGCAGGAAGGGCACGATCGCGAGACCGCTGCCAAAGACGAACGCACCCGCTTCCGCGAAGTAGATGCCGATCTTCCACAGGGTCGAGGTCGTCTCGGGTCCGTGCAGCCCGGTGACCCACCAGCTCAACGGCATGAACGCACTCGCATGCGACGCGAAGCCCGGTCGGATGCGGACCAGATACACGAGCGCACCGCTCGCGACGAACACCCAGATGATCTCCGACTCCGTCAGCGCTGTGACCGCGCCGTTCACGAGGAAGACCGCCCATAGGAGTGCGTCTTTCGCGAGCGTAAGCTTCGTCAGCTTCTGCACGCTGCGAGCGATGACCGCGATCACCGCCGCACCGACGCCGTAGAACACGCCCTGCATCCACGACAGCCCGCCGAGCTCGACATACGCAGCCGCGAGCCCGAGCACCATGACGAAGGAAGGCAGGATGAATGCCAGCGAGACCAGCGTCGCGCCGAGCAAGCGACCACGCACCCAGCCGAGGTACATCGCGAGCTGCGCCGCGAGCGGGCCGGGCGCGAGCTGTGCGAGCGCGAGGCCGCGCACGTACTCCTCCTTCGCGATCCAGCGGCGCCGCTCGACGAGGTCGCGCTGCATGTAGCCCGCGAGCGCGATCGGACCGCCGAACCCCAGCGTGCCGAGGCGCAGGAAGTAGCCGACGAGCTGCCGCATCTTGACGGGAACCAGCGCTGGTTCGCTCATGACGCCGCGACTCCACGCCGGTTGAGGCCGCGTTGATGTGCAACGAGGAAGCCGCCGAGCGCCAGCGCGAGAAGAAACGCCGCAAGAACCCCGAGGGTCTGTTGTGCGTGCGGGAACAGTCCTGAAAGACCGACGTTGGTCCGACGCGCGAGCACGAGCTGAGCGATCGCGGTGTCCTGCCCTGCCGCTCGCAACGGCGCCCGCTCCGCGAGCCAGTTCCCATCATCGAGAGACAGCTCGTCGATCCCACCCTCGTCGACGTGCAGCAGCACCGACTCCGGGACATGACCCGCGGCCACGCCTTCTGCCGTCACCACCGAGAGCATCGTGTCTTCTCCAACGCCGACCTCCTCGAGAAGCCGGTCCGCCTCAAGGAGCTGCATGAACATCGCGTTCGGCCGCGCGCCGATCCGCTTCCCGCGGACGAATGCGACATAGAGCTTCCGCTTCGGAAGGCCACCCACTACACCCGATGCGACCACCGACGGATCCGCCGCATCGAGAACACCGAGGTAGGTCTCCGTCGGCGATGCGTACGCAGACGCGATCGCGCCCACGGACGTCACCTTGCCGCCCCACAGCTCGGGGTTCGCCGTATCGAACAGCAACCGGCCCTTCTGATCGGCAATCGCCAGCACGTCGAGCGGGTGCGTCTTGACCAGTCCGACCCAGTCGGCACTGCTCAGGATCTCGTGCTGGCGTGCGAGTCGCGCTTGGTCCTCGCGCGCGTCGCCCAGGCCGAAGTCCGACTGATCGCGCGAGGTCGCGACCTCTTGCATGATCGGCAGCCGGTACATCGCATCCGCCTGCGCGATGAATGCATCCGTACGCAGCGCGAGTAGCTTGTCGAGCTGTGTACGAGCGGACGCAAAGCTGGTCCGCGTGATCGCGTGGGTGCGCTCACGCATGATCCAGTCAGCGCCGAACGCGACAGCAACGGCGATGAACCCCACCAGTGCGGCCCTCCCCACCTGGCGCGGCCGGCGGCCGCGATCTCGGCCGAGCGCCTTCAACAGGTCCGCCATCGTCGCGAAGCGGTCACCGGGCTTTACCGAGAGGGAGCGCGAAAGGATGTCGCGGAGCGACGAGGGCACCCGCGTGCCGGACGGCGCTGGCTCGATCCGACCGTTCATCACCGCGGTCGCCAGCTCCTCGCGAGACGTGCCGTCGAATGGGCGTTTGCCATACAGGGCTTCGTAGAGCGCGATCGCGAAGCTGAACTGGTCGGTGCGCGCGTCGATGTTCGCGGCAGCGTGCTGCTCGGGCGCCATGTACCTGGGCGTGCCGACAATGGGCCGCGTCGAGACTTCGCCGCTGATCTCGATCGGATCCTGCTGCCCTTGCTCGAAAGCGAGACCGAAGTCCGTCACGCGCGGACGGCCATCGCTGCCAACGAGCACGTTATCGGGTTTGAAGTCGCGATGCACCATCCCGGCGTCGTGCGCGGCGATCAGTCCGCGACCCGCGCCGATGAAGACGTCAAGGATCTCCGCCGGGGTTCGCGCGGACGCCAGCCACTCACGCAAGCTCGTCCCGGAGATGCGCTCCATCGCGATGAACACCTGGCCATCGACCGTTCCGACGTCGTAGACGGCCACGACGTTCGGGTGTGAGACCCGCGCCATGGCTTGCGCCTCTCGGACGATCCGCTTCGTGGCGTCGTGTCCGAACCGGGACAGCTCGGGGCGGAGCACCTTCACGGCGACCTCGCGATGCAGATCGGGATCATGCGCCGCGTACACCACGCCCATACCGCCCATCCCGAGCGTTTCGCCGATCACGTAGCGACCAAGCTTGGCTCCAGCGGTGAACCTCGAGCCGCTCCTCGCGGGCGCCTCGGATCCACACACCTCGGTCGGGTCGAATGCCTCCCGCGGCTGCGTGCCGATCGTGGGCTCGGACGCGCGCCGCTCCGCAACGGCCGCCTTGATCAAGATCGCCACCGTGGAGCGGCAGTCATCGCAGGCGTCCAGGTGATCTGAGAGGAAGCTTCGCTCCTCGACGGCGAGCGTATCGTCGACGAACCGGGCGAGCACATCGGATGAGGCATGTGGAGTCATGCCGCCCCGCCTTGTGGGATACTACCGACGTGAGCGAGCTGGCCTCCGTGTTTCTCGAAGCGCGCGAGGAGCTCGCCGAGCTCGAGGTGCGCGATACCGTCGAGGGTGCGCTCGG
>JAYVRN010000101.1:0-8132 GCA_043776275.1 Myxococcales bacterium | reverse complement strand
GCTGAAGTGCCAGCGCGAGCTTGAACGCCTGATCGGTGGCGTCGCCGTCCTTGTCGCGCGGGATCGCGAAGTGCCAGCCGCTCATCAGGCTCGAGATGCAGGCATCGACCTCGGTGCTCACGCCGCGGGCGCTGTTGTCCTCGAGGCCGCCGCGCTCGTTGACCGTGAACGACATCGAGATCTTGCCTCCGAGCTTGGCGTCCTCCAGCAGGCCCTTCTTGTAGCAACGCTGCAGGCCCGACATGTACACGCCGTTGATCTTCTCGAGGACCATCCCGACCGTGAGCGTGGTGCCCGGCCCCTCGGGCGGCAGCGGCCTGATCTGGATCCGGCCGCCGGGCGTGGTCTCCGGGCGCTTCGGCGTCTGGTTCGCGACCTGCGTGGGATCGTCGATCTGCGGGCCGTTCGGATCGGTGCCGATGCCCTCGCGCGGCTTCTGCCGGAACCCGCCGTCCTCGTTGCCGACCACGACCTTGCGATCGCCGACCGCATCGATCTGCTTGTTGAGATCGGCGCCCGGCTGCCGCTTGTTCAGATCGTTCGCGCCGGTCTGGCCGATCTCCGAGCCCGTGAGGATCGAGGCGAACCGCTGGGCGTCGTCCTCGGTCATCCCGGTGGGCTGCGTCTGCTGCCCCGGCGTCGGCCGCGGACGGCTCACGATCGGGCGCGCGGTCTGCGTGGGCGTGACGGGCGTTGCCGCGCCCGGACCTGGATCGGTGATCGTCTGCGACGGCGGTGCCGGCTCGTCAGGGAGCGTCACCTCCATCACTTCCTGGTGGTACTGCTGCGCCACCGGCGTCTCGAGCATCGAGCGCGAGTCCACGTCGTCGAACCACGCATACGCGGCGATCCCGAGGTGCGCGGCGACGGACGCGCCGATGATCACGGCGAGGCGACGATCGATCCGATCGCCGAGCGTGCCGCGGATCGACGCCGGCAACACGGGCCGTGGTGTGAGGGGCGCCGCCGCGATCTCCTGGAACAGGATCGTGGCGTCACCGAGCTGCAGCCGACCGCGCGTGCCGCGTGGGATCGGGAGCGTCCACACACCATCCACCCCGATCCCCTGCTGGAGCTCGCTCTGGATCTGGTCCCCCCGCGCGATCCGCCCGCGGAACGCCTCGGTCACCCGCAGGCGAAGCTGGCCGTCCTCCATCGCGAACAGCACGTGCTCCCGGGGCAGGCCCTCGGCCGGGAGCGACAGCGTGCAGCGCAGGGACTGTCCCAAGGTGATCGGCGAGCTGCTCGATAACACCCGTTCTTCCACGAGGTTACCGCCGAGGAGGAGGCCAACACGGAGCGCGCGAGCGGTCATCTCCCTGAGAACGCGCCAACCTCGCGAATGATCTACGAATGGACGTTCGTCCATTATAACGGACGCGGACGCTTGTCCAATATAACGGATGTCAGGTACGGTGCCGATCGTGACGTTTCGCCGCTCTCACCTCGCGAGCCTCGAAGACGAGGCCGTCCATATCCTCCGCGAGCTCGCCGCCGAGCGTGAGCGTCCGTGTCTCCTGTTCTCGGGGGGCAAGGACTCGATCGTCCTGGTGCACCTCGCGGAGAAGGCGTTCCGGCCGGCGCGGTTCCCGTTCCCGCTGCTCCACGTCGACACCGGCCACAACTTCCCCGAGACCCTCACGTACCGAGATCGCCGGATCTCCGAGATCGGCGAGCGCCTGATCGTGGCGCACGTGCAGGACTCGATCGATCGCGGCCGCGTCGTGGACGAGACCGGTCCTCGCGCCTCCCGCAACCGGCTGCAGACCACCACGCTGCTCGATGCGATCGAGGAGCATCAGTTCGATGCCGCGATCGGCGGCGCTCGCCGCGACGAGGAGCGCGCCCGGGCAAAAGAACGGATCTTCTCGCACCGCGACGAGCTCGGGCAGTGGGATCCCAAGCAGCAGCGCCCGGAGCTGTGGTCGCTCTACAACGGCCGGCTCCGGCGCGGCGAGCACCTCCGCGTGTTCCCGCTCTCGAACTGGACCGAGCTCGATGTGTGGCAGTACATCGCCGCCGAGGCCATCCCGCTACCATCGATCTACTTCGCCCATCGCCGCGAGGTGTTCGAGCGCGACGGCATGCTCTACGCCGCCAATCCGTTCGTGACGCTGTTGCCGCAGGAGCGGCTCCGCACCGAGACCGTCCGGTTCCGTACGATCGGCGACATGACGTGCACCGGCGCGGTGCGCTCCGAGGCCACCACGCTCGCCGAGGTGATCACCGAGGTCGCGGCCGCCCGCGTCACCGAGCGTGGCGCCACCCGGGCCGACGATCGATTCACCGAAGCGGCGATGGAAGACCGCAAGCGCGAGGGCTACTTCTGATGTTGATCTCCGAGAGCGTCGATTCCCGGGCTCCTGTCGGGCTCGCCGTCGATGGCGAGCTGCTCCGGTTCTCGACCGCGGGTTCCGTCGACGACGGCAAGTCGACCTTGATCGGACGCCTCCTGTACGACACCAAGACCGTGTTCGAGGACCAGCTCGATCACGTGGAGGACGTCTCGCGCCGGCGCGGCGACGAGCGCGTCAACCTGGCGCTCCTCACCGACGGCCTGCGTGCCGAGCGCGAGCAAGGAATCACGATCGACGTCGCGTATCGCTACTTCGCCACCCGGCGCCGCAAGTTCATCATCGCGGACACTCCGGGCCACATCCAGTACACGCGGAACATGGTGACCGGCGCCTCCACCGCGAACCTGTCGATCATCCTCGTCGACGCGCGGACCGGCCTCGTCGAGCAGAGCCGGCGTCACGCGCTGATCGCACAGCTGCTGCAGATCCCGCACCTCGTGTTCGCGATCAACAAGATGGATCTCGTGGGCTGGTCCGAGGCGCGGTTCCGCGAGATCGAGGCCAGCATCGGCGCGCTGATCGCTCCGCTCGGCGTCCGCGACACCATGGTGATCCCGCTGTCCGCGCTGACCGGGGCGAACGTCGTCGACCGCAGCGCCGAGATGCCCTGGTACACGGGCCCGACGATCCTCGAGCACCTCGAGCGCGTGCCGATCACGTCGGATGCGGATCTGTGGCACGCGCGGTTCCCGGTGCAGTGGGTGATCCGCCCGCAGTCCGCCAGCCACCCCGACTACCGGGGCTACGCCGGCCAGGTCGCGGGCGGCGTGCTCCGTCCTGGCGATGACGTCATCGTCCTGCCGAGCGGCGTGACCACCAAGATCTCGCGCATCGAGCAGGGCGGTGCGCCGATCGACGCGGCCTACGCCACGATGAGCGTGACCATCCACCTCGCCGACAACGTCGATGTCGCGCGGGGCGACATGCTCGCCCGGCCCGGGAGCCAGCCCACGGTCGGCCGCGAGCTCGACGCGATGGTGTGCTGGATGTCGGAGCGCCCGATGACGCCGAGCGGTCGCTATGCGCTCAAGCACTCCACCCGCTGGACCCGCGCCGTGATCTCCGAGCTGGCGTATCGGTTCGACATCAACACCGGCGCCCACGACGCCACCGCCGCCCAGCTCGGCAAGAACGACCTCGGCCGGATCCGGGTCAAGACCGCGACCCCGGTGGTCTATGACGCCTTCGCGCAGAACCGGCAGACCGGATCGTTCGTGCTCGTCGACGAGGCCACCAACGAGACCGTCGCGGCGGGGATGCTGCTGCCGCCGGCGACCAGCGCGTAGCGGGTTTGAACGTTAGTCGGGCTCGACGCTAACCAAAGGCCGGTGGGCTTCGCTATGGTGTCCCCATGAGCGACGCCAGCATCACCGTGACCCTCCCCGATGGCAGCCAGAAGCAGACCGCTCTGGGCACGCCGATCGGGACGTTCGTGAGAGATGCGATCGGCCCCGGCCTCGCCAAGGCGGCGGTGCTCGCCAGGGCGAACGGGACGTTCGTGGATCTCTCGCGCACCCTCGACGTCGACACCAAGCTCGAGATCTTCACCACCAAGGCTCCCGAAGCGCTCGAGACGATCCGTCACGACGCCGCGCACATCGTGGCGGATGCGGTCCAGCGGCTGTTCCCGGGCACGCAGGTCACGATCGGCCCCTCGATCGAGAGCGGCTTCTACTACGACTTCGATCGCGGCCAGCCGTTCTCCGAGGAGGAGCTCGCCAAGATCGAGGTCCTCGCGAACCAGATCGTCGCCGCGGATCTGCCGTTCCAGCGCACCGAGGTCACGCCCGAGCAGGCGGTCCAGATGTTCACGGCCAAGGGCGAGACCTTCAAGGTCGAGATCATTCAAGACATCGTGGCCAAGGGCGCGACGGTCCTCACGCTATACAGCCACGGCGACTGGGTCGATTTCTGCGAGGGTCCGCACGGTCCCTCCACCGCCAAGGTCGGCGTGATCAAGATCCTGTCGTCGTCGGCGGCGTACTGGCGCGGAGATCACCGGAACAAGTCGCTGCAGAGGATCTACGGCACCGCGTTCTTCGATCAGAAGGGCCTCGATGCCTGGCTCAAGCAGCGTGAGGAAGCCGAGAAGCGCGATCACCGCCGGCTCGGCAAGGACCTGGACCTGTTCCACTTCCATCCGTTCTCCCCGGGCGCTGCGTTCTGGACCCCGAAGGGCACGGCGATCTACACGGTGCTGTCCTCGTACATGCGGAAGCTCGCGCTCGACAACGGCTACGTCGAGATCAAGACCCCGCTGCTCTACAACAAGGGCCTGTGGGAGACCTCCGGCCACTGGGGCAAGTACAAGGAGAACATGTTCCTCATCGAGGACAGCGATGCCAAGGCCGCGGGCGATCCGGACCCGCACCACTTCTCGCTCAAGCCGATGAACTGCCCCTCGCACCACCTCTACTACGGGTTCCGCAAGCAGAGCTATCGCGACCTCCCGCTGCGCCTCCACTCGCAGGACGTGCTCCATCGCAACGAGGCGGCGGGCTCGCTCGGCGGCCTGACGCGCGTGCGCCAGTTCGCCCAGGACGATGCGCACATCTACTGTCGCGAAGATCAGATCCCCGATGAGGTGCAGCGCTTCGTGAAGCTCCTCGATCACGTCTACAACGCGGTCGGCCTCAAGTACTCCGCGAAGTTCGCCACCCGCCCACCGCAGCGGATCGGCGACGACGCGATGTGGGATCGCGCGGAGACTGCGCTCAAGTCGGCCCTCGATGGCCTCGGGCTGGCGTACGAGCTCAAGCCTGGTGATGGCGCGTTCTATGGCCCCAAGATCGACTTCGACGTGTCCGACAGCCTCGGTCGCAAGTGGCAGCTCGGGACGATCCAGCTCGACTACGCGGCGCCCGAGCGCTTCGACCTCACGTACGTCGCCGAGGACGGCAAGCCGCACCGCCCGGTGGTGCTCCACCGCGCGATCTATGGCTCGTTCGAGCGATTCATCGCGATCCTGATCGAGCACTTCGCCGGCGCCTTCCCGGTCTGGCTCGCGCCGATCCAGGTGGCGATCGTCACCGTCATCGATCGCGTCAACGACCACGCGCGCACCGTCGTCTCGCGCCTCGCGGCCGCCGGGGTCCGCGTGATGTTCGACGACAGCAACGGCATGATGAAGGCGAAGATCCGCGACGCCTCGCTCCAGAAGATCCCGTACACGATCGTGATCGGCGAGAAGGAAGTCGCGACCGACTCGGTCAGCGTGCGGACGTTCGGCGCGGCCGATCAGCAGAAGATGGAGACGCTGGGCTTCGACGCGTTCGTGCAGCGCCTCGCGGTCGAAGCGCGCTTCCCCTGATCGTTCAGTCCGGGACGAGCTGGAGCGTGATCGCGAAGCTGGCCTCGGTGGCCTCGCCGTCCTTGTCCTTCGGGATCGGGAACCGCCAGCTGCCCATCAGGCCGCTGATGCAGTCATCGACATCGCCTGCAAAGCCCTTGGCCTTGCCCGACGTGGTGCGGCCGGTCTCGTTGACCGTGAGGGACAGCGTGACCTTGCCGCGCGCCGTGGCGTCCTTCTTCAGGTACTCCTTGTAGCAACGCTTGAGGCCGGCCATGTACGCCGACTGGATCTTCGAGAGGACGACGTCCGGGGTCAGGGTGGACTCGTCGAACGTCTGCTTGTCGCTGACGTTGATGCGGCCGGTGGGGACCTTCTCGGTCTTGCCGCCGCCTGCGGACTCGGGGCCCGTGGGGCCGTCGATCTTCGGGCCGGTGCCGGTGCCGACGCGCGGATCACCGTCACCACGCGAGCCGCGACCCGCGCCGCCGCCGATCGCGACCTGCTTGCCGCCTTCCTTCACGCCGTCGATCTGCTGACCGAGATCCGCGCCTGGGCGGCGCTTGCTCATGTCGCCTTCGCTGGTGCCCTTCTCGCCTTCGCCGGTGAGCAGATCGGCGAACTTCGCCGCCTCCTCTTCCTGCATCGCGACGGTGTCCTTGTCGCTGCGGCCACCATCGGGCTTCTCCGACGGCTTGGACGGGACCGTGGCCGGCTTCTTCTCCGGCTTCTTCTCCGGCGCAGCGCTGCCGGCCGCGGAGCCCTGCTCCGGTGACTTGGTCACCTCGGGCTGGACCACGTCGACCTGATAGGTCTCCGGCTTGAACGTCAGGTTGTACGCGCGCTCGGCCATGCCGTTCGGGACCTCAATGTCCCAGAACAAGGCGGCGATCACGATCGCGAAGTGGAACACCACCGAGGAGCCGAGGATGACGCTCAGGCGCGGATCGAAGCGGTCCGCGAACGTGCCGCGCACCGAGGCGGGCAGCATCGGCTTGGGCTGACGCGGCGGCTCGGTGACGAACTGGAACAGGATCGTGAGATCGCCGAGCGACAGCTTGCCGCGCGCGGCATCGCCGAGCGGGACCTGGAAGTACTCGCCGTTGTTGGTCGCGCCGCGGCCCGACTTGAGCGCATCGAGCGTGTTGACCTGCCCGGCGCCATCGGAGAGCCGACCGTCCATCTTCGCGAGGAAGCGGAGGGAGTACTTGTTCTCGTCGATCGCGAACAGCGTGAACTCGAGAGGCAGCCCCTCGACCGGGATCGAGAAGGTGTTCTTCATCGACTGGCCGATCGTCACGGGCGTCCGCTCGCGGATCAGCCGCTCTTCGACGATCTTGCCGCCGAGCAGCACACCGATGCGCAGGATCCGCTGGCGCGGAGCTCCGGCCGAAGTGCCGCCGCCACCTTGGGGAGGACGTGGAGTCGCCATCAGAAGGGCGCTTTCTTGATCGTCTGGAGGATGAGCGGCATGAAGTCCTGCTTGAGGTTCTCCCACTCGTAGTCGATGTTCTTCACCGTCAACACGTAGACCACGCTGGGGCGCGGGACCTTGCCGCACACCGAGACCACCGTATCGATCACCGTCACCGGCTTGCCGTTGACGTACTCGATGTGGAACTTGCCCTGCTTCTTCTCGCCGCCCTCGGCGTCATCGGGGCAGCCTTCGGCGCGCGCCACCGGCGCATGTGCGAGCAGGCCGAGCGTCGCGGCGGCCACCAGGGCCAGGGTCATGCGCTGCATGGTCGTCCTCACCATTATGGGGTGCCCCCGCCGACGCCGCCACCAGAACTCCCACCGCCACCGCCCCCGGCGTCCTTCTTCTTCTTCTTGTTCTGCTTCTCGAGGCGCTTGATGGCCTTGGTGACGTCCTTCATGCGGTCGTCATAGAGCTTGATATCGAGGCCGGGCTTGTTCTTGTACTCGTCGAAGTAGCCCTTGGCGGCGTTCAGGCGGGCCATCCCATCGGCCACGCCCGGGAACGGATCATTCTCGAGGTAGAGCAGGCCGAGGTTGTAGTAGGCGGCGCCGTAGTTGGTGTTCGCGTTGGTGGCGCGCTTGTACATGCCCTCGGCCTTGCGGACGAGGTCATTGCGCTCACCTGCGCCGGCCGGATAGTCCGCCGAGCGGCCGCGGTAGGCCGAGCCGAGCGAGGACAGGGTCACGGCATCGTTGCGGTTGAAGCGCGTGGTCAGGGTCTCGAACGTCCGCTCCGCCTCGGCGTACTGGCCGTTCTGCAGCTGGTGCACACCGAGGTTGACGAGCGCGCTCGCATGATTCGGGTTGATCCCGACGGCCTTCTCGTACGCGAGCTTCGCGCGATCGGGGCGGTTGGTCTTGTCGTAGACCAGGCCGTACACGTAGTAGACCTGCGCGTTGTTCTTCGCGGACTCGCGCTTGAACAGATCGTCGAGGACGAGCTCCGCCGTGTCGTAGAGCTTCTTGTGGTAGTAGGCGAACGCGATCATCGCCGCGGCATCGACGTT
>JAYVRN010000100.1:0-8135 GCA_043776275.1 Myxococcales bacterium | reverse complement strand
TTCCCCACGCGGGATCCGGCGCAGCTGTTCTTCCCGACGGTGCACGTCCACGATGGCCGGTTTCACGCGAAGGCGAAGTTCGACCACGCGCTCTACTACCAGACGCCGCGGCGCACGCAGGTGGGGGAGCTCATCCCGTTCTCGGGGTTCGAGAACGATGCGGTCGCTTGGACGATGCCAACCCGATCGTACGAGGGGCTCGTGGTCCAGCAGCAGGCGATCCTCCGGCGCGGACTGCACGGAAAGCTGGCGAACCAGGACACCTGGATCGCGGCGTGATCCGCGGCAGCGCGCGGGAACTTACTTGAGGACCTCGATCGAGGTCAGCGCGCGCAGATCGCCAGAGGGGGTCCAGCCCTCTCCCTGCTGCTTGAAGATCCGGAACCGCAGAGAGCCCTGGCGGTTGAGCTTCACGAACGGAACCGTCTTGTCATCGAGCTCCTTGTGCTCGATCGTCAGCGAGAGCCCGGCGGCGTCCTTCAGGAGGAGCTTGTCCCAGGCCTTCACGCCAGCCGCATCGAGGAGGGTGACGAGCTTCCAGCCCTTGGCATCGCCGCCGCCACCCGGCATCGCCTCGCGCGGGATCGCGAGCAGCTTCTCGCCGGTGAGCACCTGCTCGCCCTTCGCCGTCTTGATCTTGAGCTGGAGGTCCGCCGGATCGGTGGCGCTGCCGCCGCCGTGATCGTTCTCGCCGCGGCCCGAGTCGCCCGCGAGCTTGATGCGGAGCTCGGTGACGCCGTCCTCTTGCAGCGCGGGCTTGCCCTTCTTGCCGAGCTCGACGGGATCGAACATCCCGAACGAGATCTTGCCGCCCTCGCCGGGGAACAGCGCGGGCACGTAGTCGCGATAGGTCTCGAACGGCTTGTTGAGCTCGGAGACCTGGGGCTTTCCACCCTTGATGTAGATCGCCTGCCACTTGCCGAGCCGGCGCGCGGCCTCGGGCACCAGCGTATCGACGCGCGGCCAGCTCGCGACCTGCGCGGCGGTGACCGTGGCGACGTCGGCGTCATCGACGAACACGTGGGTGCCCGTGGTGGCTGGGGCGGCCGCGGTGCCGGTCCCCGCGCCGGAGGCCGTGCCGCTGCCGGTGGCCTGGGTCTCGGTGCTCTTGCTGCCGCAGCCAAGGACGGCGACTGCGACGACGAACGACAGCGTTGTGCGCATCGCCCGTGAGCGTAGCACGGGCTTGGTTCAGCTCTTCTTGGGCTGAGCGCGCGCGTTCCACACCCGGAGGGCGAGGATCGCGCCGACGATGGCGACCGGGATCATCGCGTAGGGCCAGATCATCCAGTTCTCGATCTGGCGGGCGGCGGGGTTGGGCCGCGTGGTGTGATCGGCGCAGGTGATCAGCTTCTCGGGCAGGTACGCGCCGTAGATGAACGACTGCAGCATCGAGCCGCCGTAGACGAAGCCATCGATGATGCCGACGGCGACGCCGGTGTTCTTGCGGCCGCCGAAGTCCGCACTCGCGGTGCCGGAGAGCATGCCGTGGACGCCGATGATCGCCATCGACATGAAGGCGATCACCCATGGCACGGGGCCGGGGCTCGAGAGCAGGAGCAGCGGCACGATCACGACGGTGCCCGCCAGCATCAGTGCATAGAGCACGGTGGCCACCGGTCCGCGGCGCGATTGGAACATGTGATCGGAGATCGCGCCGGCGAACATGCCGCCGGTGATCCCCGCGATGCACGACACCACGCCCCAGTTCTCGATCACGAACGAGTTGCCGAGGCCGATGCCGGAGCTGAAGTCGCGTCCCCACTGCAGGATCGCCTGGCGCAGGAACCCGGAGCACAGCTCGATGAGGGCGATCGTGAGGATGATCGGGTGCTTCAGGAGGCGGACGATCACGCTGACCGCGCTCTCCTTGGTGCCGTCATCGGGCGTGCTGGCGTCACCCAGATCGAAGTCGGTGAGGCCCGCCTTCGACGGCGTGTCGCGCACGAACACGAAACACAGCACGAAGAACAGCAGCAGGATCCCGGCGGGGATGAAGAACAACCATTCGAGCTCCTTGGGGAGCGCGTCGGTGATCATCTTGCCGCCGTCGTAGGCGAAGAACAGTCCGAGGGAGATCAGGATCCCGAAGATGCCGCCGAACGTGCCGCGCTCGCGGAGGTGGAACCAGGAGCCGTTGACCTTGACGATCGAGACGGCGCCGAAGCTCTGGAAGTACATGTTGCCGCAGTACAGGACGAGCATCGTGGCGAACGGCGTGCCGAACAGCGCGCTCTTCGTATAGACCGCGTAGCCCATCAGGATGTTCGTGATCGCCGCGCCACCGGAGGCGAGGAGGATCGTGGTGCGTCCGCCCCAGCGATCGGTCAGCGGGCCGTTGAGGAGGAACGCGATGCCATAGACCCCGGAGCCCCAGCCAAAGATCGTCCCGAACTCGGACTCCGTCAGGCCGCCGACGTACTTGTACTGGTTAAGGTTGTACCGGGCCATGTACAGGAACGAGTACGTCAGGCCGAGTACGAGCCAGTTGAGGAGGCGTCTTCGTCGGAACGCCTCGGAGTGCCCGAGCTCTACGCGAGGCAGCCGCGCGAGCACCACGAAGATCACCACCAGGAGCAAGCCGATCGGGAGGAGCTTCTCGTACAGCGGCTTCTCGGGCTTGGGCGCAGACTTGACCTTCGGGGTCGCGCACGCCGCGGCATCGGCCTCGGCTGAGGTCATGGTGTGCGCCGCGGGAGCCGGGGCGCCAGGCGCTGGCTGCGCGATCGCGGGCACCAGGAGCGCGAGCAACGTGACCACGGTCAGCGTGGCCAGGATGGCGAGGCGCGCGAGACGGCGGACGGGCATGGGGGGCGAGGCGGATCCCGAGCGATCCGGTCACCTGGTTATAGTTGTCGCGTCCAGGCGCTGTCTCGCCCGTACGGCGGGTTATTCTGAGGGTCGCGAGGATGACACCGCCCCGGACCAAGAGCGCCACGCTTCCCGGTAACCGGCGCGAGCTGCTCGATGCCGTGGGGGTGCTCCTGACCCAGGCCCGCAGCGCGCTGTTCATCACCGGGCCCGGCGTCTCCCACGACTCCGGACTCTCGCACTACCGCGGCATCCCGGGGCTGCGCCGGCGCAAGCCCGAGGATGGCAAGCTGTTCGAGGCGGCGCTCTCGATCGAGATGATGCGGAAGCGTCCCGAGATGACGTGGAAGTACCTGCTGCGGATGGAGGAGCAGATCCGTGCGGCGGTGCCGAATCGTGCGCACGAGGTGCTGGTCAAGCTCGAGCGCGAGATCAAGCGCACCACGGTGATGACGATCAACGTGGATCGCCTGCACCAGAAGGCCGGCTCGCGCAACGTGATCGAGATGCACGGCGCGTTGTTCGATCTGCTGTGCTCGAGCTGTGAGATGTCCACGCGTCACGATTCGTTCGATGCGCTCGACATCCCGCCGAGGTGCAAGACGTGTGGAGCGCAGCTGCGGCCCGACATGCCGCTGTTCGGCGAGGCGCTGCCGATCGATCCGTTCACGCGCCTGCAGCAGGAGCTCGATGAGGGCTTCGACATCGTGTTCGCGATCGGCGTGCCCACGATGTTCCCGTACCTCGCGCGTCCGGTGCTGCTCGCGCGCGCCGCGGGGATCCCCACCGTCGAGATCTGCGCGACCCAGTCCGAGGTCTCCGAGATCGTCGACTTCCGCTTCAAGGCGACGACGGACAGCGTGATGGGCGCGATCTGGGACGTCTACAAGGCGCTCGGCCCGCGTCGCACGCGGCCCGCATAGGCCGCGCCTACACGAGAATCTCGGACGATCTCCGACGACGATTCGCGTGCGAACCCGGTTCGGCCCGGATGTTTTTTCTCGGGTAATCGATCGCGAGAACTGTAAGCGCCGTCGCGGACGATCGGCGTTCACTTCTTGTCCACCGACGACGACGCACACTCCGAGTTCGTCCTAGGAGCTAACCGCGCCCAGCTGTAAGACAATAACCACAGCGCCAGAACTGGGCTCGCTTGTTACCTCGTGCGCCTATGGGACGCATGAACACGATCGCGATGTCGCTCCTCGTGGGGCTGCTGGTCGGCGCTTGTGGAACGAACCAGGCCCCCGGCACCGGCGAGGATGCGGGCAGCGGGTTCTCCGGGCCCAACGGCACGGGAGATCCTACGGGGCCTGACGTCGACGACGACGGCACGCTGCCGACGTATCCAACGCAGCACCCGCGGATCTACCTGAGCACGCAGAAGGCGCGCCTGGAGGCGGCGCTCGCCGCGAACACCGCACCGGCCGCGCGGTGGAAGGCGAAGGTCGATCAGTGGGTCGCCGGATCGGATCTCTGGGGCTTCGGTGCGTGGAACGGCGCGCTCCTGGGCGCGCTGACCAGCAATCCGGCGTACTGCACGAAGGCAGTCTCCGTGGTGGAGGCACAGGTGGTGGCGGCCGAGGCGAGGATCGCCGCGGGCCAGGCGGCGGAGGTCTCCCTGGATAGCTACCTCCACGTCGGCGAGATGATTGGCGATCTGGCGCTCGTCTATGACTGGTGCTTCCAGGCGGTGACGCCGGGGCAGCGCACGCGGTGGATCGCATATGCGAACACGGCGATCGGCAACGTCTGGAACCCGAGCGCGGCGAAGTGGGGCGGCGCCACGATCCCGTGGAGCGGCTGGTCCACCAACAACCCGTCGAACAACTACTACTACTCGTTCATGCGGGCGACGATGCTCGTCGGGCTCGCGACCAAGGATGAGAACCCGCAGGCGGATGCGTGGATCGCGCAGTTCCGCGACACCAAGATCCTCGGTCAACTGGTGCCCACGTTCTCCGCCGACCTTGTGGGCGGCGGCTCGCGCGAGGGCACGGGCTATGGCGTGGCGATGCGCAACCTGTTCGAGCTCTATGACCTCTGGTACGCGACCACCGGGGAGAAGCTGCACACCAAGACCAAGCACGCGCGCTCGTCGATGATGTCGTTCGTGCACCAGACCCTGCCCACGTTCGATCGCGTGGCGCCGACGGGGGATCAATCACGCGACTCCACGGCCTCGTTCTTCGACTACCACCGCAACTATCTCCAGCTGCTGATCTCGCTGTTCCCGAACGATCCCGCAGCCAGCAAGGCGAAGCAGCTACTCGCGAGCTCCACGGTTCCGGCGATGACGCAGTCGTTCATGCTCGCGTACGACTTCCTCTACGACAACGACGACGTCACCGCGGCCACGCTCGACGGCCTTGGCACCACGTACTACGCGCCCGGCATCGGCGAGCTCTACGCGCGGTCGGGCTGGGACCGCCACGCCACCTGGGTCAACCTGATCGCCGGGCCATACACCGAGTCCCACGCGCACCAGGACCAGGGCGCACTCATGATCTACAAGGATGGCTGGCTCGCGTATGACCCGGTCGTGGACTCCCACTCGGGCCTCGATCAGGCGGTCACCACACACGGGCTGGTCCGGATCGACAACGGTGGCTCACCGGTCCGGCAGATCGCGGAGACCGTGTCGAGCGTCAAGGCGCTGCACACGGGCACCGGTTGGGTCTACACGTCGGCGGATCTGACGCCCGCGTACGATGGCAACGGCGCGGTGCAGAAGGTGCAGCGCGACATCGTGTACCTGCTGCCCGATGTCGTCGTGGTCTACGATCGGGTCGAGGGTGGTTCGTCGCAGACCTGGCAGCTCGCGGTGCCGACGCAGCCCTCGATCAGCGGGAACACGGCGACGATCGCCGCAGCGGGGCACCAGCTCCACGTGACCAAGCTCGGTGCGGGCACGCTGTCGAGCTACGACTACCGTGCGAACAGCGACTTCACCGGCGGTTTCCGCCTCGAGCAGACCACGAGCGGCGGGGCTCAGCGCTACCTCAACGTGCTCGCGATCGACAGCGCCGCCTCGGGGGTGACCGGCTCGGGCGACTCGGCTCAGCTGCACCTGTCCGATGGGCGCAACGTGACGATCGCGTTCGATCACGATGCGGCCGGCGTCACCCTGACGATCGATGGCACCGCGACCTCGCTCGGCGCAGGGGTCGACGCCCTCGCCCAGTAGGCGTACGCTGGGTGCGCTCGATGCAGCGCTGGTTCGTTACCACTCTCCGGCTCACGGCGATCGTCGCGGGCGCCTCGATCGCGAGCGTGATCGGGCTGTTCGTGTTCCGAGCGGTCGCTCCGGTTGAGGATCTCCGCGGCAATGCCGATCAGCTCGGGAACTACCTTCAGACTCTCGGCAGCATCTACGCGGTGCTGCTCGCGTTCGTGGTCTACGTGGTGTGGAACCAGTTCGACCAGGCGCGCGGGCACATCGATCGCGAGGCCACCGCGCTCGTCGATCTGCACCGCACCTCGAGTGGCCTGCCGATCCACACGCGCGACGAGATCCAGGCCGGCCTGCGCGGCTACATCGACGCGGTCCTGAACGACGAGTGGAAGGCGATGGTCTGCCACGACGAGGCCACGATCGCGCGGGTCGGCGAGCGCCTCGATCGCGTGTGGATCGCGATCCATCGCTGCCAGCCGGTGACCGAGTGTCAGCACACGGTCTATGGCGAGGTGCTCTCGCGGTTCAACGATCTCACCGACGTGCGCACCAGCCGGCTGACCTCGTCGCGCCAGCGGATCCCGCTGACCATGAAGATCCTGCTCTATGCAGGCGCGCTGATCATGGTGGGCTCGATGTTCATGGTGATGATGGATCCAATCTGGGTCCACGCCCTGGTCACCGGCGCGCTCGGCGGCGCGATCGCCCACATCCTGTTCCTGATCGTGGATCTCGACGATCCGTTCAACGGACGCTGGACCGCCACGCGCGCACCGTACGAGCGAGCGCGCCTCGCGTTCGAGCGCGACACGCACCTTGTCGATGCGATCGAGCCGGCCAAGGCCGCGTAGCTACCAGACGCTGCACTGCTTGCCGGGGTTCATCGCCGAACCCACCGGACAGCGGAACGCGGACCCGAACCCGGGCTGATTCACGATCACACCGTTGACGCGCCACCGCGCCGGCGAGTGCGGGTTCGAGTGCGCCATCGTCTCGAGCGCCTGCGGCGTGACCTTCTCGCACCACGACTGGCCGTATCCGAGGAAGTACAGCTGGTCATCCGTGAGCTCGTCGACCTTGGCCTGCGGCGGCGGGTGCTGGGTGGCCTTCCACGCCTGGTACGCCTGGTACGCGAGCTTGACGCCGCCGTTGTCCGCGATGTTCTCGCCGGCGGTGAGCTGGCCATCGAGCTTCACGTTCGGGACCGCTTCGTACTGCGCGTACTGATCCACGACGCACTTCGTGGCCGCGGCGAAGTTCTCCTTGGTCGAGGGGCTCCACCAATCGCGGAGGTTGCCATCGCCATCGAACTGGCTGCCCTCGTCATCGAAGCCGTGCGTCATCTCGTGGCCGATCGTGCCGCCGCCGGTGGAGCCGAAGTTGACCGCGGGGTGGAAGCTGGCGCCGAAGAACGGCGCCTGGAGCTGGCCAGCGGGCAGGGCGATCTCGTTGAGGGACGAATCGAAGTAGGCGTTCACCGTGGGCGGCGTCATCTGCCAGTCGTTGCGGTCCACCGGCTTGCCGATCTTCGCGAGCTGCCGGGTGAGCTCCCAGTGGGTGGCGGCGCGGACGTTGCCGGCGAAGTCGGTGGACGTGACCTCGAAGCCATAGGCGCGCCAGGTCCCGGGGAACCCGACGAGGTAGGCCATCTTGTCGAGCTTGACCTTCGCGGCGGCGCGGGTCTGCTCGTCCATCCACGCGAGCGCATCGAGCTCCGTGCGCATCGCGCCGAGCACCGCCTTGGTGAGTTCGACGGCGCGCTGCTTGGCATCCCCGGCGAACCGCGCGGCGACGTAGGACTGCGCGAGCAGCTCGCCGAGATCCTCATCGGTGCGATTGACGCAGCGGCGCCAGCGCGGCGGCACGGCTTCGACGCCCGCGAGCTCCTTCTCGAGCGTGAACGCCTCGTCGACCCAGGCCTTGCCGAGATCCTCGGCGGAGGCGTGGAGCACCATCCACGTCAGGTACGTGCGCAGGGCCGCGGGCGACTCCTTCGCGATCAGGGCATCGAACGCGGAGAAGTAGCTCGGCTCGTTGACGGAGATCGCGGTGATGCTCGGGATCCCGAGCGCGGTGAAGTACGCGGCCCACGGAAACTTCGGCGCGACCTTGGCCACCAGGCCATCGCGATCCACGCGGTGATAGACCT
>JAYVRN010000099.1:0-8158 GCA_043776275.1 Myxococcales bacterium | reverse complement strand
AGAACGCACGGTGGCGGCACACGCCGGCCTGGCTGTCGCAGAGGTCGCGATAGATGTCGCCGGTGGTCGGAGGGAGCTTCTTCGCCTCGAACCCGCGGAAGTACTTCACGAGCAGGTTGAAGGCATCGTGCAGGTTCATGTTCGCATCGATGCCGATCTTGTCGAGTGTCGTGCGGCCGGCGGACCGGATGTGGCCGGGCAGCATCGGCCGGATCTCCGGCGGGGTCAGGGCGGCGATCATCGCGGGCGTGTACTTCCGCGTGGTCGGCAGCGACGGGGCGAAGTAGCCCTGGTCCGCGTCGACGTAGATGATCAACCGGTACTGGCCGGAGGCGCTCGACTCGTCGGTGCGGACGTAGAAGTTGTCGGCGCCGTCCTTCTCGAACTTGAGCGCGATCTTCGGCTTCACGTCATACGAAAGGATCCGCATGTCGGGCGCCACGCTGGGCAGCGGGACATCGGTGCCCGGCGTCAGCTCGATCATCATGTTCCCGTAGAACCAATCGCGGGTCTTCGGATCGGTGACACCGCCGACCGGGACCTCGGTCAAGGCGGGGCGACCGATCTTCAGCGTGTAGTCGTCACCGACGGCATCGAGTGCGCTCATCCGCTTGAACGGCAACACGTCGGGGTTGAACACCGAGATGTAGTGGAGCGTGGCATCGGTGCCGGTGTTGTCGTCCGGCTTCACCGAGGTCTGGCGATCTGCGCCGAAATCCTTGGTCCCGAGCACGGGCTCGCCGCGACTCTTGTCGAGCGGGCTATCGACTGACGGCCGCGGGATGATCGTATCGCCCGAGCGCAGCGCCGTGGGCACGGTGCCGCTGCCACCAGAGCCGATCACCGGGCTGGTGTCGGCGCCGCTCGGGGCGGGGAGATCTTCGTGCGGAACCGGCGCCTTGCGGGCGCTGCTCTGCGCCACCGCGAGGCCCGCGATCAGGCCTCCGGTCGTCACGGCGAACAGGGCGAGCAGGGACGCCGGGCGCATTCGTCGATAGTGACACGGGTTGCCGGCTTCGGTAGCCGTATGATGGCGTCGTGCCTGCGAGGGGGGCCGTCGCGATTTCGGGCACCGCCACGCGGGTCGTCGGCGGAGGTCTTCTGCGTGCCGACGAGCGCAGCCTCCTGACCTCGGCCGGGGTGGTGTTCGCGCTGGCGAGCGGCGGCGCGGCGATGAGCGCGGCGGCGGCCGATGCGATGTTCCTCTCCGAACTGGGGCCGAGCCACCTCGGCGAGGCGGTTGCGGTGTCCTCGGCGCTGCTCGCCGTGGTGCTCGCCGTGGTGGGCGGCCTGGCGGATCGGCTCGAGCGTCGCCGCGTGCTCGCGAGCCTTGCGATGATCTCGGCCCTGGTGCTCGCCGGCCTGGCGGCGCTCTCCACGTTCGCGGCCACGCCCGCCGCGATCTTGACGCTGGTCGGCGGCAAGCAGCTCGCGGCCGCGACCGATCTCGCGTTCTGGGTGGTGATCGCGGAGCGGCTGGATGCCCGTCGGAGCCAGCGACTGTTGCCGATCCTCGCCGCGACCGGCGGGGCAGGGGCGGCCCTCGGCGCGATCCTGGTGGTGCCGCTCGCGCAGGCCGGCGGTGCGCGCATGGTGCTGGTGTGCGGTGCCGTGTTGCTGGTCCTCGCAGCGCTTGGCGCGTCCCGACTGCCGGCGAGCAGACGGGTCGGGGCACCGCCGGTCCGGGTCGGTGGCCTGATCCTCCGATCGTGGCGGGACGGTGCGCGCGCAGTGCGCCGCCACCCGCTCGCACGCCAGCTCGCGATCGTGGTCGGCGCGGCCGGGGTGTTCGGCTCGCTCGCGTACTTCGCGCTCGGCGTCGAGGTCGCGACCCGGGGAGGATCGACGGCCGATCTCGCGGCGCTGCTCGGCGGGGTACGCGGGGCCGGCCAGTTCGTCACCTTGCTCGTGCAGCTGTTCGTGGCGCCCCGGATCTTGAGCCGGCTCGGGACCGGGAACGCGCTGTTGCTCGCGCCGCTGGTGGCGCTGTGCGCCGGCCTCGGCCTCGTGATCGCACCCATCCTCGCGGTCGCGATCGCGACGCAGATGTCCGCGCGCATCCTGGATGCCGGGATCGAGACGCCCTCCGAGAAACTGGCGCAGACCCTGCTCCCCACGGCGGTGCGCGGTCGGATCGCCGGCTTCCTCGACGGCACGGCGAAGCGCGCAGGTGCGGTCCTCGGTGGCTTGATCGCGGCGATCTTCGCGGGGAGCCCGAACGCGTTCTATGCGATCACCGCGATCGCCGCGGCGCTGTGGCTGCTGTCCGCGACGCGCACGGCGCGCGCGCTGCCGTCGCTCGCCGTCGAGCACGTGGCGCAGGCCGGCGACGCCGACGGGGTGGTCGACGATCGCGCGATCGCCGTGCTGCACAAGGAGCTCGCGGGCCCCAACCCGGAGCGCGCGGCCGAGGTCCTCGCGCGGCTTCACGAGCGCGGGCGGATCGATGCGGTCGCGCCGCTGGTGGCCGCCGCGATCCAGCGCAACCGTCCTGCGCTGTGGCGCGCGGTGATCGCGGTGCTCGATGCGCCGTCGGAGGTCCATGGTCCGGCGCTCGCGGAGGCCGTGGTCGCGGCCGGTCCGCGGGGCCGCGAGCTCGCGCTCCGTGCGCTGGGCCTCGCGGGTGGCGTACCGGCGGCGACCATCGAGGACTGGAAGGCAGATCGCGAGCCTGCGATCGCGCTGACCGCGGAGGTCGCCGCGCTGCGGCTCGCGCGAGATACCGACGGTGTTCTCGGTGTGCTCGGCGACGCGGTCCGCGATGCAGGAGTCACCTCGCGCGTGGCGATCGAGGAGCTCGGGGTGGAGATCGCGCGTGGCCTCGCCTCGCGCAACGAGGCCCAGACCCTCGAGGCTGCGCGCCACCTCACGCGTGCGCTTCGCCGGCAGCGCGGCGATAGCGCGAGCCGGACCCTCGCGTTCATCGCGCTCGCGCGCGTGGTCGCGTGGGCGCGAGAACGTCGCGAGGCGGAGCTCTCGCTCCTGCGCTCGGATCTCCTCGAGCTCGCACGCGAGCGCGTCGAGGCCGGGGCCACGCCGATCGCGCCCGAGCACCAGCTGTCGTCGCTGATGCGCACGCCCAATGCGCTCGGCGATGAGGCGCCCGAGATCGCGGCCTCGCTCCGCCTGTACGGGGAGCTGCTCGATGGGGCCGACACCGTCGAGCCCGACGATCTGCGCCGGGTGGCGCGTGCCCTCGGTGAGGCCGACGACGATGTCCGCGCCGCCGCGGAGGAAGCGCTCACCGCGCTCGGTCCGGCGGCGGCAGGTGAGCTGATCTCGACGGCGGCGTGGGGGCGCCGGCGTGCGCGCGATCGTGCGGCCGCCCTGCTCGCCGAGCTCCCGGTGACCGCGGGCGCGATCGATCGCCTGGTCGACGCCGAGCTCGACGCCCTCGATCAGACCCATGCCGCGATCTCCACCCTCGATCAGCCAGGCGACGAGCTCCTCGCGCGCAGGCTCGACGAACGCCTCCACGAGATCGCGCATACCGTGCTGCTCCTGGTCGCCGCACGCAGCCGCTCGCGCTCGATCTCGCAGGCCGCGGTGGCCTGGCGTCACGCACGCGGCGGGCAGGAGCGCGCGCGCACGCTCGCGGTGATCCAGGCGGCGTTGCCGCGCGCGCTGGTCACGCGGCTCGTCGAGGCCGTCGATGATCTGACGGTCCAGGATCGCGCGGCCCAGCTCGCGCGGGCGGGGATCGCGGCCCCGAGCCGGGACGCGGTGATCCGGACCGAGCTGGGCGGGCGTGATCGCCTCGCCCGGGGCCTGGTTCTGCATCTCCTCGGCGCCGCCGGCCGTAGTGCGCATCGGACGACGATCGCCGATGCCGCGCGGGCCGAGTCCCTCGCGATCAGCCCCACCGAGCTCCTCCGGCGCGTCACCGACGCGCTCTCCGATACCAGCGCCGAACCAGCCCGTCCCGATGAAGGAGAGACCGATATGCCGAGCCGCGTCGAGACCCTGATCGCCTTGGGCCGCGTGCCGCTGCTCGCCTCGCTGACCACCCGTCAGCTCGCCGACGTCGCCGAGCGCGCCCGCTGGACGCACGCCCGCGAGGGCAGCGTGGTGATCACCAGCGGCGATCCACTCGATGCGCTGATCGTCGTCGAGGATGGCGAGCTCGAGCTCGGCGCACGCAAGATCGTCAAGGGCGAGGTCGTCGACGAGCTCGCCTGCGTCGCGCCCGTCTCGGTCAGCGCGGACCTCCGCGCGACCAAGCCGAGCCGCCTGATCCGCCTCGAGCGCGTCGACTTCGAGGAGCTCGTCGACGACGTGCCGGGCCTCGCGGCCGCCGTCTGTCGCGGCCTGGGAGAGCGCGCGCGCCGCGCCGAGGACGGCGGGTACCGGTCGCCGCTGACGAGTGGGGACGGTTTCAACTTGAGCAACGTGCGATCTCCAAGTCCACGAGATCGCTAGCGTCCGGAATCAGGCCCGCGGCGCGCTACGGGCCAGCGAGATCTTTGGCGCAGGTCTGCATCTGGTCGGCCGTTGTCGCCTTCAGGAAGCAGGCGCGGACTTCAGACTTCCAGCTGTCTCGCGTGCACGCCTCGGCGGAGCGCCGGATGATCTTGGTCTTCTCCTGCTCGAGGGTCGCCTTCTGGGTCGGATCCTTGGCCTCGGAGATCAGGACGTCCGCGATGTGCGCCGAGACGTCCACGCAGTCCTGCGAGACCGGGGGCAGGGCGTCGACGCCCGCATCTGCGACCGCCGCGGGCGACGTCGCCGGCGGGGGGGGCGCGGGCGGATTGGTCGGCGGCGTGGCGCCATTGGCGCCAGGATCCTGGGCGCTCGGGGGCGTCGGTGCCGCGGCGGGCGGCGCCTTCTTCGGCGCAGGCTCGTGCTCGCAGGCCGTGAACAACGAGGTCGCGGCGAACAGCGCTGACAACAGCAGGGGGACTCGCACGTCCGTACTCTACGCTACCCCCCGACGTACGGCCGGGCCTGGACGATCCAGAAGCTCTCGCCCTCGAGCACCCACTCGACATCGAGGGGCTGGCCGTGGGTGAACACCGGGATGAACGCCCGGACCTGCTCGGCCAGGGCCTTGGCGCGCTCCTCGGTCAGGATCACGCCCTCGCCGGGCGGCACCGGGACCTCTTTGATCCCGCCGTTGCCGTCGAACTTCAGCATCACCGGGTCATCGGTACGCGAGATGATCTTCGTGCCGTCGTTGGTCGGATCGAAAATGATCTGCTCGGGGACCTTCTGGCCCTCGACCACGCGCATGCCGAGGCCGAACTTCGCGTTGATCGTGAAGCTGTGGTCATCGGTCAGATCCCACAGGTTCTTGGTCACCAGCACGCCGGCGGCGGTGGCATTGACGCCGACCTGCACCAGCACGCCGCCGTAGACCTGCTTGTGATCGATCCCGAACGCTTCGCGCTCCTCCACCGCACGCAGCGTCCACACCGACGCCCACACGCCCTTCAAGGCCTCGCCGATCGCCTTCTTGCCGACGACGTTCGGGAACGTGTCGTAGAGGCCAGCACCGTTGAAGCCCGGCAGGTCCTCGGCGTTGGTCGAGCTGCGCACGAACACGCCCTTGCCCCCGAGCTTGAGCCGCACGCGGCGGTAGATCGTATCGAGCGAGGGCTGATCGATCGGCGCGTCCTGGATCTGCTGGCGCAGCGTCGCGAGCGCCGTCTTCCGCCACGTCGGATCCGACCACTTCGGATCGGCGAGCATCGCGTCGACCTTGGCGTCGAGCTTGTTCTGCTTCATGTGCTGCTGGTAGTAGAAGAACCCCACGCCGAACCCGGCCGGCACCCGCACGCCCTCGAGGTTCGCGGTCACGATCTCGCCGAGGTTCGCGGCCTTGGTGCCGTACAGCACCACGTCCTTCGCTCGCATCCGCGTCAGCATCGCGAGCCGCGGATTGGCGAGGTCCGCCTTCGGCAGCGTGACGTGCTTGGCCGCGGCGATCTTGTTCTTGGCGTCCTCGACCTCGGCTGGGGTCGCCTCGCGCAGCACCATCGTGGTGTCGTTGACCTCGTAATAGACCATCTTGCCGTCGAGCTTCCCGTACTTGTCCCGCGCCTTCTTGTCGCCGGCATTCGGGATGCCCCACGCGCCTGCGCGCAGGTTGACGTGTGAGAGCGGCGTCGAGAACGCGGTCGCGAGGATGCCCGCCACCGGCGTGATGTCGGGGTAGCTCTCCTGGAGCAGCACGATGTCGTGGCGATCGAACACGGCGGACTCGTACGCGGTCCCCACCGGCACCACGTGGAGCTTGCCCACCGCCTTGCCCTTGGTGAACGCCTGGTACGGCGAGCTCTTGTAGATCTCGTCGTTGGTGACGAACTTGAGGCCCTTCTTCTGCACGTCGAGCGCGACCTTCTGCTGCATCGGCGAGTCCGGACGGAACGGCAGGCCCTTCTGGAAGAACACCTGCTCGAGCCGCTTCTGCGCCCGCAGAACGTCATCCGGCCCGATCTTGTCGCCCTCCCAGAACGAGAAGCTCCAGCGGTCGACCTTGATGTGGTGCGTGAGGTACCCGAGGATGAACTTCGGCTTCACCCGCTCGTAGTTCTTGTTGTACTCGCGGACGTTGTCGGCGGTCCACGCCTTCTTGAGCAGCACCCCGAGGACGAAGTCCGCGTGGATGTTGAACAGGTTGACGTCGAAGAAGTAGATGTCGTTGGTCTTCAGATCGATGATGAACTTCCCGAGCTCGTCGGTCGCGACGATCTTCGAGTAGTTCTTCCAGGTCTGGACGTCCGGCACCTCCTTGACCCAGGCGCGCTGCTCGCCCTTCGCGAGCACGGGGCTCGAGATCGCCGACATCGCCATCACGGCCGCCAGGACCAGACCTGCGTGCTTCATGGCCCTTTATAACGCGTATAGTCCGCCCGTGGTCTCGTCAGGTCCCGAGAGCCCTGGAACCCGAGCCGCGACCCTCGCCGTGGTGGTCGCTGCGCTCGGCTACTTCGTCGATATCTACGATCTCATCCTGTTCGGGATGGTCCGCACCCCGAGCCTGAAGGCGATCGGGATCAGCGGCGACGCCCTGACGACAGAGGGGGTCTACCTCCTCAACATGCAGATGGGCGGGATGCTCCTCGGCGGCATCCTGTGGGGGGTGATCGGAGACAAGCGGGGTCGCCTCTCGGTCCTGTTCGGCTCGATCGCGATGTACTCCGTCGCCAACCTCGTCAACGGCACGGTCGAGACCCTGCAGGGCTACGCCTGGTGCCGCCTGATCGCCGGCATCGGCCTCGCCGGCGAGCTCGGCGCGGGGATCACGCTCGTCAGCGAGCTGATGGGCAAGCACAACCGCGGCGTCGGCACCACGCTGGTCGCGGCGCTCGGCGTCTCGGGTGGCGTGGTCGCCGGCCTGATCGGTGGCGCCTTCCCCGGCGTCGGCGTCGATTGGCGAACCGCGTACTACATCGGCGGCGGCATGGGCCTCGCGCTCCTCGCCCTCCGGATCGGCGTGGTCGAGTCCGGGATGTTCCACGCCACGCTCGCGAAGAAGTCGGTGTCCCGCGGGAACTTCTTCCGCCTGTTCACCAACAAGGCCCGGCTGAAGCGCTACCTCGCGATCATCGGGGTCGGCGTTCCGGTCTGGTACGTGATTGGCATCCTGTTCCTGTTCTCGCGCGAGCTCGGCGGCGCGATGGGCCTCGATCCCGCGCCGAACCCGGCGACCTCGCTGTTCTTCTGTTACGCCGGGTGCGCCGTCGGCGGGCTCGCGTGCGGCATGCTCAGCCAGTACCTGAAGAGCCGGAAGAAGGCGCTCGCGATCTTCCTCGCCGCCACGGCGCTCGCGATGCTGCTGTACTTCACGATCGGCGGCACCTCACGCACGGTGTTCTACGTGCTGTGCTGCTTCGGCGGCGCGGCGTCGGGGTACTGGGCCGTGTTCGTCGCCACCGCGGCGGAGCTGTTCGGCACCAACCTCCGCGCCACGGTGACCACCACGGTCCCGAACTTCGTCCGCGGCTCGGCGGTCCTCGTGACCACCGGGTTCAAGAACCTGACACCGAGCATGGGCCTGCTCGGCGCCGCGATCGCCGTTGGCGTGGCGACGCTCGCGATCGCCGTCCTCGGCCTGATTTCGTTGCGCGAGACGTTCGGCGTCGACCTCGATTTCGAGGAGGGCGACGACGACCCGCCGTTACCTCGCGCTACTTTGGAAGCGTGATGTTCGGGATCC
>JAYVRN010000098.1:0-2487 GCA_043776275.1 Myxococcales bacterium | reverse complement strand
CGGTGGGGGACGGCAAGGTGCCGCTCGTGCTGCACCTCCTCGCGCCGAACCAGCGCCCCGTGCAGGTGACCACGGACCTGCCCGGCTTCTGGGTCAAGCACTACCCTGCCCTGCGCAAGCAGCTGATGCGCCGCTACCCGCGCCACCAGTGGCCCGAAGATCCGACTCAGCTGATCAACGAGGACTGAGCCGAGCCCGAGCGGTATGCTGGGACATGCTCCGCGCGGTCGCCATCGCACTCCTGCTGGGCGCGGCGTGCGGCGGGGACGATGGGATCGCAGGCCCCGTCGATCCGAACGATCTCGACCTCGATGGCATCCCGAACGCGGTCGATCTGTGCCCGCACGATCAAGATCCCGCGCAGCACGATGAGGACGGCGATCGGATCGGCGACGCCTGCGACAACTGCCCCGCGACCACGAACGCCGACCAGGCCGACACCTCCGAGACGTTCGAGCGCCAGTTCCCAGACGGTGTGGGCGATGTCTGTGATCGCCGGCCGACGGTGGCCGACGACACGATCGCGCGGTTCTTCCCGTTCGCGAATCCGGCCGAGGCCAATGCCTTCACCGGCAGCGGCTGGACGATCGCCGCCGATCGCGCGACCGGGAACACCGCGCGCTGGGTCTCGAAGACGGCCGCACAGGGCGATGGCATCACCTTCCAGCTGCACGTCGCGAACCTCGCGTGGATCGCCGACGGCGCGGTCTCTGTCGCGGTCGATGGCGATGGCATCGCGAGCGGCTTTGTCTGCTCGCTCGTCCACGCCGGCGCGGACACCACCCTCGTGATCGCGGAGATCGGCGGCGCGACCACCAGTATCGTCGTCGCACCGTTCCAGCCCACCGACCCGATCGTGCTGAGCGTGACGCGCGCCTACACCCACCTCGCGGTCGGCAAGGCGGCCTGCTTCGTCTCGATCGGCGGCGGCCCCGAGAAGCGGATCGACATCACGACCATCGACGATCTCGCGATCGGCTCGTACGCGATGGCGACCACGGCGGCCGACGTCGCGCTGTCCTCCGCCCTCGTGATGACCACGCCGTTCGCGTGCGACACGCCGGTCGCCGGTCCCGGCGTCGCCTGCCCTTAGACTCAATGCCCATCCAGGTCAACGTTCCTTACCTGAGCGGCATTGCCCCTCAGACCACATCCACGCTCTGCTGCTGGTTCGCGATGATCCGGCGACCGTCGAGCGTCAGGCGCCAGCGCAGGCCGCGCCGCGACAGCTCGGCGGTGTAGACCGAATCGATGTACAGCCGGCGCGCGAGCCCCGCCGCCACCGAGCACGCGAGGAGCAGCGGCAGGACCATCGCCCAGTCGCCCGACAGCTCGCACGCGAGCACCGTCGCGGTCAGCGGCGCGTGGGTGGTGGCGGCGAGTGCGGCGGCGAGGCCGACCAGCGCGTAGGCGCCGGGCGAGGAGATCACGTCGCCCAGGAGCTCGTGGAGGCCGAACGCGCATAGCGTGCCCGCGCAGGCACCGAGCAGGAGGGTCGGCGTGAACACACCGCCCGGATTGCCCGAGCTCACGGCGGAGGCGGTAGCGAACGGCTTCGCCACGAGCAGCCAAACCACCATACCGATCGCGAGCTTGCCATCGAGCAGCAGCGCGAGCGGCTCGACGCCGTTCCCCGCGAGGAGCGGCAGCGCACAGATCATCGCGCCGCCGACGAGCGCGCCCGACGCGGGCCGGATCGGCATCGGGAGCTTCGCCCACGCGCGCTCCACGAGCGAGAGCAAGCGGAGGAAGCCGACGCCGATCGGGGCGCAGACAAGGCCGACGCCGACGAACGCGAACAGCTCGTACATCGAGATCGCGGTGAACGTGCGCACGCCATAGATCGGACCCGCTCCGAGCGCGAGCCGCGTGATCACGGTGGCGAGGACGGTGCAGATCGCCACCGGGACCACGGCCTCGAGCACCGCGACACCGGTGACGACCTCGACGACGAACAGCACCGCCGCGATCGGCGCGTTGTACGCGGCCGCGAAGCCCGCCGCCACACCCGCGGCGAGCACGACCCGCGCGGTCGCATCATCGAGCCGCAGCCCGCGCCGCGCGGCCTCGCCCGAGGCTGCACCGATCTGGATCAGCGGCCCCTCTCGCCCGAGCGAGTTACCGCCGGCGATCGCGAGCCAGGATCCCAACGCCTGGAGCAGGCTGCGCGCGAGCGGGACGCGCGTGTTGCCGAGCACGATCGCTTCCATGACGTACCCCACGCCCGCACCCTCGCGGACCCGCGCCGCGGCGACCGCGACGAGCCCCGCCGCGAGGCCACCCGCCACGGGGAGCAAGATGCGTTGCCACAACGGCAGGCCGGCGATCATCGCGACGACGTTGCTCCCGCCGAGCGCGCTCCAGACCGCGCCGAGGCTCGCGCGAAACGCGATCGCAAAGCCGGCGGCTCCCACGGCCACCACGACGAGGGCGATCGCGAGGCGCCACCGGGGCGACCGCGCTTCGGTCACTTCACTTCTTGATCTG
>JAYVRN010000097.1:0-8185 GCA_043776275.1 Myxococcales bacterium | reverse complement strand
GAGAGTGGAGGCGTGCCGTCGATCCTGCCGGTGGCCATGTCGAGCTTGTGCGCGAACTCGTGGAGCACCACGTTGCCGAGCGTCTCGCCGCGGCCGCCCGCGAGGACCGCATCCCACGCGAGGACGACCGGGCCGCCGAGCATCGCCTCGCCGATCACGGTGCGGCCATGACCCACCGGCGTGCGGGGCTGCTCGAAGAAGCCGAGCAGGCGCGGCGGCGTGATCAGGGTCGAGGGATAGACGAGGATCGACGCGACATCCCCGTACAGTTGATCGTCGCGACCGAGCACGAGCAAGCAGGCCTGCGCCGCGATCGTGACCTGCATCTCCTCGGTCAGCTCGAGCCCACCGCAGCCTTCCCAGTACTTCTCGGCGATGAACACCTGCATGCGCTCGAGCAAGCGGCGGCGGCTGTCCCCATCGAGGTGGCGAGCGACGGCGACGTTGTCGTCCAGGTAGCGGTGCCACGCCTCGGGGATGGGTTCCGCGACGATCTTCTTGCGGCGACGTGCGCGCAGCCAGCCGAGCATGCGGCCAACCTAAGACCTGTTCGGTGCGAGGCTGCCTCTCCGATCGGTCAGGGCGGTGGGCTGGAGCTCGATCGGCGACCGCCGACCAGGAGCAAGCCGAACATCACGCCGAGCAGGGTGGTGATGACCGGACTACTCCGCCACGCTCAACCCGAATCGCAGCCGAGGAAGAGGTAGTACGCGAATCCGGCGCCGCCCCCGACCGTCGCAGCGACGAAGGTTCTCCAGCCGGCTCGGGTCATGGTCCCACCATAGCAGGCTCAGGCCCGATCGCGCGGCACGCCATGCTCCGCGAGGATCCGGGGCGTGGCCGCGCGCGCCTCCTCGGCATCGAGCACGATCAGGGCGCCACTGTTGACCTCGATCGTCACCAGCCCGCGCGCCGCATCGAGCAGCCTCGCCAGATCTTCGAGATCACGTGGGACGTGCTCGCCCACGCGGACGACGGATTCGTTCGCGAACGTGGCGTACCCCGTTGTGATCGGATCCTCGAGGACCGTGGTCAGCGCCACCAGCTCGCGCCGCGCGGCCGTGCGCTCGCCCCAGTAGTATGCGTTCAAGAACTCCTTCGGCGCCTTGTCCCACCACGACTCCCAGGTGGTCAGGTAGTCACGGGTCACCGGCTGGAACACCAGGCCCGCGAACACGAGGTACGTCGGCGGCACGTCATGGCGCGCGCGATATACGAGCGGCAGCCACGGCCCGAGCGTGACCACCACCACCATCGACTTGCCGCCGCGCCGGATCGCGAGCGTGATCGGATCACCGAGGTGCCGCGTGCCCAGCACCGCGTAGTGCTTCAGCGCCTGTTCGTGAACCATCACGGTCCCGTCGATGGCCACGGTGTGGCCATCGATCGAGAGCAGCACATCGCGCGGCTCCAGCACGCCATCGCACGTGCCGCCGTGATCCACCCGCGTGACCAGCGCCCCAGGATCTCCCGCGCCGAGGCCGACGAGCGCGCGCGCCGCCGGATGATCGAGCGGCTGCAGCGCGATGCCGAGCGCCGGGACGCCCGTGGGCTTGCCCGCCGCAACGCCGTCGAGGAACGCCTGGATCAGCGGCGGTGGGATCAGCTCGCCGCGCTGCTCGTCATCCGCGAACCGCTGCATCACGAGCCCGAGCAACGCGCCATTGCGGAACACCGCATCCCCGCCTGGATGGAGCGGCTGGCGGGCCTCGAACGTCACCGCGAGCAGATGACGCTGGGAGTGCGTGTAACGCGTGAGCCCGATCTTCGAGATCACGGCGTGCCCGATCTCCGCGGTGCGTCCCTCCTCGTCGTGGCCGATCAAGATCATCACATCGGTCGCGAGCGGCATCGGACCGAGCGCGGCGGGCTCGATGCTCCACACCGCGGTGATCGAGTCCGCGAGCTCGAGCAGCGCGAGATCTCGATCGTGATCGATCGCCTTGATCTGCGCGCGCGCTTGATGTGGCCCCAGGGGCGCGCTGGGCTCCACGGAGCCGACCACGACGCTGGCGAGGGCGAGCACGAGGCGCGGCCCGATCACCACACCGACTCCCATGCTCTCGCGCGTGGTCTTGGCCCAGGGCTCGTCGAGATCCCAATCCTCGACGGTCGCCAGCACCCGCAGCACCTGCGGAGCCGCGCTGCCGGGGATGCGCTCGACGATCACCATCTCGGACCGCAGCGTATCAGTGGAAGGGCGCTATGGGCTGACGCTGACCGTCGCTGGGTCGGGCGTGGTGCCGGCTGCGAGCTCGGAGATCAACCGATCGATCGCGATGCGGACGACCCTCATGTTGATCGGCGGCGGCGAGCCGAGCGTGAGTGGCGTGTCGGGGGCGGAGAGCTTCCGCTGCGCCTTCGCGAGCACGCTCGCTGCGCCGGCGCGGTTGCCGTTCGCGAGGTGGTGCAGCGCCACCGCGAGCTGCACCAAGGCTTGTACCGCGAGCTTCTCGGGCGCCACCGAAAGGTGCCACGCCTCCTCCCAGCGCTCGTGGGCCGCGAAGTATGCGCAGCGCGCCAGCTCGTCGCGTCCGAAGGCAAGCAACCTGTCGCGCTCCGTCACGTGGTCAGCGCTCGAGCGAGACCTGCAGGGCCTCGAGGCCACGCAGGCCGAGCGAGGGGCGCCAGGCCACGCGCTCCGTGGCGAGCCCGATCCCGCGCGTGGAGGCGACGAGCGCGGCGAATGCGTGCTGCGCCTCGAGCCGTGCGAGCGCTGCGCCCACGCAGTAGTGCGCACCGCCGCCGAACGACAGTGGCTTGGGGTCCGCGCGCGCCACATCGAGCTCGTCGGGCCGATCGTGGCGACGCGGATCGCGATTGGCTGAGGCGAGCATGAGCGCGATCGGGATCTCGCGCTCCAGCTGCACGCCCTCGATCTCGATGGGCTCGAGCGCCACGCGCGGCGCGAACTGCACCGGCGAATCGAAGCGCAGGAGCTCCTCGATCGCATTCTCGACGAGGCTCGGCGTGGCGTAGAGCGCGGCGAGCTGCGCGGGGTGGCGCAGAAGTGCGTACAGCCCGTTACCGATCAGGTTGGTGGTGGTCTCGTGACCGGCGAGGAACAGGAACGTGGCATTGGCCGCGATCTCGTCCTCGGTCAACCGTAGCCCCTCATCCTCGACGGCCAGCATGTCATCGAGCAGCGCACCCGCCGGCTGCTTCCGCCGCGTGGCGAGCAGCTCGCGGATGTACGCGTCCCACTCGCGCATCGACACCTCCGCGGCGGCGAGCTGTGCATCGCTGCACGTCTGTAGATCGACCGTCGCCGCGGCGACCGCGGCCCACGCGCGATTGCGCTCGCGATCCTCGGCCGGGATCCCGAGCAGCTCGCAGATCACGGTGGCGGGCAGCGGATAGGCGAGCTCGGAGATCACCTCCATCGATCCGCGCTCGAGCGCGGGCCGCAGCAGCTCCGTGACCAGGCTCTCGACGCGTGGCACCAGTGCACGCACCGCACGCGGCGTGAACACCTTCATGATCAGCTTGCGCAGGCGCGTGTGCGCGTCACCGGACTGGAACAGCAGCCAGTGCCTGCGGTGGAGCGTGAGCATCCCGTTCGGGTCCATGCGCGGCGGCCCCGCGGGATCGTTGGCCTCGCGAAAGCCACGCGGTGTGCGGAACGCCGAGCTCCGTAGCACGCGATCCACCGGCTCGTACCGCGTCACCATCCAGCCACCGAACGGCGTCTTCAGCACCGCCGCCGTCTCGCGGAGCTGGGCATAGAGCGGATACGGATCCTCGCGCCCCTGCGGGGTGAACAGCGTCATGATCGCCCGCCCGGTGTCGGTCATCGCTGGATGATACCCCTCCGCGAGAGGTTCGTCGTCGCCGGGCCGAACGCGCCCAGCGCTGCGTCTTGGAGAACTCACCGACGCCGACGAGGCCGCCGAGATCCGGCCAGTTGGCCCCGCTCCCCCCTGGCCCTCCGGTTGCTGACGCTCTTGTCATGCGCGTCGCCCTCCTGTGTTCGCTGTTCGTCGGCTGCGGGTTCACGGCTCCCGAGCGTTCGCCGCCGACCGGCCTCGGACCCGACGCAGCCGAGATCCCCGGCGATGCTCCGATCGCGTTGTTGACCCCGCAGACCTTCATCGAGCACCTGGTCGCCCTCGAGTGCGCGCAGGCGTTCGCGTGCAAGCCGCAGTACCCCGTGACCGCCGCGGACACCTTCGACACCGAGTGGGGAACTGACCCGAACGACTGCCTGGTCACCGACCGGGACTACCTCGCGCGGGCGACGGTTGCCGCCGCGGTCGCCGTGGGCCGGATCAGCTTCGACCCCGGGAGTGCCGCCGCCTGCCTCGCAAGCCCCGGGATCCCCACGACCTGCGCCACCTTGTTCGCCGACAGCTACGACTATGCCGACGCCTGTTATCTCGCCCTCGCCGGTCACGTCCCCGACGGCTCCGGATGCACCACGGACTGGGACTGTGCGCGTGCGTCGCAGTGCTTTCACCAGACCTGCTCCCGCCAGTAACCTGGTGGCCCTCGCCGGCGAAGCGTAGGCTGCCGGCACCCGTGAGTACGTCCCCGGCTCAGAAGCTCTACAAGACGATCCGCGGCCGCGTGCACTACTGGGAGGCCTGGAAGCGGAACACCAAGCTGTGGGTCCACACCGGCTTGCTCGGGCACTGGGGACGCGTCAACAAGGAGCCGATGAATCCGCGGGAGACCGAAAAGGCCGCGATCAAGCGCTACGCGCAGGTGCCTCTCGCCGCCGGCTACGCGCCGATCGACCCGAGCGAGTATCTGCTCCTCGTGGTGCAGTACCCGCTCGACGCGTTCTCGCATGTGGATGGCATGGTGTTCCGCGAGGAGGTCTATGCCCTCCTCAACAACTGCCTCGGCTGGATCGGCAACGGCGCCTGTGATCGCGGCGAGTTCGGCCGCAACACGCTGAACATGGTGTGCGATGTCGTGGATCCCGAGCTCGCGGTGAAGCCGATCGTCGCGGATCTGCGCAAGGCCAAGAAGCTCGCCGGCGCGGTGATCGCCACGCGACGCGGACGCTCGCTCAAGGTGCTGTGGCCGAAGGGCTACCGCAAGCCCTTCACGCTGGCCTGAGCTCGACCTTCCGCGAGGTCAGAGCGCGCCGATGGCCGCGAACCACACGCTGCTCTCGCCCGTCGATCGATAGGTGCCGCTGCCGAGCCACTCGAGATCCCACTTCACCTGGAACACGTGCGCCTTGGCCTTCTCGTCGATGCCAAGATCTCGCACCACCGTGATCGTGCCGCTCGTCAAGAACGCCTGATTCTTGGCGTCCTTGGTGTACGCCTCTCCTGCAACCCCGCACGGCACGTTCAATGTCACGCCGGGTTGCACCATCGAGAGCGCCATCACCGCCGTGACGTGCGCATCCACCGGCAGGTCCGACGACGAGAACAGGATCCCCGCCTCGTCCTTCTTCCGGTCCCACCAGCCGCCATGCTCCATCTCGCAGCCGATCCCCGTGCTCGCTGGATACGCGGCCGCATCCGCACCGAGGTCGAGCGTCAGCTCTCCGCAGATGCTCTCACCGTCGCAGCCAACACACGCGAGGAGCCCGACCAGCACCGCAGACCGAACCATCAACATAGCCTCTCAGAAATCGCCCCCGAGGGCATCGAGATTTCGCCCCGAGATCGTGAGCCATCTGCTACGCGAGGCAGCACTCAGGGCATGAAACCTTCGTTGTCGGCACAGTTGACCGTGAGGTTCGTGCCAACGGTCGTCGCCGGGCACCCGCTCTCGATGTTGCAGTTGAGCAAGGCTCGTCCACCGCCACCAACGAGTTTTATTTCCATGTTGTAGTTGTGGGGGTTCCCGCCGTCGATGGTAACGGAGCCGATCTTGATTGGCGCACTTGCCGAGCAAACGCTCGCGGTGGTGAAGCCGTCGTTGCCACAGAAGAATGGATTCACGTCGGCGTTCCGAGCGAGTCGAATGCTGCCACCCTCTTCGTACCCGATGGTCACCCGCGAGTTCTGCTCGGAAGGAAACCGGAAGCGTGCTGTGAACCCCTTCACCATCTGCAACGAGGACGACGTTGCGGTAGGCCCCCCGGTGACGGTGACAATGTCTGCCTCGGTGTTCGTCCGGAGCTGCATGAAGCCGCCGCTATATGGTGCCGCGAACGCTACGTAGTTTCGCGATGCTGAGCCCGGTGTTGGAATCTCCGCCCGGCAGGAGTACGCAAACCGAGTGTTGCTGATCGTACTCGCCTGGAAGAGCGTTCCGACGACCACGTCGCCGGTGTCGCCGTTTCCGTTGCCCAACGACAAAGGCCCACTGACTCTCGTCAGCAGGCCCTGCCTCTACAACGTTCGCGTGCTTACGAGCAGCCGCTCGTCGAGCCGCAGTTCGGGCACTTGTGGCACGCGCCGTTGCGCACCATCAGCGTCCCGCACTCGTGACACGGCGGAGCGTCCGTCTCCTGCACCCACGCGCGGTCCTTGACCTCGACGGCGATCGGCGCGGCGTCTCCGCCCTTGACCTCGATCGCGATGAAGTCCTTCGACAGCAGCGGGATCTTCGGCAGGTCGAGCTGCGACTGGCGCGCGGCCGGGTGGCGCTCCGAGATGCCGGGCGAGCCATCGACCGGGAACCGGATCGCGAGCCAGCGGAACAGGTAGTCCATGATCGACGTCGCGATCGGGATCTCCTGGTTGCCGGTGAAGCCCGAGGGCTCGAAGCGGGTGCCCTTGAACTTCTCGATCAGGACGTGCAGCGGCACGCCGTGCTGGAGCGCCAGCGAGATCGAGGTGGCGAACGAATCCATCAGGCCGGCGATGACCGAGCCTTCCTTCGCCATGCGCACGAAGATCTCGCCCGGCGAGCCGTCCTCGTACATGCCGGTCGTGATGTAGCCCTCGTGGCCACCGATCGAGAACTTGTGCGTGAACGAGGCGCGCTCGTCCGGCAGCTTGTACCGGTTCGCCATCGGCGGACCCGGGACGCGCGACTTGCGGACGCGGAGAGCCTCGACCAGGCGACGCTCTTCGGGAGCGAGCAACTCGAGCGGATCGATGTGCGCGGCGGCGGCAGCGATCGCCTGGATCGGCGACTGCGAACCGTTCGACGTCGCCTGCTTGAGGTTCATCGACAGCGGCTGCGTACGCTTGCAGCCGTCGCGATAGACCGCGATGGCCTTGAGGCCCATCTTCCAGGCCTGGATGTACGCGTCCTCAATGTCCTCGACGGAGCAGTCCGTGGGGAGGTTGACGGTCTTCGAGATCGCTCCCGAGAGGAACGGCTGGACCGCCGACATCATGCGGAGGTGACCCATGTAGTGGATCGAGCGCGTGCCATTCGACGAGCGGAAGGCGCAGTCGAACACCGGGAGGTGCTCGTCCTTGAGGTGCGGCGCGTTCTCGATCGTGTCCGTGGCATCGATGTGGCCGATGATGGCCTCGACTTCCTTGGCGGAGTACCCGAGGTTGGTCAGGGCTTCGGGGATCGTCTGGTTGACGATCTTGATGAGGCCGCCGCCGACCAGGCGCTTGTACTTGACGATCGCGATGTCCGGCTCGACGCCGGTGGTGTCGCAGTCCATGAGGAAGGCGATCGTGCCGGTGGGGGCGAGGACCGTCGTCTGCGCGTTGCGGAAGCCGTACTTGGTGCCGAGCTCGATGGCGCCGTCCCAGGCGTCCTTCGCGGCCTGCATCAGATCGTACGGCACGAGCGCGGTGTCCACGCGGTCACATGCAGCGCGGTGCTTGCGCATGACCTTGAGGAACGGGGTCTCGTTGTCCTGGTAGCCGGCGAACGGACCGGTGGCATCCGCCGAGATCCGGGCGGACTGGCGATACGCCTCGCCACACATGAGGGCGGTGATCGCCGCGGCGTACGCGCGGCCGGGCTCCGAGTCGTACGGGAGTGAGCGCGACATGAGGAGCGCGCCGAGGTTCGCGAAGCCGAGGCCCAGCGGGCGGTACTTGTACGAGTTCTCGCCGATCTGTGCGGTGGGGTACGCCGAGTTGTCGACGATGATCTCCATCGCCGTGAGCGTGGTGGCGCAGGCGCGACGGAACGACTCCGGATCGAGGTCACCGTCCGCGCGCTGGAAGCGGCGGAGGTTGAGCGACGCGAGGTTGCACGCCGAGTTGTCGAGGAACATGTACTCGGAGCACGGGTTCGACGCGTTGATCCGGGCCGTGTTGATGCACGGGTGCCAGTCATTGATCGTCGTGTCGTACTGGATGCC
>JAYVRN010000096.1:0-8199 GCA_043776275.1 Myxococcales bacterium | reverse complement strand
GCGCCCACCGTCAGCGACGTCGAGTACGACCAGCTCAACAAGCGGCTGATCGCGATCGAAGCCGAACATCCGGACTGGGTCGTGGCCTGGTCACCCACCCAGCGGGTGGGCCACGCACCGATCTCGGAGTTCCCGAAGGTCACGCGGCCGGTGGCGATGCTCTCGCTCGACAACAGCTACGACGAGGAGGACCTGCGCGCGTTCTACGATCGCGTGGTCAAGGGGCTCGACGGTGACCTGCCGGTGTTCTCGGTCGAGCCGAAGATCGACGGCTTCGGGATCGAGCTCTCGTACAAGGACGGTCTCCTCACGCTCGGGGCCACGCGCGGCGATGGCCGGATCGGCGAGGACGTCACGGCGAACGTCAAGATGGTCAAGGGCGTGGCGATGAAGCTGCGCGAGCCGCGATCGATCGTCGTGCGCGGCGAGATCTACATGACCAAGGCGGAGTTCGAGGCGATCAACGTGGCGCGCGCGGAGGCTGGCGAGGAGCTGTTCAAGAACCCGCGCAACACCGCCGCGGGCTCGATCAAGCAGCAAGATCCGCGCGAGGTGGCCAAGCGACCGATGCGGACGATCCTGTACGAGGTGGTGGACGGCGAGCAGTACGCATCCGGGCACCTGGCGTCGCTGGAGCTGCTGCGGCGGCTCGGACTGCCGACCAATGCGGAGAACTCGTCGGCGCGAACGTGGGAGGAGCTGATCGCGGCCGTGCACTCGTGGCGCGATCGACGCGATGCCCTGCCGTACGAGGTCGATGGGCTGGTGGTCAAGGTCGATGATTTCGCGATGCGGACCGCGCTCGGGACCACCGCGAAGTTTCCGCGCTGGGCGATCGCGTACAAGTTCCCCGCGCGGCAGGTGACCACCGTGCTGCGCGATCTCGAGATCAACGTGGGTCGCACCGGGACCGTGACCCCGGTGGCGATCCTCGATCCCGTCGACGTCTCGGGGACCACGGTGTCCCGCGCGTCCGTCCACAACTGGGATCAGGTGGCGCGGCTCGGGCTCGGCAAGGGCGACCGCGTGCTGATCCAGAAGGCCGGCGAGATCATTCCGGAGATCCTCGAGGTCCGCGAGAAGGGACCGGGCCCGGCGTTCGTGCCGCCGACCGAGTGCCCGTTCTGCAAGAGCGCTCTCGAGCGCGAGGAGGGCCGGGTGGCGCTGATGTGCCCGAACCGGCTCGGCTGCGACGCGCAGCTGCTCGGCGCGATCGAGTTCTTCGCCTCGCGGCATCAGATGAACATCGATGGCCTGGGCGAGAAGGTCGTGGTCGCGGTGGTCGAGGCCGGGCTGGTCAAGGACGTCGCCGATCTATTCGATCTCACCGTCCCGCAGCTGCTCGGGCTCGAGCGGTTCGGCCAGCTGTCCGCGCAGAACCTCGTGAAGGCGATCGCCACGGCCAAGGACGCCGCCACGTTCGCGCGGCTGCTCGGCGCGCTCGGGATCACGAACGTCGGCACGGTGCTCGCCAAGCCGATCGCGCAGAAGTATCGGAAGCTCTCGGCGCTGCGCGCGGCGTGCGCCGCCAAGGACGCGGAGGCGTTCGTCGCCGAGCTCCACGAGATCGATGGGATCGGCGAGGTGGTGGCCGCGAACGTCGACAAGTTCCTCCGCGATCCGCACGTGGCCGCGGTGCTCGACAAGCTCGCCGCGCGTGGCGTGGATCCCGAGGAGCCCGTCGTCGAGATCACCCAGGGGCCGTTCACCGGCAAGACGCTGGTGGTCACCGGGACTCTGACCCAGGCGCGCGCCGACGTACAGAAGAAGATCGAGCTCGCCGGTGGTAAGGTCGCGGGCTCGGTCAGCAAGAAGACCGACTACCTCGTGGCGGGCGCGGACACCGGCAAGACCAAGCTCGACGCCGCTCAGAAGCACGGCGTCACGGTGATCGGCGAGGAGGAGCTGATGAAGCTCCTCGGCGCTCAGCCCTGACTCACGAGCGCACGGAGCTTCGCGAGGCTCACAGCGGATGCATCGACGAGCACGTGCCGAGCGCGCCGGTCTGCGCCGTCACATCGACCGGAGCGACCCAGCCCTGACCGTTGCACTGGTACCAGGTGCTGTTCGAGCGCGCCTGCACGCAGGTGCGGGGCGCGACCGCCTCGCCGAGGGTCGCCGAGTCGCAGAACCCATAGGTCGCCGCGCAGCCCGCGGTCCCACTCTTCGCCACCCACGCGCCCGCGGAGCACGAGTACCAGACGGCGTCAGCGGCGGACTGCACGCACGTGCCCTGCGCGACCTCGCGATCGAGCGTCTCCGACATGCACGACGTCGCGGCCGGGGGCGTGGTTCCACCGCCAGCGCCACCACCGCCGGCGGGGGGCTCGGCCTCGGTGGTGCACGGCCCCAGCGGCGTGGCCGCGGCGACCTCCTCGACGGCCACCACCTCGTGGTCGCTCCAGCCGGCACCCGAAAGGTTGAACAGCGCGCGCGACACCTTGGGCGACACATCGAGGATCGGCATCCCGGCGGCGTTCTCCACGCAGACATCCGGGCCGTAGTCCTGGGCCTCGACGACGACGCACTTGCCGTTCGCGGTGACCTGCAGCTTGGCGCCACAGCCGTAGCGCTGGCGCGAGGCGGCGTACCACCCGCTGCCATCCGCATAGCCACCGCACGACATCGACTGGTGATCGCCCGGCCCGCCGAACGTGGTGATGACGTACTTGCCGTTCGCGGGGACCGACGAGGAGGCCTTTCCACGACATCCCGTCAGGCCGCGTCCGATCGTCGTCACGCTGACGCCGGAGGTCGCATCGAGCGCCTCGTCTTCTCCAACCATGCACGCGCTCGAGGCCAGGACCGTCGTGAGGAACAGGGAGCTGATGAGGGTTCGCACGGAGCGGGCGAGTTGCACCCGTTGTGCCGTGAGATCACGGGCCGTTTGACCCAGATCTGAGCAGGTCGGTGCACGAGTCGCGCACCGCAGTTGTCGGGGGCACCACAATCCTTACGGGAAGCGCGCACGCCCGTGAGCAGGTCCCGGGACCCCCCACCTCCATCCACCGCCACGCGCTGCCTTCAGGCGGGCGGGGTGGCGTCGCGTACAGCGTCGACCACGTCGTCTGGATCGGGGAAGCCGCGCCAGGTCTTCTCGGCGACCTTCTGATCATCGACCCAGACGGTGAACTCGCCCGAGCTCCCGACCGTGAGATCGGCGATCACGCCGAGGTCTTGCTTCAACTGGGCCGCCACCCGGGCGGCCTTGGGCTTGTAGCCTCAAGAGTTGCAGTAGCGGATCGTGATCTTCACCCGGGGACCGTAGCACGCGCCTCGAGAGTGGCTCGTCAGTCCAGCTCGTCGGTCCACCACGTCAGTCCAGCTCGGACTCGAGCACCGGGCGCGAGCCGCGGTTCCTCGGCCCCTCGGCCTGCGTCGCGGAGGCCTCGGGATCCACCGTGGGATCGTCGGTGGTGGTCGGGGGGGCCGAGTTGTCGCGATCGATCGGCCAGCTGCCGGTCCAGGCCAGGTCGACCTTGGCCAGCGCGTTCGCCAGCTCGTCAATCGATTCGAACCGGCGCGAGGGATCCTCGTCGAGAGCGCGGACCAGGGCATCGTCGAGGCCGACGGGGATCCCCGCGATCAGCTCGGACACCGGCGCGTGGCTCGCGTCCCGCGGGGTGGAGCCGGTGAGGGCGAAGTAGATCGCCGCGGCGAGGCCATAGATGTCGGAGCGGACGTTGCCCGGTGCACCGGCGACGATCTCGGGCGCCATGAAGCCCGGGGTGCCCATGATCGCGCCGGCCTGGGTGAGCTCGGCATCATCGTCGCCGATCCGGGCGATCCCAAAATCGAGGAGCTCGAGCCGCACGGGCTCGCCCTTGGGTGCCACCACGAACAGGTTGCCGGGCTTGAGATCGCGGTGGATCACGCCCATCCGGTGCGCCTCCGCGAGGCCGCGCCCGGCGGGGATGAACAGCTCGAGGGCGAGCGCCGGCGGCAGTGGCCCGGCGCGCTTGACCACCGAGCCGAGGTCGGCGCCTTCGAGCAGATCCATCGCGTAGTACCAGACGCCGTCATCGGTGACGCCCCAGTCGTGGATGCGGACCACGTTCGGATGGGTGATCGATGCGGTCGCCTGGATCTCTCGCTCGAACCGCGCCACCCGCGAGGGCTTGCGGCCATGCTCCGGCGACAGGATCTTGAGCGCCACGCTCCGGCGCAGCGCGCGATCCTCGGCGCGCCAGACCTCGCCCATGCCGCCACGGCCGATCCTCCGGAGCAGGCGATAGCGCCCGAGCTTGCGGCTCTCGAACACGCTCTGGCGCAGCGACCAGGTGACGTGGCCTCCCCACACCGCGACGATCGCACCGGCACCGACGACCGACGTATAGATCCCGAACACCGCCAGGCTCGCACCATCGTGTAGCTGCGCCGCCATCTGATCGTCGAACCGCGTGGCGATCAGGAGGCCGACCGGATAGATCAGCGCCGAGATCCCGGCCCACAGCGCACCGCGTTGCCACGGCATCGGCCACGAGATCGTATGGCCCATGACGATCACGAACACCGCGGTGACGTACGGCGAGGTCAAGCCGCCCTGGTGTGTGGCGATCAGCGTCAGCGCGAGCGACGTGATCGGGAACACCGAGGCCGCGAGCGCGAAGGCCGTCTTCGGATCGGGCAGGGGCGAGCGGTACAGCGGCAGGATCACGGCGAGATGGAACGCTGAGGTCACGAACCGGATCGTGAGGACGTAGGCGAGCGAGCCCGTGCCGATCTGGCTGTGCGTCGCGAGATCGAGCCCTGCGCCGCACACCAGCCACAGGCTGCACGCGGCGACCAGCACGCTGCGCGCACGCATGATCTCGGAGGCGTGCTGGTGGAGACGGATCCGCTCCTGCGCCTGCGCTCCCCCGGAAGGAGTCCCCCTCGCACCCGTCGTCGTCACCTCTCGATAGTACGCCCGAGACCTACCGCCGGATCGGCTGCAGATCGGCCGCCGGTAGGGCCAGCGGGAGGGGCATCGGGGCGCGCAACAGGCCACGATCGGCCCCCACCATGCAGCGGACCATCCGCCGGCGGAAGTAGCCAAACCACCGGCTATGCGGGAACACGAGGTCACGCATCCACCCGAGCATCCGCGAATCGCTCTGGAACAGCGGCGTCAGCGCGCGCGTGGCGAACTGATAGAACCCGAGGTGGCGGCGGCGCGCCTCCGTGTACGCGAGGAGGGCACGCGGGACATCGTCGGGCGAAGCGGCGATCGCATCGGGGAGGGTGACCGCATCGACGAGCGCGAGGTTGGCGCCCTGACCGAGCTGCGGGCTCATCGCATGCGCGGCATCGCCGAGGAACACGATGCGGTCCGCGTGCCACGGTGACATCGCCACATCGCGATAGCGGCTGAACAGCACGGGCTCGAGATCGTGCAGCGTGTCGAGGATCGGCTCTGCCCGTGGATCGAGGCGCAGCACCTCCTCGCGCCACGCCGCGAGGCCGGCGGCACGCCACGCCTCGAGCCTGTCGACCCGCAGGCTCCAGAACATGCTGACGATCGGCGTCTCGCTCCCCGGGGCCATGCCGGTGGGGAGAAACCCGAGAAGGTGGCGGGCGCCATCCACCGATTGGTGCAGCGTGCGCGTCGGCGCGAAGCCAGGATCGTCGACGACCACCCACAGCGCGCCCCAGGGGTACGGCTTCGTGCGCACGCGTCGGGCCTCGGAGTGGAGCTCGCTGACCGAGCCATCGGCGGCGATCACGAGATCGAACGGCCCGTGGCGCTCACCGGTCTCGTCGATCAACGTGCGCGTGCGGCCGGCGAGCTCGCTGCGGACGATCTTGACGCCGCACTGAAGGTTCGCCCCGGCGGCGCGCGCCGCGGCGAACAGGGTCTCGAACAGCACGCCGCGGTGGATGCCGAGCCCATAGAGCCGAGGGTCGATGTCGGCGTAGGGGAGATCGACGAGGATCTTGCCGTTGCGACGCCTGCAGGTCAGGCGATCGATCCGCGCGCCGCGCGCCTCCACCGCCTCGAGCAGACCGAGCCGCGCGAGCGCGAGCTGCCCGGTGGGTTGCAGCGTGATCCCAGCGCCGATCGGCCGCGGATCGGCCACGCACTCGAGCACCGTGACGCGATGCCCGGCGCGCGCGAGCAGGATCGCGCAGGCGGAGCCGGCCGTGCCCGCTCCGACGACCCCGATCTCGAGCGGACGGTCCACCGGCCCCACTGTACCGCGACCCGTGGGACACACGGTTTTCCGTCGATAACCGTTTGACGCCAACCGCCGCTGGCGAATACTGCGTCGCCTATGAAGCTCGCTCTCGCGCTGTTCGGCGTCGCGCTCGCAACCCAGTCCGCCTCCGCCAAGGGCCTCACGATCGAGGACATGCTCGCGATGCAGCGGGTCGGCGATCCGCGTGTCTCGCCTGACGGCAAGCTCGTCGCCTTCACCGTGCGTGACACGGACATGGAGGCGAACCGCGGCCGCCTCGATGTCTGGCTCGTGGGAGCCGACGGCGCGAACCCGCGGCGGCTGACCTCGCACCCCGAGAACGACAGCGATCCGCGGTGGTCTCCCGATGGCAAGTACGTCTACTTCGTCTCCCCGCGCTCGGGCAGCGCGCAGGTGTGGAGGATCGCGATCGCCGGCGGCGAGGCCGAGCAGGTCACCAAGCTCCCGCTCGATGTGAACGGCTTCACGGTGTTCCCGGATGGGCGCCGGCTGCTGCTCGCGATCGACGTCTATCCCGACGCCAAGTCGCTCGCCGAGACCGCGAAGCGGGACGAGGCCAAGGACAAGTCCAAGGTCAAGGCGCAGACCTACGACAACCTGCTATTCCGCCACTGGGACCAGTGGGAGGACGGCAAGTTCTCTCACCTGTTCTTGTTCGAGCCGATGGGGCCCGAGAGCGCGAAGGACCTGACGCCGGGCCAGCTCACCGATTCGCCGACCCATCCGTACGGCGGCATGGAGGAGATCTCGATCTCTCCCAATGGCAAGGAGGTCGCGTTCGTCGCGCGGGCCTCCGGCAAGCAGAACGCCTGGCAGACCAACACCAACGTGTTCCTCGTCCCCGCGGATGGGAAGAGCAAGCCGGTGGACATCACCTCCACGAACCCGGGCTATGACCTCAACCCGGCCTACTCGCCCGACGGCAAGTGGCTCGCGCTGACGCAGATGAAGCGCGCGGGCTACGAGAACGATCGCCAGCGGATCAGCGTGATCGAGCTGGCCACACGCAAGACCCGCGTGGTGACCGAGGCGTGGGACCGATCGGCCGGCAGCGTGACCTGGTCCGCCGATGGCAAGACGATCTTCACCGACGCCGACAACGTGGGGAGCCACGCGCTGTTCGCGATCGATGTGGCCACCGGCACGGCGAAGATGCTGACCGAGAAAGGGACGAACAACTCGCCACAGGGCGCCGGGGACCGCGTGGTCTACACGCGCGACACGCTGACCTCGCCGGTGGAGCTGTACTCGGTGAAGCGCGATGGCACCGATGCCCGGCAGCTCACCCACCTCAACGACGAGCGCGTGAAGGCCATCACCTGGGGAGCCTTCGAGCAGTTCTCGTTCAAGGGCGCGAAGGGCGACACGGTCTATGGCTTCGCGATCAAGCCCGCGGGCTTCACCGGCGGCAAGGTCCCGATCGCGTTCCTGATCCACGGTGGCCCGCAGGGCAGCTTCGGCGATCACTTCCACTACCGCTGGAACCCGGAGGTCTATGCGGGCGCGGGCTTCGGCGCCGTGTTCATCGATTTCCACGGCTCCACCGGGTATGGCCAGGCGTTCACCGATGCGATCAACGGCGATTGGGGCGGCGCACCGTTCGACGATCTGATGCTCGGCCTCGACGCCGCGCTCGCGAAGTTCCCGTGGCTGGATGGCTCACGCGCCGCGGCCCTCGGCGCCTCGTACGGCGGCTACATGATCAACTGGATCAACGGCCACACCGATCGCTTCAAGGCCCTGGTCTGCCACGACGGCAACCTCGACGAGCGCATGGCGTACTTCGACACCGAGGAGCTGTGGTTCCCCGAGTGGGACCACGGCGGCGTGCCGTGGGATAAAGGCGATGGCTACACCAAGCACAGCCCGGTCGAGCTGGTGAAGAACTGGAAGACGCCGACGCTGGTCGTTCACGGCGGGCTCGATTTTCGAGTCGTCGAGACGCAGGGCATGTCGACGTTCACCGCACTCCAGCGCAAAGGCGTGCCGAGCCGGTTCCTGCACTTCCCCGACGAGAACC
>JAYVRN010000095.1:0-8230 GCA_043776275.1 Myxococcales bacterium | reverse complement strand
TGAATGACCATCTGAAGGCGCTCGAGAAGAAGGGTCACCTCCGCCGGGAGGACCTGAAGTCCCGCGCGATGCGCCCGATCCTGCCGGACGGGAGTGGCGAGGTCGTCCCGCTGCGGCGCGGGGCGGCGATGGGGACCGGCAACGTCGAGGTGATCGCGGCTGCACACGATGACGACATGGCCGAGATCCCTATCCTCGGGCGCGTGGCGGCGGGTGTGCCGATCCTCGCGGTCGAGAACGCCACCGATACCGTGCGCGTCGATCGCGTGCTGATCGGCGGTCACCGCGAGGTGTTCGGCCTGCGGATCGTCGGCGAGTCGATGATCGATGACGGCATCTTCGACGGAGACTACGTGTTCGTGAAGAAGACCCCGAGCGCCGCGGCTGGGGACATCGTGGTGGCGATGATCGAGGGTGAGGCCACCGTGAAGCGGTACTACCCGGAGGGCGACCGGATCCGGTTCCAGCCGGCGAACTCCAACATGACGCCGATCATCGTGCGTCGGTCGGACTTCAAGTCGGTCGACATCATCGGGATCGTCGTCGGCGTCTACCGCAAGCTCTAGCCCATTTCGGCTCATTTTGCCGCCGAGCCGGAGGCCCGCCGGGGCTGTCCCGGCTGAGGCTCGGACCTCGCGTGTGACCGGACATTTCCGCAGGTCGTGCCAGCCAAAACGAGCCAACCAATCGCTGGTTCGTATGTCAAACTGAACACCCGGTGGCTCGTCGGAAACGCGCATATCGCAGCAGCTGGCTGCTCGCTCCGGCACTGTTCGCCTCCGCGACGGCGCAAGGCACCGCTTTCATTACGTATGAAGCGACCCGGCCACCCCCGATCCCGTCGCTGACGATCCGGCTGGTTGGGGAGGGTCAGGGGCAGGTGCTGGTCACCCGGGTCGGCGACACCACGCCGATGCTGCGGTGCGCTCCCAGGGAGGACGAGCTTGGCGGGCTGGAGGACGCCAGCGTGTCGACCCGGCTCACCGCGGTCGCGAGTTACGTTCGCAACCTGGTCGGGCGGATGCACGAGCCACCCTCTGCGACCCGGCTCGTGGAGGGTCCGCGGTGCAGCATCGAGGTGCCCGCGGGGACCCAGGTCAGGTTGACCGCGGTGCTGGGCGACCTCGCGACGTTCGGCGGCTACGCGCAGTATCCGATGCGGACCCCCAAACCTCTGCAGCGCTATCTCGGCGATCCGCTCGCCGCCTGCCTGCACGAGCATGAGGACGTGGTGACCGCGGCCGCGGCGGGCGATGCCAATGACTGTTCGCTGACGATCGGCGCGGACACCGACGTCGCGGCGGAGTTCGGCGCGCAGCCCAAGGTGATCGACGTCGCGTTTGCCGACGACAAGCAGATCGAGGCGCTGATCAAGCCGATCGCGCCCACGCCACCCCCGCCGCCGATCGATCCAGAGAAGCTCGAGGACAAGGCGCTCGAGGTCGCGCTCGCACCGCCGCCCAAGGCCGTGCCGCCGCCGATGCTGCCGCCTCCTCCTCCACCGCCGCCTCCTCCTCCCCAGGAGAAGCAGGCGCCGCCGCCGACCCCGCCGCCGAACATGGTGATGGTCGAGGTCAAGGACGACAAGAACGTCAAGGACAAGGCGCCCGACGATGCGAAGGCGCTCTCCGACAAGAACCGCGACGTCGCCGAGGAGACGCGCGCGACGCAGACCAACCTCGACAAGGAGTCCGAGGGCAAGGCCGTGGCGTCGCGCGAGAACGACGACACCAAGTCGACGGAGGTCGGCGGCCCCGAGGACAAGACCCGTCAGCTCGAGGAGACCCAGGCGACCACGGACGAGCGCATCAAGGACACCGATCACTCGGGCAAGGAGCTCGCGGCCCAGGGCGTGATCGTCGGCGAGGGTGGTGAGAAGGGCGACGAAGGCACGGGTGACAAGGAGCCGGGCCTGCTCTCGATGCGCGGCATCGGTGGGCGCGGCGCGATCCAGGACCAGCGCGATGGCCGGAAGATCGGCAAGAAGGGTGCGCCGGGGATCAACTCACCGCTGTCGTTCCAGGACTACGAGCGGATCATGGGCAAGGAGAAGATCGACGACGAGCGCCAGGTCGCGGCGCGCAAGATGTCGAGCAAGAAAGGGCGGTGGGAGCGCAAGCTCGACGCGGTCAAGAGCTCGCTCGAGAACTTCGTCCCCGACGTGCGGCCGGGCAATCAGACCGCGCTCAAGACGCGCGCTCATCCATACGCGCTCTACGTCGCGCGGATGCACCGCCGGATCCACGAGCTGTGGGGCTTTGGGTTCCTCGAGCAGCTCGACGACAAGAGCGCGGACTATCCGCTCAACAATCCCGACCTGTGGACCAACCTCGAGATCTCGGTGAACCCGGACGGCACGCTGCACAAGGTCACGATCGTGAAGACCTCGGGCAAAACCGAGTTCGATGTGGCCGCGGTGGACACGGTCCTGTCCTCGGCGCCGTATGACGCCACGCCCGAGGCGATCCGCTCCGTCGATGGCAGGATCTACCTGCGCTGGGGCTTCTACCGGAACTGGCGGCAGTGCGGCACGTTCAACGTCGAGCCGTACATCCTCACCGAGGTGCCCGATGACGGCGGCGCCGGCGTGCTCGACGACGGTGCCATGGTCCGCAACACCGCGAAGCTGCCGGGTAAGAAGCCGCGCCCGGCGGAGGGCAAGGCGGTGACGCCCGACGACGGGCACGCCAACGATCGCGTGAACCCGGTCTCGACCGTGACCGACAAGGAGGCGCTGTTCGCCGCCAACCTCTGGGTCTCGGCGTTCGCGACCGCCTCGGTCGACAAGCTGGTGAAGTACTCCACCGTGCCGTTCTATGCGGGCGGCAAGGTCGCGGCCGAGACCACGGCGGATCTCAAGGACATGTACAGCGGCCTCGTCGTCGAGTCCGGTCCGATGAAGGACTGGAAGCTCCTGACTCCCGCGGAGTATTCCAATGGGAGCGCTGCTCTGCCCGAAGGCAACCTGGTGCTCCAGGTCCGGACGGCCAAGGAGGCCTTCGCTGTGGTGCTGACCCGCACCAAGTCCGGTGACTACCGGGCAACCCAGCTCGCTCGCTGAGGTTCGGGTCGCGCAGATTGTGCAGCTTGGGCCGTTCGGGCCAATCGCTCAGGTCGCTTTCAGGACCTTCGCGGCGAACAGGCCCTTGGGCCCGTTGGACTCCTCGTACTCGACGGTCTGACCCTGGTTGAGGGTGCGAAACCCCTCCCCGGTGATCGACGAGTAGTGGACGAACACGTCCTTGCCATCATCCGCCCGGCTGATGAAGCCGTAGCCCTTGGCATCGTTGAACCACTTCACGGTACCGACCTGCGACATCCTTACTACCTCCCCGCGGCCACACTTCCCGTGCCGCGCGCCTCCCGTTTGACCATTCACGGCGAGGGCGCTCAACAACAATTTCGGAGAAAGCGATCGCGCTATTTAAAAGTTCATTGGGAGCGAAACGTCTAGAACGACTCGGGTAACGGAGATCACTAGAACATCACCATGGGATCGTGCGTTGGTAACCACGTGCGCCTGCACTTGTGCCTGGTCGTCGCCGCATGTGGCAGCGGCACGACCCACGACGAGGGCCCGCCGGCAAAGGTTCCGGCCGCTTCCGCGACCTTGCCTCGCAGCCTCCCGCCGGTGACGGCGACGCACGGCTCGACGATCACCCACGTGGCGATCACGGCGGATGGCCAGGCCGCGGTCTCGGCGGATCAGCACGGGGCGATCCGGCTGTGGCCCCGGCTGGATGGCACGCGTGAGCCGATCGTCCTTCACGGCGCTCAGCCCAATGCGCTCTCGATCGCTCGGGATGGCGATGGCTTCGTGATCGCCGATCATGACGGCGCCAACGGGGTGGAGCTGATCCGGGTGGCCGGCGGCGGCGAGGTCCGTGGCCGCGCGATGCTCGAGACGGATCCGGCGATCGCTCAGGTGGAGCTCACGGGCGCCGGCGCGCTCGTGCTCCGGGTCGATCAGTCACTCGAGCTCCACGATCCCGCGGGCACATCGCGGGCGCGTCTGGTCGCCGATCCGGGTACGCGGATCCGCTCGCTCGTCCAGCGTGCCGGGCATGTGCTCGCGATCATCGATGAAGGTGCCACCGTGCGTGGCCGCTGGGTCTCGCTGGAAGGTGGCCGTGCGAGCTGGGGCGAGCGGACGCCCGCGCTCCCTCTCGATCCGGCGCGCATGATCGTCCTGTCTCCGGATCACCTTCGGGTGATCGGCGCGCGGCCAGGCGGGGCGCACACGCCCGTGCTCGTCGAGCTCGCGACCGGCGAGGCGAACCGGCGCCCGATGTGCACCCTCGCCCCGCAGGAGGAGCTCGCCGCGCAGCAGTTCAACCCGAGCAGCGATCGCGACGAGCTGGTCCCGACCGCGCTCGGCTTCGTCGACGCGAAGACGGTCGCGTGCAGCGCGGCCTCGCAGCTCGTGTGGTGGAGCACCGCAGGCGATCAGGTCACGTCGCCGCGCGCGGATCTGGTGACCACCGCCGGCGTGGAGTTCGCGTTCGGCGATCGCCTGATGATCGGCGGTCTCGGCCATCAGCTTGGGCTCTACACGCCCGGCGGGCCGCGCTACCTCGGCTACGGGTTCCGCGAGCTGACGCACGTGCGCGTGGCGCCGAGCGGCGTGATGATCGGCAAGGGCGATCAGCAGCCGCTCTTGCTCGATTCGCGCCTGCACGAGCGTGCGCGCTACGCGCTTCCGAAGCAGAACTCGGACTGGACGGATCTGCTGCCGCTCGACGATCGCTACCTGCTCAGCGTGGCGACGCGGCCGATGGCGGCGGATTCGTGGGGCAACGCGTACCAGGTCTCGGTCTACGACGCGGTGAAGCACACCGTGCATCAGCTGCTGCCGAACCGCGCGGCGAGCGGCGAGCTGCAGTTCGAGGCGACGACCCAGCTCCTGGTCTCGAGCGACGGTGGCACGGGCCTGCTATTGCGGTTCGATCCTGTGACCCACTCGTTCGCCGAGCGCATCGAGATCCAGGAGCGCGCGATCGTGAAACACGTGTACCTCCTCGATCCGAAGCTCGCGGACGGGCTCGTCGCGCTCGCCGTGCACGATGACGATGGAGGCCTGATCGTCGACGAGCTCCACGGTGCCGATGTCCACGGCGGTGTGGTCGCACCTCGGGCCTCGCACCGGATGGCGGGCCAGCTCCGCGCGGTGGATCGTGCGGGCCGGCTGTACGTTCATGGGGTGATGGACAAGCAGGACATCGCCGTGTACCGGCATGGCGAGGTCATCAGCAAGCTCGTCGGCGTCGCGGACGATGCGCTCCGCCCGAGCGATGACGGCGCCCGCGTGGCGGCGCTCGGGACCGCGCGGATCTCGCTGTTCGCGGTGGTGCCAGGCGTGGCGATCCGGCAGTGGGAGGCGGCGGCGTGGGGCGCGAGCGAGATCGGGTGGACGCCGAGTGGCGAGCTGTTCGCGCGGTTCGCGGGCGCGCTCGCGAAGCTCGATCCGATCACGGGGGCGCTCACCGAGCGGCAATGCGGCTGGGCGTTCGGCATCTCGGAGACGCCATTCGAGACCTCTGCGAACGCGCCGATCGTCTGCGATGTGGCACCGTAACGTGATGAGGAAGTTCCAGCTCGCGTGGCTCGGCCTGGTGGTCGCGTGTGGCACGCACGCCGGGCCGGCGACCCAGGGTGACCGCGCGACGCCGCCCACGGTCCCCGCCGTCACGCCGCCCGCGGGTTCGTCTCCGGCGGGCCCGACGTCGACCACGCCCACGGGCCAGGCGCCCGCGGTGGTCAAGACCGGCGGCCGCGCGGTGAAGATCGAGGCGCCTCATGGGGGTGCGATCACCACGCTCGCGGTGACGCCCGATGGCGCCGCGGCGGTCAGTGTCGATGAGATCGGAGGCGTGCGCCTGTGGCCCACGCTCGATGGTTCGGTGGAGCCGCGGATCGTCGATCTCCCGGTCCCGCGTCAGCTCGCCGTGATGCCCGAGCCTCGGGGCTTCGTGATCGCGATGCTCGACGAGGTCGGCTCGTTGGTGATCGAGGTGGTGGACAAGGATGGCCTCGGCGTACAGCGCGCGAATCCATCCTCGGATCCGGCGTTCAAGGGCGTGGAGGCCACCGCCGGTGGTCCGCTCGCGTGGCGCGCCGATCAGATCGTGATGCGGTTCGCCGCGGACGGTCGCGTGATCGAGCAGCTCGGCACCGAGCCGGGGCAACGCCTGGTCACGATCGCGGTCGGCGGTGACAAGGCGGTGGCCGTGATCGAGTCCGGCACCGACAAGCTGACCCGACGCGCGCGCTGGCTGACGCTCGAGCCGAAGCTCGCGTGGGGTGGCTGGATCGATGCAGGGGATGACGTTGGCCGCGCGATCGCGCTGTCGCCGAGCGGGAAGCGGCTCGCGATGCTGAGCGGCACGTCCGGTCAGATCGCGCAGCTCACGGTGATCGAGACCGCGAAGGGTACGCTGGTCGGGACCCAGAGCGATCAGGCGGCGCTCGGCGTGGTGTTCGTCGATGACGACCACATCGCGCTCGCCTCGAACGGCACGGTGGCGTGGGCGAAGCTCGATGCCAAGGCGAAGCCCAAGGCGCCGGTCGAAGGGCAGGTCAACAACCTCGCGGATTCGGGCCTGCTCGCCGCCGGCGGCGGACATGCGGTGGGGGCGATGAACGGCGAGCTGATGATCGCCACGCCGACCAAGATCGAGTACCTCGGCTACGATCTCGAATCACCGTCCGTTGCCGCGGTGGCGCCGAAGGGCCAGCTGATGATCGGCGTGGGCGACACGTTCGCGCTCCTCGATGCGAATCTCCGCGCCGTGGCGAGCCCCGAGCTGGGCGTGCTGCCGACGTCCGCGGTGTCGGAGCTCAAGTGGGTGGGTGGCGATGACTGGCTCGTCGAGTCGTCGCGGATCTCGGACGGCATGACCACGCTGGCGCTGGTGGACACAGCGACGAAGAAGACGCAGGTGCTGCGCACCGATCTCGCGATGGTCCAGCTGATCCTCCACGAGCCCGCGACCGGCCTCGTCACGCTCTCGCTCGGTGATGCGCCCGAGGTCTCGAAGTTCGATCCGGTGAAGCACAAGCTCGAGAAGGTGGCGACCCTGCCCAAGCCCAAGGGCTACGAGCAGTCCGAACTGGTGCCTGTGGTGCCGGCGCTCGCCGGTGGCAACAGCCTGGTCGTCGTCCAGATGCGGGACCGCATGACGATGCGCTGGGTGAAGGATCCCAAGGCAATCGACAAGGGCGCGAGCATCACCGTCGATGGTTCGCTCGCCGGCGTCGATGCGGCGGGGCACGCCTTCGTGTGGCAGAACACGCCGACCGGGCCGCTCGAGCTCGTGATCTATGTCGAGGGCAAGCGGATCGGTGCGCTGCCCACGGAGGGACCGGTGACGCTGTGGCCGGATCCCAAGGGTGCGCGGGTGGTGCAGGTCGGGCAGCGCAGCGTGGGGCTCGTGACCGTGCTCGGGAAGCAGACGTGGCTGCAGTCGCTGCAGTTCGTGACCGAGGCGCTGTGGCTCGAGGACGGATCGATCGTCGTGGTCAGCGCGGGTGGCCTTGCGCGCCTCGATGCGAACACCGGCAGCGTGATCGCCGCGCGGTGCGGCTGGCGGTTTGGTCGCTCTGCGAAGCAGCATCCGCCGACCTCGCGGGTCGAGCCGGTGTGCGCCCAGCTACGCTGACTACCAGACAGACGCAATCGTCTTGAAATCGGCTTGAATACGTCTAGAATTACGCTGGCCGATGCCATCGTTCGATCTAGAAAAATCGATTAGAAACGCTGAGTTAAGACTCGGCGTCGGTCGCCTGAAGCCTCGCTCTGACCGCGGAAAGTCGAGGCTGCCATTGGGCCTCCAGGCGGAGCTCAAGCGGCACTTGCACGGTGTCGAACGGCCCGATCTCGAGGAGGTGCAGCGCTCGCTGCGCACGTACGCGATCCGGCATCGGCTCAAGCCGCCATCGCGCGCGACGATCTACAACTTCGTCGCGCGCTGTCCACCGCACGAGTACGCGATGACCGAGTTGCCGGTCTATGTGCGAGACGCGCTCTACAACCTGGGTACGTCCGGGATCATCCCGGGACATCAGCTCGCGTTCTATGCGTTCCAATACGGCGACGTGCGAGCTGCGAGCTTCGCGGCGGCGTTGCCGTGGCTCGATCTCCATCAGGCGGATCGGTTGCGCGGCTGGCGCCCACGAAGTCACGGTCTCCTCCGGGCCGTGCTCCGCCGGCGGGGAATGCTGTGAGCAGCGC
>JAYVRN010000094.1:0-8246 GCA_043776275.1 Myxococcales bacterium | reverse complement strand
TCCACCGCACCGGGCGTGGGCCTCGGGCTCGCGGTGGTGCGCGCCATCGTCGTCGCGCACGGCGGGGAGGTGACCGCGGAGGATCGTCCCGGTGGCGGGGCAGTGTTCCGGGTCTCGATCCCGGCCGGGACCCCACCAGCCGCGGGCCTGCCCTCATGAGCACGGTCCTCGTCGTCGACGATGATCCGCACGTGCGCCGGTTCCTGCGCGCCACGCTCACGGGGCACGGGCACGCGGTGTTCGAGGCGACCTCGGTGGCGGAGGCGCTCGCCGCGATCGTGGAGCGTGCGCCGGCGATCGTACTGCTCGATCTCGGCCTCCCCGATGGAGATGGGCTGACGGTCCTGCGATCGCTCCGCACCGATTCCAAGATCCCCGTGATCGTCCTGTCTGCGCGCGGCCAGGAAGGCGACAAGGTCGCCGCGCTCGATTCCGGCGCCGATGACTACCTGACCAAGCCATTCGGCACCGGCGAGCTGATGGCGCGGATCCGCGTCGCTCTCCGTCATGCCACCGAAGCGGGCAGTGGGCCGGCCCCGGATGTCATGGAGCTCGGGCCGATCCGGATCGATCAGCCGCGGCACGAGGTCACGGTCAGTGGCACGGTCGCGCGCCTCACGCCGATCGAGTTCAAGATCCTCGTCGAGCTCGCGTGCCAGCCCGGCCGCGTGCTCACCCATCGCGCGTTGATCCACGCCGTGTGGGGAGCGACGTCGACCGAGCAGAGCCACACGCTGCGCGTCCACGTCGCGGCGCTGCGCCGGAAGATCGAGGTGGATCCCGCGCGCCCGCAGTGGCTGGTCACCGAGGCCGGTGTCGGATACCGGCTACGCGACGAGGCCTGACGGAACCGAGCCTACATCTCGATCTGCAACCCCAGCTCGACCACGCGGTTCGGCGGGAGGTTGAAGAACGCCGTCGGCGGCCGCGCGTTGCGCGACAGGAACGAGAACAAGATCTTGCGCCAGCGCGCCATCTTCGAGCGGCCGCCGGTGAGCAGCGTCTGCCGCCCGAGGTAGTACGTCGTGGTCATCGGCTCGGTGACGAGACCCTTGGGGCCGCACTTCTTCAGCAGCATCGGCACGTCGGGCGTCTGCATGAAGCCGACCTTGGCGAGCACGCGGTAGAAGCCATGGCCGAGGTCCGAGACCACGAGGTTGTCGTCGATGTCCACCGAGGGGACGGGCTCGATCTTCAAGGAGAACAGCACCACCTGCGGGTGCAGTACCTGGTTGTGCTTGAGGTGGTGCAGGAGGACGTTGGGCATGCCATCGGGCGTGGACGCCATGAACACTGCGGTGCCCTTCACACGCGGCGGTGGCGTAGCGGCGATGTCGGCGAGCATGAGGTCGTCGGGCACCGAGCCGGCTTCCATGGTCTTCGAGAGCTCGATGCGGCCGCGCCACCAGGTGGTCATCACGACGAACACGCACAGGCCGGCGGCGAGCGGGAACCAGCCGCCATCGGCGATCTTCGCGGCGTTCGCGGCGAAGAACGTGAGGTCGATGATGAGGAACGGGACCAGGAACGCGAGGGCCTTGGGCCGCGAGATGTTCCAGCGGCGACGGCACACCAGGTAGAACAGGTACGACGTGATGCCCATCGTGCCGGTGACCGCGATGCCGTACGCGGCGGCGAGGCCGGAGCTCGAGCGGAACTGCAGGACCAGCGCGATGCAGCCGGCCATCAGGAGCCAGTTCATCTCGGGGATGTAGATCTGGCCCTCGGTCTCGGCCGACGTATGGACGACGGTCACGCGAGGCCAGAACCCGAGCTGCATCGCCTGGCGCGTCAGCGAGAACACCCCGGAGATCAGGGCCTGCGAGGCGATCACCGCGGCCATCGTGGCGAGGATGATCATCGGGATCAGCATCGGCCCCTCGACCATCGCGTAGAACGGATTGGAGATGCTGCCCGGCTTGCTCGAGAGCAGCAGCGCGCCCTGGCCGAAGTAGCAGAGGAGCAGCCCCGGGAGAGCGATCGTGAACCACGCGATCCGGATCGGCCGCTTCCCGAAGTGGCCCATGTCGGCGTACAGCGCCTCGCCGCCGGTGACCACGAGGAACACGAGGCCGAGCAGCAGGAAGCCGTGCTTGCCGTGGTGGATCAGCATGTCGATGCCGTAGCGGGGATCGATCGCGCGGAACACGGAAGGATCGACGGCGATCCAGCGCACGCCGAGCACACCGATCGAGATGAACCACACCAGCATGATCGGGCCGAACGCGATCCCGATCTTCTTGGTGCCGTGGCGCTGCACGAGGAACAGGCCGACGAGGATCACGATCGTGATCGGCACGGCGAGCTCGCCGAGTGCGGGGCTCTGCTCGCCGAGACCTTCGACCGCGCCGAGCACCGAGATCGCCGGGGTGATCGCCCCATCGCCGAACAGGAGGCCCGCGCCGAACAGGCCGAGCAGGAGCGGGATCGCGAGGCGGTTGCGGGTCACGCGCGGATCGGTGCCCTCGAGCAGCGCCGCGAGCGCCAGGATGCCGCCTTCGCCCTTGTTGTCCGCGCGGAGCACGAACACGAGGTACTTGAGCGTGACCACCAGCATCAGCGCCCAGAACATGAGCGACAGCACGCCGAGGACGTTGTTGGGCTCCGCGATCACGCCATGCGGGCCCGCGAGGCACTCCTTCATGGCGTACAGCGGTGACGTGCCGATGTCGCCATAGACGACACCGAGGGCGCCGAGCGAGGCAACAGCGATCGCACCCGACCCCGTGGGGGCGTGGTGGGCGGCCGGCGCGTCGATCGTCGGGGACGGAGGAACGGGGCTGGCTGCTTCCATCGTGTCGCCCACGGCGACGGACTCTGGGTACGCCTTACCACGTACTGATGGCATCAAGGCAAGCCCGGATCAGATCAAGAAACCATAAAGATGACCGGAACGGATCTCTGTAAAACCGGGCTGTTACGCCCTGGATCGAGCCGTTACGAGGATCAACGCCAGCGTCGGCTGAGGTCGACCTCGGCGGTGTACTCGGCGATCATCGCGGTGCGCTGGCCGGGGCTCCAGCCCAGGAGCTGGGTCAGCATGTCGGCCACCCGGTCACACACTCCCAACCCCTGATCCCGGCTGACGAGCAGGAGGGGCACCCTTCGCCCGAGCACATCCTCCACCGTCCGCGCCAGGTCGTGGGTGGCCGCGAACTCGATCTCGGCCCACACGTACGGCAGCTCGGGATCGAGCCGCTCTCCGAGCGCTCGGTCGGCCTTGATCCGATCGGCGATCAGCGGCGCGCGGGTGCCGTACACGCCGCACAGGTGCGTCGCGGTATCGACATCGAGCCCGTGGTTCTCCATCAGCGAGCGCCCGACCTTGGCGACGCCCTCGAGCGTGTCCTCGGCGAGGCCCGCCGCGCCCGGGAGCGGCCGCGACTTCGTGGTCGACTTGGTGGGCTCGATCGGCTCGCCGAGCTCGCCGAGCAGCTTGATCGTCTCGTGCACGGCCTGGCCCGCCATCCGGCGATAGGTCGTCAGCTTGCCGCCGGCGATGATCACGAGGCCGTCATTGCGCGAGAACACCTCGTGCTCGCGCGAGATCTCGGACTCGTCGACGTTCGGCGGTGCGGCGATCAACGGGCGTAGCCCGGCCCACGTCGCGATCACGTCCTCGGGTGTCAGGTTCGCTCCCGGGAAGTAGCCGTTGCCGGAGTCGCACAGGTACTTCACGTCCGCGGCATCCGCGGCCACCTCGTCGGCCGAGCCGGTGAAGTCGGTGTCCGTGGTGCCGAGCACGGTGCGCTCGCGCCAAGGGATCGCGAACATCACGCGCTTGTCGACCGGGCTGATCAATGTGATCGCACGGGCCAGGGGTAACCGCTCGCGCGGCAGCACGATGTGGACGCCCTTGGTGCGCCGGAGCAGCGGGCGATCCATCGGGATCTCGAACCGCCGGATCATCTCGTCGGTCCACGCGCCGGCGGCGAGCACCACGACCTTCGAGGACACCAGCCGGGTCTCGCCGGTGAGGCGATCGCGGACGTGGACTCCCGTGATCCGTCCATCGGCGCGGCGCTCGAACCGGAGCACCTCGGTGTACGTGTGGCAGTGGGCCCCGGCGTTCACCGCATCGATCGCGTTCTCGAGGACCAGGCGCGCATCGTCGGTGGCGCAGTCGTAGTACTCGAGCACGCCGCGCAGGCCCTCGGGCTCGAGCTGCGGCTCGAGGGCGAGCGCGGCCTTGGTGCCGCGGAACGTCTTGTGGAGGCGCGGCGCGCGGAACAGCGCGAGCGAGTCATAGATCCACAGGCCGACGTTCATCAGCTCGAGGCCGGGCTTCGCGCCCTTGTAGATCGGGATCAAGAACGGCAGCGGCCGCACCAGGTGGGGGGCGACCTTGGTCTGCACGCGGCGCTCGGAGACGCTCTCGAACACGAGCCCGATCTCGCCGTGCTCGAGATAGCGCAGCCCGCCGTGGACCAGCTTGCTCGACTTCGAGGAGGTCCCCGAGGCGTAGTCGCCCTTCTCGAACAGCGCGACCTTGAGGCCACGGAGCTGGGCATCGCGCGCGATCCCGGCGCCGGTGATCCCGCCACCGATCACGACGAGGTCGTAGGTCGCAGTGCTCACCCCAGGACGATCTCCGGTGAGTCGCCGTCGGTCAAGGCTTCGGTCGCTTCGCTGCAGGTGTGCGACCGACGACCACGGCCGTCTTGACGTCCTTGTACGCCAGCGCGCCCAGGACGGTCGCCAGGGTCTCCGCGGTGGCCGTGGGCTCCAGGGTGAGGAGTGGCGGGGCGGTCAGCTTCCCGGGCGGGGCCGCGGCGATCGCCTTGATCGCGTCATCGGTGGCGTCCCCGATCGTCAGGCTCAGCCGGTCCGCGGGGTTCTTGGGCAGCAGGGCCGGGTCGACGTCGCCGGTGATCTCCACGGGGGACGAGCCGAAGATCGCCCAGCCGGGCAGGGTGCTGCTCGCCTCGAGCGCGAGCTGCAGGGTGTGGCGCTTGCCGGCCGCGAGCACCTCGACGAGACGAGTGGCCGGCATCTTCTCCGGCATGAACACCAGCACCGGTTGGGGCAGCTTGTCGATCGCTGGCCACAGCTCGGCGAGCTTCACGGCGGTGCCGGGATATGGCTCGCCTCCCACGGTGACGCCGCCGGGCCCGAGCTTCGCGCGCGGCAGCGGTCCGATCCGAAGCTCGTCGACGGTGATCGTGAGCTGGCTCGGCGCCGCGGTCGGTCGGGTCACCGCCGAGCTCGGAAGATCGAGCCCGGCACCGGTGACGGAGGCGGGGGGCAGTGGGAGATCGATCGCGGCGAGCAGCTTGGGACCTTCGGGCCGGGCGCCGACGTCGCGTGCGATCCGATCCAGCGCGAAGTATGGCGCCGACATGAACCGCGAATCGGGCACCGCCGAAACGGACTCCTTGCAGAAGTCCCCGAGCAGGCGCCACGGGATCCGGTTGGTCTTGCCCCGATTGTCGTCGAGCCCGCCCTGGAACCGCATCTTCGCGTTCGGATCGCAGTAGGCCTTGCACCCGATCATCGCGGTCTCGATGTCCTTGCGCTTGGGACCGCCGTCCTCGGTCGGCGTGGACCACGTGAGCAGCGGCGTCCAGTCACCGCAGGGCTTGCAGGCATCGATCAGCGCCGCGACCTGCTTGGTCGGGGGGACCTTGGGCGAAGTCTCGAGGGCCGCCTTGCAGGTCGCCCAGTCACCGGGGACGACGACCGGCGGCGGATCCGGTATCGGGTGCGGCGGGACGTTCGGCTCCTCGCGCTTCGGATCCTTGCCCTTGCAGGCGGCCGCGATCAGGAGGAGGACGACGGCGCGTCGCATCGAGCTCACCCGCGGTCGACCTCGAGCCCGTACTTCTTGACGAGCCGGTGGATGTAGTTGCGATCGATGCCCGCCTCGGCAGCGGCGCGCGAGATGTTGCCGCGGTGCCGGGCGAGGAGGGCGGAGAGGTAGTCGCGCTCGAAGCTCTCCACCAGCGCGGCCTTCGCCTCCTTGAACGGGAGCTCGAGCATGTCGGCGCCCGGTGGCACCGACGCGGGCCGGCGCGCGGCGGCCTCGTCGTCACTGGTGCTCGGGCGCTGCGTGCCCTCGCCGAGATCCTGGAGGGCGGCCGCGCCGAGCGAGAGGGCGCGCTCCACCACGTTGCGCAGCTCGCGGACATTGCCCGGCCAGTCATGGCGCTGCAGGAGATCGAGGAGCGCGGGGGACTGCGCGAACCCGCCGCGCCCCATCTTGTCTGCGAACCACGCCGCGAGGGCGGGGATGTCGGCCTTGCGATCGCGCAGCGGCGGCACACTCGTGGCGACGACGGCGAGCCGATAGTAGAGATCCTCGCGGAACTGGCCAGCCTTGACCATCGCCCGCAGGTCGCGGTGGGTGGCGGCGATCACGCGGATGTCGACATCCACCGACTGGGTCTCGCCGACGCGGCGGACCTGACGACGATCGAGCACGCGGAGGAGCTGCGGCTGCAGATCGAGCGCGAGCTCGCCGATCTCGTCGAGGAACAGCGTGCCGTGGTTGGCGGCCTCGATCAGACCCTGCTTGTCGTTGGCGGCGCCGGTGAACGAGCCCTTCGCATGACCGAACAGCTCGGACGCGATCAGTTCGTGGGGGATCGATCCGCAGTCGACGACCACGAACGGGCCCCGGTTGCGCTTGCTCGTGCGGTGCACGGCCTCGGCGATCGCCTCCTTGCCGGTGCCGGTCTCACCCTGGAGCAGGATCGTGGCATCCGTGGAGGCGGCCTTGCCGAGCAGTGCGAACAAGCGGCGCATCGGCTGCGTGGTGCCCAGCACCTCGCCGAATCGATCGCCGTGCCACTCGGACAGATCGATGCTGGTGTCCACCGGCTCGACGTCCATCTCCGTGTGCTTGCCGAGGCGCAGCCGCGTAGCGCTGCTGAGCACGACGTTGCCGACGCGCGCACCACCGTGCTTGGTGCCGTTCGTGGTGTCGAGATCGCGGATCTCGATCCCGTCGCGACGCACGCGGATCTCGAGGTGGTAGCGGGACACCGTGGCATCGGTCAGCACGACGTCGTTGTCGGCATGCGTCCCGACCATCGTCGTGCCTTCATCGAGGGCGTGCTCCTTGCCCGCATCCGGACCGGAGACGACGCGGAGCCGGAACGAGCGCTCGACGAGCGCGCCGCTGGCGTCGTCGGTCAGGAGCTGCGTGTGGACTTGAGACACCCTGTGCCTTTGTACCGCGGACGGCGCCTCAACATCCATCCCACCAGGGCCACGAGCGCGATCGGAGGGCTCCCATGGCCCGTCTCGCAGCACCCGCCGCCCGGACCGGTCTCCGGGGTGCCGCCATCGGGACCAAAGCCGCCATCCCCCGTCGTGGTGGCATCGGTGCCGAGTGGGCCATCGGGGACGCTGGCATCGGCCGGCGGGTCCACCCCCGGATCCAGCACCACCGAGTTGTAGGTCTGGATCCCCGAGTCGACGATCTGGCACTGCTTCTTGGTCTTGTAGCCGGTCTTCTTGACGGTCACGCACGCGAGGCGCGGGGTGACGTTGGTGAAGTCGTAGAACCCGTCGGCCGCGGTGGTCAGCACCCGGTTGTCATCGAGGGTCACCGTCGCGCCCGTGATCCGCGTGCAGTTGAACACGCTGACCGCGCAGACCAGGCCCACCAGCTCGCCGCGGGGCAGGGCGCCGTACTTGACGCCCAGGTGGTTGGCCACGTTGCGTTCGATGCCATCCGAGGGGCTCGTGATGACGGCGCCATCGAGCACCATCGTCGCGGAGCTGCCGCCATCGAGGGCCATCGCGGAGGTCGCGCCCCGCGCCGCGAGGAACCCGCCGAGCTCGGAAGCGGTCAGCCCGACCGAGCCGCTCTGCCAGCCATCCACGGTGGCGAGCCACAGCGTGTTGCCATCGCCCGAGATGCCCACCGCGGAGCGCGGCGCGCGCTGGCACGCGAGCGTGACCGGATCGGCGCAATCGAAGTTGGTCTCGACGGCCCCCGAGCGCACGAGCAGCGGGCGTCCGCCAAGCGCGCCCTGCGTCCCCTCCGGCAGATCATCGGGGGCGATCACGAGCTCGGGCGGCTCGATCACCATCACCGTGCGCTCGCCCACGCGCCGCAGGTGGAGGAGCGGGAGAGCCGCGGTGTCGTGCGTGTTGGTCCACGTGGTGGAGTCGCCGATCGCGAGGCCGCGCGGCGTATAGCCGGCGATCGCGAACGCATCGCCGTTGATCGCGACCTGCGCGCCGATCCGATCCGAGAATCCGCTGGTGGTGATGCCGCGATCGGATTCCTTGGTCGC
>JAYVRN010000093.1:0-2510 GCA_043776275.1 Myxococcales bacterium | reverse complement strand
AACCGCTGCAGGATCAGCTCGCGCTCGTGCTCGTACAGCTTCTTGGCCTTGACCAGCACGTGCTCGCGCACGCCGACCTTGCCGAAATCGTGGAGCAGCGCCGCGTACTGGATCTGGGTGAGGTCATCGCGCGAGAACCGGACCTCGCGGTAGTGCCCGCTCTCGGAGCGGTTGACGGCCTTGGCGAGCCCGACCGTGAGCTCGGCGACGCGCTCGGAGTGACCCGAGGTGGTGGGATCGCGAGACTCGATCGCGGTGACCGCGGCCTTCACGAAGCCATCGAACAGGGTCTTGACCTCCTCGTACAGGAGGACGTTCTCGAGCGCGATGCCGGCCTGCGACGCGAGCGCGAAGATGTACGCCTCGGAGACATCGTCGAACGGCACCACGCCGCTCTCGAAGTCGCTGGGCAGATCGAGCGTGATCCAGCCCTTTGCGCGGCGGTTGATCAGCTGGATCACGCCGATCACCTCGTTGCGCGCCGAGATCATCGGAACGGCGAGCACGGAGCGGGTCTGGTAGCGGTACTTGTCGTCGAACGTCCGATCGTGGACGAAGCCCCAGGGGTTATTCCCCGAGCCCGGCTCGTCGAGCGAGTACAGATCCGGCACGTTGATCCGATCGGCCGAGAGCACGGACTGGCCGACGATCGAGGTCGACGACACCGACATCGTGAAGCCCGCCGGCGGCAGCGTACGCGAATCGTTCTGCGACACCGCGAACCGCAGCTTGCGCTGCGAGATGTCCTCGTCGGCGCCCTCGACCACGTAGATCGAGCCGGCATCGGCGTTGGTGACCTCGCACGCGCGGCGCAGGATGATCGCGAGCAGCGACTGGATGTCGCGCTCCTGCGACAACGCACGGCCGATCGAGATCAGCATGTCGTTCTCGTGCCGGCTCCGCTCGAGCTCGAGCTCGAGGGTGGCCGAGGCCATGCGCTGCGCGATCGCATCCGCCCGCGCGCGCAGGGTCAACAGCAGGCGGGTCATCCCCATCGGCGCCGCCACCGCGGTCATGTCGGCGTCGGCCGGCATCATCTCGAGCTTGGCCTCTTCGAGCTCGGCATCGGTGCCGACCACGAGGAGCGAGTAGTTTCCGGACCGCGCGCGGACGAGGTGCGGAGCGAGCTGCTCGGCATCGCGCCAGACCTCGGGCCACGCGATCACGAGGAGCACGGGCAGCCGCGCGCGCTGCGCCACGACTTCCAGCTCGATCCAGCCATCCCCCTGGCGGCGGACCCGATAGCCCATCATCCGCCGGTCGCGAGAGACCGCGTTGACCAGGTCATCCGGGCTGGCCACCACCACGGTCACGAATCTATCCCATCCCGCTCGGGGGCGGGTGCCGCCGGGGCCGCGTTGTCGTGGGGCTGGGGGCGCTCCCGGCTCTCGAACCGCGACCGATCGCGCGCGTCATAGGCCCGGATCAGAGCCGCGACCAGCGGGTGTCGCACCACATCGGCATCCGTGAATTCGACGATCCCGATGCCGCGGATGCCGTCGACCAGCTCGAGGGCGTCCCGGAGGCCGCTACGCTCCCCCCGTGGCAGGTCGGTCTGGGTGACGTCGCCCGTGATCACGGCCTTGGAGTCAAAGCCCATGCGCGTGAGGAACATCTTCATCTGGGGCGCCGAGGTGTTCTGGGCCTCGTCGAGGATGATGAACGATCCGGACAGGGTCCGGCCCCGCATGAACGCGAGCGGCGCGATCTCGATCGTGCCATCGGCCATGAACCTCTCGAGCTTCTCGGGCTCGATCATGTCGTGGAGCGCGTCGTACAGCGGCCGCAGGTACGGATCGACCTTCTCCTCGAGCGTGCCGGGCAGAAACCCGAGGCGCTCTCCGGCCTCGACCGCGGGCCGGGTCAGGATGATCCGACGGACCTGCTTGTCGAGCAGCGCACGCACGGCGAGCGCGACCGCGAGGTACGTCTTGCCGGTGCCCGCCGGGCCGATCGCGAACATGATGTCGTTCTGGCGGACCAGATCGACGTACTTCTTCTGCTGCGCGCCCTTGGGGGCGATCGGGCGACCGGTGCGCGGTGTCAGGATGGTGTCGCCGAACACGCCCTGGATCGACGTGCCGCCCGTGGCATCGCCCTTCAGGAGCTGCACGGCCCGCACCACGTCATCGGACGACAGCGCCTTGCCGTTGAGCGCCAGGTCATAGAGCTGCTCGAGTGCGCTCTTCGCCGTGCTGACCGCGGCGGGCTCGCCCTCGATCGTGACCTCGTTGCCGCGCAGGTTGACGTGCGCGCCCGAGGTGCGCTCGATCAACTTCAGGCGGGCGTTGTTGCTGCCGCACAGCGCCTGCAGCGCCTCCGGATCATCGAAGGTGAGCTTCTCGCGGTGGGTGGTCTTGGGCTGGGTCACGGTGAGCTCTCGCGTCGCGCGGGCGATCCTCCGGCCCGCCGTGACTGGCTCGTATAGCACGCGGGTGCGGTAGGGTGGCGCCCATGCCCGGTACCGCATTGCCCCGCCTGGTCGAGGTCATGGAGCGCTTGCTCGGCCC
>JAYVRN010000092.1:0-2510 GCA_043776275.1 Myxococcales bacterium | reverse complement strand
GTACTCGCAGCTCCACTGCTACGCGCGCAAGAAGCTCAACGGGATCTACGGCGACGCCGTGGTGCCGAAGACCGGGCCGATGCCGGCGCACCTCCTCGGCAACATGTGGGCGCAGTCGTGGGACTGGATGTACAAGGACTTCGAGCCGTATCCGGGTGAAGCGACGATCGACGTCACGCCGGCGATCGAGGCCAAGCTCGACGACAAGGGGATGGTCCGCCTCGGCGAAGCGTTCTACACCTCGCTCGGCATGCCGCCGCTGCCGCAGACGTTCTGGGAGCGCTCGATGTTCCAGAAGCCGGCGGGCAAGGACGCCGTGTGCCATGCGTCGGCGTGGGACGTGCAGTTCAACAACGACCTGCGCATCAAGATGTGCATCGACAAGACGCAGGAGGATCTCGTCACGATCCACCACGAGCTCGGGCACGACTACTACTTCGCCGCGTACTACCAGCTCCCGATCGTCCTGCAGCAGGGCGCGAACGATGGCTTCCACGAGGCGATCGGCGACACCGTCGCCCTCTCGATGACGCCGCAGTACCTGAAGACCAAAGGGCTGCTCGACGAGGTCAAGACCAACGACCACATCACGATCAACCTGCAGATGCACAAGGCTCTCGAGAAGATCGCGTTCCTGCCGTTCGGCCTCGTCGTCGACAAGTGGCGCTGGGACGTGTTCTCCGGGAAGGTCGGCCCCGATCAGTACAATCAGCGCTGGTGGGATCTCCGCAAGCAGTACCAGGGCATCGTGCCGCCGGTGACGCGCGGTCCGCAGGACTTCGATCCGGGCGCGAAGTACCACGTGCCCGCGAACGTCCCGTACATGCGGTACTTCCTCGCCGCCGTGCTCCAGTTCCAGTTCCACCGCGCACTGTGCAAGAAGGCCGGCTTCACCGGGCCGCTCAACGAGTGCTCGATCTTCAACAACAAGGCCGCCGGCGATGCGTACTGGAACATGCTCAAGCTCGGCGCGTCGAAGCCGTGGCAGGAGGCGCTGTTCGAGCTGACCGGCGAGAAGCAGATGGATGCGACCGCCATCCTCGAGTACTTCGCCCCGCTGCAGAACTGGCTCGAGGAGCAGAACAAGGGTCAGACCTGCGGCTGGTGACCTCGCACGGGTGCACGGTCCTCCTGCTGGCGGCGCTCGCCGGCTGCGGGAGATTCAGCTTCGACGCTGAGCCCCCGGCCGATGTCGCGGTGGATGTTCCGGCCGATGCAATGGACACGACCGGGCTCGTGGCGCGGTATGCGATGGACAACGATCCGTCGGCGGGGAGCGTGCCCGGGGCGCCCTCGACCTTCAGCGCGGCCTGCGCGCCCTGCCCCACGGCGACCACCGGGCGGATCGGCGGTGGATATCAGTTCGATCAGGATGTCCGGATCACGCTGCCGGCGTCGAAGTGGATCGGCCTCGCGCCGTACACGGTGACCGTGTGGATCAAGCCCACCGCGAGCGGCACGTTCTACTCGATCGTGAACAAGCCGGTCGACCTGGTCACCGTCCACAACGTGCTCTCGCTGACCCTCGATGGGACCACCGGCTCGGTCGGCTTCGAGACCACGATCGGCGGGAACATCGTGAGCTTCCCCTCGACGTCGCCCGATCTCCGAGGCGCCTGGCACCACGTGGCCGCGAGCTGGGATGGCACGGCCCGCAGGCTCTATGTCGATGGCGTCCTGATCGGGATGGACCCCGGTGCCTTCGAGGACTCGAACCTCGAGATCGGCTTCGGCGCGGACCTCGATGGCAACGCGCCGGCGATCTTCTACCGCGGGGCGCTCGACGAGCTGCGGTTCTACAACCGCGCGCTGACCGACGCCGAGATCGCGCTCCTCGCCGTGTAACGGGACCGCTACCGCGACTTCATGGCGAAGCTCGCCAGGAATGCCGCGATCGCCACGGGCGCGAGGCCCCACAGCGCCGTCCCGAACGTGGCCGCCAGGAGCGCGATCGCCGCGAGCACGCCGCCGAGGAGGTACGCGCGGTCGCGTACGCTGAGGCTCATCACGCCCTTCACCTTCTCGAGCGCGTGGAAGCCGTCGCCGCGTGCCTCCTGCATCATCTGGAGCTCGGCGAGGCGCTGGGCCTCGGCATCGAGCTGGGCCTGCGCCTTGGCCGCGCGCTCGGCCTTCTGCCGCTCTCGGTCACGGACGTCGTCATCAGCGACCTCCAGAGGGGCGTCGCCATCCTCGGGCGGGGGCGAGAACGGATCGTGCGTGCGAACCGGATCCGCCTTGCGTGCCTCGATCTTGCCGAACCGGAGCGAGCTCTGCGGGGGCGGCTCGTCGGGTGCGTTGGGACGCGCGCGCTCGAGCTTCTTGAACCGATCGAACGCCATCAGGTGTCATCCGCCGGTGAGGCGAGCCGAGCGCGCGTGGAGGCCCACTCGCGCAGCGCGGAGATGTTCTCCGCCATCGTCGTCGACAGCGGGCGGGTCTCGGTCAGCGCGCGCTCGATGTGGGCTTGATCGAGAGCGGTGCGCTCCTCGAAGGCCTGGTAGAGGCCCGCG
>JAYVRN010000091.1:0-2512 GCA_043776275.1 Myxococcales bacterium | reverse complement strand
TCCTCAACTCCCCGAATCAGTGGCGCCGTCACCGCGCCGCGATCGAGCATGCGCGCCAGGGCGGGAAGCTGATCAGCGCCGGGCTCCGCGTCAATCACGAGCACCGCGAGGTGGAGGTGGATCTCTATGATCCCGCCGGGGCGTGTAGCCGCCTCGGCACCACGCGCGCGAACCTCACGGCCGCGGATCTCGACGGCCTCGATGGATTGCACTTCCACACGCTGTGCCAGGTCAACAGCGATGCGCTCGAGCGTGCGCTCGCGGCGTTCGAGCACAAGTTCGGTGAGTTCATCCCGCGGATGAAGTGGGTCAACTTCGGCGGCGGGCATCACATCACCCGCCCGGACTACGATCGCGAGCGGCTGGTCCGTGTGATCCGCGAGTTCCGTGCGCGGTGGAACAACATCCCCGTGTACCTCGAGCCCGGCGAGGCCGTGGCGCTCGGCACCGGCGTGCTGGTCGCGCAGGTGATGGACACGCTGCACAACGGCATGGACATCGCGATCCTCGACACCTCCGCCACGGCGCACATGCCCGATGTGCTGGAGATGCCGTACCGCCCGGTGATCATCGATGCCGCGGACCCCGGCGTGAAGCCGCACACGTATCGCCTCGGCGGCATGACCTGCCTCGCGGGCGACGTGATCGGGGACTACAGCTTCGATCGCCCGCTCGAGATCGGCGACAAGCTCGTGTTCCTCGACATGGCGCACTACACGATGGTGAAGACCACCACGTTCAACGGCGTGCGCTTGCCTTCGATCGCCACGCACGATCCGGCGACCAAGACGATCACGGTGCACCGCCGGTTCGGCTATCACGACTATCGCGATCGCCTGTCCTGATCCCGCGGCTCAGGGATAGCGCTTCGCGAACTCGGCGTCCTGCATCGTCAGCAGCTGGATCCCCTCGACCAGCGCGATCACCGCGGGGATCAACGTCCAGCAGAACAGGATGTACAGGAGCCCGACGCCCGGTTGCCCCAGGTAGAACCTGTGGATGCCGAGGCCACCGAGCACGAGCGCGAAGATGCCGGCGGTCGTCTTGTTCTTCGAGCTCACCGCGATCTGCGACGGCGGCTGCACCATGATCGCGAGCGTGGGCTGACGAACGCCGCAGCTCGGACACAGCTCGGCGCGTGCATCGAGGATCGTGGCGCACGCGAAGCAGTGCTTCTTGGTGGGCGGCAGGGTCGGGGGTGGGCCCGCAACCCGGTAAGGATCATCGACCATACCTCGTCACGATAGCACCCCGGCGCTGTTCGTCAGCGCAAGAGCACCAGCTCTTCGGCGGTGGTCGGGTGGAGCGCGAACGTGCGATCGAGATCCGCCTTCGTCGCGCCCATCGTGATCGCGATCGCCGCGGCCTGCACGATCTCCGGCGCCTCGGTACCCACGATGTGGAGTCCGAGGACCTTGTCGGTCAGCCGGTCCACGACGAGCTTCATGATCACCTGCTCGTCGCGACCGGAGAGTGCGTAGCGCATCGGCCGGAACTTCGCGCGATAGACCACGGTGTCGTGACCCGCTTCCTGGGCGGCAGGCTCGGTGAGGCCGATGCAGGCCGCTGCGGGCTGCGAGAACACCGCCGTCGGGATCAGGTGGTGGTGGACCGGCGTGGGGCGGTTGCCGTACAGCGTGTCGGCGACGGCGTGACCTTCGCGGATCGCCACGGGGGTGAGCGCGACGCGGCCGGTGACGTCGCCCACCGCATAGATGTGCGGCACGCTCGTGCGCGACCATTCGTCGACCGTGATGGCCTGGCGCTCATCGAGCGTGACCCCCGCCTCCACGAGGCCGAGGCCCGCACTCGAGGGATCGCGACCGATCGCGGCCATCGCGAGATCCACCTCGATCGATCGGTCGCCGAGCGTCAGGGTCGAGCCCGCGAGCGCGACCTTGTCGCAATGAACGAACTCGATCCCGCCGGCGGATAGCCCCCGAGTCACCGCCTCGCGGAGATCGGGATCGAACCCACGTAATACGAGCTTGTCGCGATGGATCAGCGTCACCTGGGCACCGAGCCCCCGGAAGATGTGAGCGAACTCCACCGCGATGTAGCCCCCACCCAGGAGCGCGATCCGCCGCGGGAGCGCCGGCAGATGGAACGCCTCGTCAGAGGTGATCCAGCCGGTTCCGGGGCGCCGGGCGCGGCCACCCGTGGCGACCAGGATGTTCGCGGCCGTGATCCGCCGACCGCCGACCTCGATCGTGTGGGGATCGACGAGCACGGCGTGCCCGGTGATCACCTCGGCGCCCGCCTTGCGCAGCCGCTCGGCATACGCGCTCGAGAGCCGTGTGATCTCGCGATCCTTGGCCGCGATCAGGGTCGGCCAGTCGTGGGTGGCACCCTCGATGGTCCAGCCGTTGCCTCGAGCGTCCTCGATTGTGCGGCGCACCTCGCTGGCGTAGACTAGGAGCTTCTTGGGCACACAGCCACGAATCACGCAGGTCCCCCCCCAGCGGTCGGCCTCCGCGATCGCGACCTTCGCACCGTGCTCCGCGGCCACCCG
>JAYVRN010000090.1:0-8272 GCA_043776275.1 Myxococcales bacterium | reverse complement strand
GCAGGATCTGGACGATGCCGGTATCGGGCACGGTCTTCGTGATCACGAGCATCGCGATGATCGCCTGCGCGCCGGCACAGGTCGTGTACACCGCGAGGGCGAGCCCGCTCGATTTTCCGAGCCCGGTGAAGTAGATGCCGAGCACCAGCACGAGTGGCGCCGGGGAGAACACCCCGAAGAACGGGATCGCCGTGCAGACACAGACCGCCGGGATGTACCAGCCGAGGAGGGTGGAGGTCCGGCGAAACTTCACCGGATCGCTGGTCCGCATGTAGAGGAACAGCACCGCGGTCAGCGCGCACCCGATCGCGGACAGCAGGATCCCCGACGCTGTCGGATCGCCGGGCAGGAGCGGCACGGACAGCCCACCCGTCAGCGCGATCACCGCGCCGATCAAGCAGAACCGCCGCGTCCGCATCAGCTCGTCGCGCTCGAGCGCCTCGAGCGGAGAGCCGATCGTGGTCGATCCGCCCGCGGCGGTGGGCGGATACGGTGTGTTCGGGCGTGGCGGTCGGGCCGAGGCCACTCGCCCCGGTGGCGCGATCGTCGACGTGGCTGTCCCGTCGCTCCCCCCGGTACCGCTCGGGAGGATCGCCGTCGCCTCGTCAGAAGGCTTCACCACGTCACTCACCCTCGGTGAGGATACGCTCTCGCCCGCCAGGCGAGGAAGTCCTTCTCCGTCAGGGACGCGCCGGGACCGTCAGCCAGGTCCCGGGCTGAACCAGCACCTGGCGGTCAGGCCGCTCCACCCCATCCACCACCAGCTCGCCGTTGGCCGTTCCCAGCGGATGAGCGGTGAGGGCGGCCTCCGCGCGCGCGACGTAGCCGTCGACGTCGAGCAGCGGGATCGGCTGCGGTGCCGCGGAGCGAGGCTGGAAGAAGTCCTCCCAGTGGCCGCTCAGCACGAACCGCGGCGAGAGGTTGTCGATGATCGCGGTCGGCTGGTTCTCGACGGCATCGTTGCTCCCCACGCACAGCAGCGCGACGTCGACGGGCGTGGTCCCGAGCACCGCGGGCGGCACCAGGCCGATCGGCGCGTCGGTCGGTGCGTCCTGGTAGAACACCCGGAACACCGGCGCGCCGGCGTCGTCGAGGAAGTCGATCACGAAGGCGAGCGTCTGGCCCTCGAGCCAGCCCGAGGCCGCACGGGGGAGCGCGCACTGGTCGGCGTCGATCGAGCCCTCGCCGAAGTGGAACGGCCCGACCTGCGCGGGGTGCATCGAGCACATCGCGAGCATCCGCACGTGGCTCCCGGGGACCTGGACCCAGCTGCCTTCGAGCGGCGCGCCCGCGGGTCGCTGATCGGGGCAGTTGGTGTAGTCGACGTGGCTCGTGCTCGGGTCATCCATCGCGATCACGCGCGTGCGAGGGATCGCCGGCAGCAGCGCAGGGCCGGTGCAACTCGGCGCGCGGTCGGGTGCGAGCGCCGCGAGCGTGTGCCGCCCGGTCAGGTTCGTGTACGTGGTCGCCATCGGAGCGAGCGCCATGACCTGGGGCACATCGAGGAAGTGATCGTAGTGCGCGTGGCCGCTGACGATCGCCACGAGCTCGTCGAGCTTGACGTGCGCGAGGCCCTCGGCAACCGCGGCGGTATCGGACGTCAGCGGCAGGTTCAGCGTCACCTCGAGCGTCGATTGCCGCGTGAACATCGGCGCGGTCAGCACGGTCTCGCCGCCGTAGCGCAGCGCGAACCCCTGGACGCCGAGCGCCTCGATCTCGAGCGGTGCGCGTACCCCCGGGGCGTCCGGCGCCGCGGCCGCATCGGGCATCGGCGCGCTGCCGCCGTCCACGCTCGGACCACCACACGCACCGACGAGGACCAGACCGGCAAGGGCTCGCTTCACGCGGCGGACTATCGGCCAGGTGAATTGTTAAAAGTTCAACATTCAGCTTTGGTAACCGAGCTGTTACCACCCTGGGGGGTGAGCGAGAATCTCGCACACGCGATCTCGTCGGCGGTGATTCGCGTCTCGCGGCTTACGGTTGATGAGCTCGACGAACGCTGTGTTGCTGCAGCGACCTGGTTTCGCGGACTTTCCAGGCCGTTCTTACAGTGCTGTTGGAAGATTCTCCGGTTAGAGTAACGAATGGTTCAAGGTCCGGCGGAAGGCCGTGTTGTGTTGCGCGAGGGTGGCTTCAACGGGGTGAAGGTCTTCACCGCAACCATGTTTGCCGACCGCGGCGTTCTCGGGGAGAAGGTGACCAGCTGGATCGCCGAGCACCCGGAGAATCAGCTGACCGAGATCATCGTGACGCAGTCGAGCGATGCCTCGTTCCACTGCATCGCGATCTCGGTGTTCTACCGGCAGACCCGCAAGCCCGCCGCGAGCTGAGTCTCGTCACGTGATGGGTGGCTGATCGGTCTCGGATCCGCCACCGAGTTGAAGAAGGCGTTCGCAGCGCGCCCCGCGTTAGCTGCGAGTGACCTTGTGGACGCCCGTGCCCGAGGTGCTCGCGAGCCGGTCGAGGACATCAAGGTTCTGAGCGTAGAGCTCGGTGTACGCGCACGCGGCGCAGACGTACGCCGAGATCCGAACGACGCTCCGTGCGGACTTCACGCCGAACATGCCCGATCCCCCCGAGGCACCGTAGTGCGCGGTGAGCGTCAGGGCGTCGACACCGTTGGACGATTCGTAGTTCGGGATCCGAGCCTCCTCGATCTCGTAGATCTCGGTGCCCTTACAGTGCGTGCACGCGCCGTCCTTCATCTGCGCAGCATACGCGCTCAGACCCCGAGGTTCGGTGCGCCGAGCTGCCAGGCCGCACCGAGTGCGGTGAATCCGGCGCGCGCCGCCGTGAGGTGATCGTTGGCATCGCCACCAGAGAGGGCTGTGGCGAGGCCAGCGTGCGCGAGCGCCAGATCGTGCGGTAGCCGCAGGCGCTGGGCCTCGGCGAGGCCGCGGCGGAGGGCCCGTGCTGCGCGTCGTGGCGAGCTGTCGCGGAGGTACCACAGGCCGCTGCGATTGGCGGCCGCGGGGCCGGCGATCGGCAACAGCCGCGCGAGCTTGGTCAGCTCGCCGATCGCCTCGCGCGTGCGCGTGGACAGCGCAGGGTCGCGACGCCACAGCTCGAGATAGGCGTCGCACAGGCCGACGAGGCCCTCGGTGATCGAGAACACCGGAGGTGTCTTGCCGCCGATCCGCTCCCACGTGGCGTCGGCGACCGTGCGCGCGCGCGCGTCGCCTCGCCGCGCGAGCGCAGACGCGAGCATGCCGCCGCACAGGATCTGCGAGGCGCGATCGTGAAGTCCGAGCACGATCGGCATCGCGAGATCGAAGCGCTCGATCGCGGTATCGAGCTCGCCGAGGTAGAGCGCCGAGCGGCCTTCGGTATAGATGCCCCAGCTCTCGTGCTGGACGTTCGCGCGGCCGCCGGCGGACTCGCGCAGCTCGGTGGCCAGCGATCGCGCGAGCTCGTAGTTCCCGACGGCGAACTCGACGTGGCCGAGGATCGTCAGCGCGTCCTCGGACTCCTGCGGATTGCGGATCGAGCGCGCGATCGCGAGGGCGTCCGTCGACGCCGTGCGGGCATCGTCCCAGGCGCCGACGCCGATCGCGAACGCGGCCTCGGTGCTGCGGGTCTTGATGAGCCCGATCGTGTCGCGCGTGCTCGCGGCCGTGGCGTGGGCCTGCGCGAAGTAGGTGCGGGCCACGCCGCCGAGGCGCGCGAGCCCGGCGGCGTAGGCGAGCTGTGCATAGATCTCGGCGATCGGGAGGTTGTCTCCGCCGCGCTCGGCGAGGTTGACCGCGGTGAGCGCCGCGCCCACGAGGCCGAGGGAGTCGTCGTTGAAGAAGAAGTGCGTGGTCATCTGCGCGGAGGCGAGGGCTGCCTCGACCACGGCGGGCTCGGAGGCGAGGGCAGGGCTGCGCCGGCGCAGCGTGCGCGTCCACAGCTGCTGGCCGAGGCCACGGGCGATCGAGGCGGCGAGGCGCAGGCGCGAGGTAGGGAGCGGACGGCCGAGCTCGTCGAGGGCACGGCGTGAGTGGGTGGCGAGGCCGGCGACATCTCCCAGCGCATAGCTCGCCTCGCCGAGCCGGCGCATCCAGCGACCGCGGCGTGCCTGGGGGGCGTCGGTGGCGAGCGCGACGAGGTGGTGGAGCAGCGTGCGAGCCTCGCCGTATGCGGCGGTCTCGAGTGCGTGATCGGCCGCGCGCTCGAGGTGCTCGACGGCGCGGGCGCGGTCACCGGCCGCCTCCCAGTGATGGGCCAGCTCGGCGAACCGCAGGCCGTAGTCGGCGTCATCGCGATGGTGCGCCTCCACGGCGAGGGCGGCGCGCCGGTGCAGCTCGCGGCGGAGCTCGTCGGAGAGCTCGCCATACGCGAGCTCGCGCAGCGAATCGTGCTCGAACCTCAGCTGCCCGTCGGTCTCGAGGACCACGTGGCGCACGATCAACTCCGTGAGGCTGGTGCGGGCCGCGTCCACCGAGGTGCCCGCGGTTGCGGTGAGGACGGCGGTGTCACACGCGCGCCCGAGCACGGCGGCGGCGAGCGCGAGTGCGCGCGCCTCCTTCGAGAGCTGGCGGAGGCGGCGGCGTGCCAGCTCCTGGATCGAGCCCGGCGTGGGGAGCCGATCGTACGAATCGTCCTCGCGCGGGACGATCTGCCAGCGGCCAAGGGCGTCGCGTTCGACCACACCTTCCTCGACGGCGATCCGCAGGTACTCGGCCGCGAACAGGGGATTGCCCTCCGAGCGCTGGGCGACGTAGTCCGAGAGGGCGGGGACCTCGTGATCGAGCGCTAGCATGTCGCGCACCATCGCGCCGACGGCCGCACGATCGAGGCGGGCCACCGGGAGCTGCTCGGCGTGGAGCGCTGCGAGCGTGGCCGTCAGCTCGGGGGTGATCTCGCCGGCGCGCACGGTGACCAGCACGAACAGCGCGGTGCGCGAGAACCACGTGGGCGTGAGCGAGCGGAGGAAGGCGAGCGTCAGCTCGTCTGCCCACTGCAGATCGTCGAGCACGATCAGCAACGGCTCCGCGATCGTGAGCGCGCCCACCACATCGCGCAGCACGGACAGCACGCGATAGCGCGCGGCGGCGCCGGCCATCGCGCTCGTGCCGGGACGATCGATCGTGCGCGCGAACCCGAGGAGGGCGGGCTCGTAGGCCGCGAGCAACCCACCGTCCACACCGAGTAGACGTTCGGCCTCGATGCGTCCTCCCTCGCGGCAGCGATCCGCGATCGCGCGGAGCAGCGGACGCAGCGGGTGAAGCGGCGCGCCGCGGACATCGTCGCCCACGGCCACCGGCTCGCACTCGCCGGTGATCACGCGGAGGTCCCAGGTCGAGGCGGCGCGGGTCCCGATCTCTCCAGCGAGGCGCGTCTTGCCGGCGCCGCTCTCGCCGATCAGCGCGGCGCACCCACCGACCCCGCCCGAGACCTTCGCGATGTGCGCATCGAACTGCGCGAGCGCCGCGCCGCGGCCCGCGAGCTGCGGGCGGTACGTGTACGCGCGCGCCCGTGCGCGGCCGGGTGCGAGGCGCTCCGTCGCCCCCAGCCCCTCGAGAGCGGCAGCGATGTCCTCGACGTAGCCGAGGCGATCGCGCGGCGCCTTGGCGAGCATGCGCATCACCAGCTCGTCGAAGCGCACCGCGAGCGGCGCGTACCGGGAGGGCGGGCGCGGGACGTCCTCGATGTGCTGCATCAGCACGCTCTTGCCGCCCTCGTCGACGAACGGCGGTCGCCCGGTCAGGGCCTCGAACAGGATGCACCCGAGCGCGTAGATGTCCGCGCGCGCATCCACCACCTCGCCGCGCGCTTGCTCGGGCGCCATGTAGTGGGCGGTGCCGCGCGCGTAGCCGCCGACCTCGAGCACTTCGCGTGCGCCATCCGGATGGAACTGCGAGGCGAGGCCGAAATCGAACAGCACGGGCTCGTCTGCGCCGACGAGGAAGATGTTCCCCGGCGAGAGATCGCGGTGGATCACGCCCTGACCGTGCACGTAGGCCAGTGGATCGCAGATCTTCCGGATCATCGTCGCGACGTGCACGAGCGAGTACGGCGGCGTGGAGGCGGCCTCCGCCAGGGTCCGCTCGTGGTCGTCCGGCCGCTCCGGGCGCTTGCGGCCGGGCGCCTTGAGATCCTTCGTGGAGTCATCCGGCCGCATCGGCTCGGGGAACCACGTGCGGAGATCGTCGCGCAGGGTTCGCCCGCGCAGCAGCTCCATCGCGTACCAGGGCATGCCATCGCCGGCCACGCCGTGATCGCGGATCCGCACCACGCCCGGATGGTCGAGCTCGCGCAGCATCACGATCTCCCGGCGGATCGATTCCAGGGTGGACTCGGTCGCCACGCGCACCGTCTTGACCGCCGCCGCCACGCCACTCGCGTGGACCGCCTCGTAGACCACGCCCATGCCACCGCGTCCGAGGACGTCGATGATCTGGTAGTCGCTGATCTGACGAGGTTCCAGCATCAGCGTTGGGCGATCACGGTGCCGGTCTTCATCAGGAAGTTCATCCGGCACCAGAACCCGAGCTCGGCGCGCAGCGTGCCGCTCGCGAGCCCACACTCGCGCGCGATCGGATGACTGTCGACGGGGACGATCGTGAGATCGTGCGGGTGGGTGAACCAGCCATCTTCGAACTTCACGAGGTGCGCGGGCGCCTCGATCACCGCCTGATAGCAGGCCCTGGTGGGATCGGTCGCGTCGCGGAACTGCTTCAGGAACACCATCGGAATGTCTCCGGTGATCAGGTCCTCGAGCGCGTTCTTCAGCAGCTCCCAGATCGGGATCGGCAGCCCGCGCACATCACCGATCAGCTCCCGGAGCCTGGGCCACACGTCCTCGAACGCGCGCTTGACGTCGCCGCCCCACGATCCCGCGGGCGCCGGTGCGGCCGCGGTGGAGGTCAAGGTCAGGAGGCGCAGCACCTGAGCCTGCGACTCGGGCGAGTATTGCGCGATCACCAGCGCATCGACGGAGAACACCCCCGGTGCATCGGGCGCGGGCGGCATCATCAAGGTGGCGGTCTGCTTGAAGAAGCCGAACACCTCGCGGCCCGTCACCATCGCCGCGACGTTGTCGACGAACACGTAGGGCAGGTACCAGCCGATCGAGGCGCCCGGGGCCGCCTTCCACGTTCCATCGGTCATCGCGCCGCGGACCACCGGGATCCACACGCCGAAGTCCCGCTCGCTCATCCAGCCCTTCTCGGAGTCCGGCGGGACGGTGGAGTACGAGTCGGAGATGTCGGCGCAGACAATCGCGGCGAACGGCAGCAGCGGCTTGTAGATGATGTCGGGCCCCGTCACCGCGTTGAGCTGCGCATCGCAGATCGCCTGCAGCGCCGCGAGCTCCGCGCTCACGAGGAACGAGTACATGGTGGCGCCGTTCAGCTCGAGCGGCGGCGCCATCACGAGGTCGCCACCGCGGGCGATATAATCAGGTCGCGTCACCGATGATCTCCGTCGGTCGCCCGCAGATGGCGCGAGATGCGTGCATGCCGCCCATGGTCGCTGCTTCGACACAGCCGACGTTCATTCCGGTCTTCAGATAGTCCCCCGCGAGGTAGAGGTTGGTGAAGCCAGCGCCCTGCGTGCCGAGCCGATAGTCGACGCTGCCGGGCACCGCGAGCACGTAGCGATCACTTGGATTGAGCGTGGCGAGCCAGTACTGGGTATCGAACCGCGCGGGTCCCTGGAGCGGCGAGCCCGGCGCGACCAGGAGCTGATAGTCGAGGCCGTTGGGGTTTCCGGGCGGCGTCTGCGCGGGCCACAGGCCACCCGCCCAGCCGTCGAGCCACGACAGCGCGTTCGCCTTGACGCGTGCGTCCTGGCGCTCGGCCCAGCCGTGATCGCTGCGCGGTGGCATCGGGCTGTCGTCGGGGAGTGGGCTGCACAGATAGGCGATGTTCTTCGGCGTGGCCTCGTCGGGCCACGCCTCGCGGCCGACGAGGTGGGTCATGTCGGCCCAGGTGTCCATCGGCTCGGCATAGCCATCGAGCACCGGGCTCGGCAGCGTCCAGCCCAGCCCGGCGAGATCGGTGGACATCCACAGCTGCGCGGCCTGCGTCTGCGTGGTGGCCACGTGCTCCACCATCGCGGCCAGCGGCGGGCTCGCGGCGATCAGCTCCTTGGCGATGTAGGGGAACACGCCGATCGAGCACCCGAGGATCACGAGATCGAAGTCGGTGCCGAGCTCGAGGATCTTCGGTGGGAGTGGATCCGGCCACTGGGTCCACCAGTCCTCGAGATCCTCGCCGGAGGCCTGTAGCTGCTTGCCGTCCGCGAGCAGCTCGAACTTCGGCATGCTCGGCCAGCACGGCAGATC
>JAYVRN010000089.1:0-8318 GCA_043776275.1 Myxococcales bacterium | reverse complement strand
GGGATTGGCTCGGGGACCGCGGTGCGATCGCGCGGCGGTGGTGTCCGGATCGCCGTGCTCGGGGGTGTGGCGCTGCTCGTGATCGTCGGCGCAGTCCTGGTGGTGAAGGGCAGACGGCGCGCGAGCTCGCCGGCGATCGCCGAAGTCAAGCGTGATGGGGGCGGCGCCGCGATCCACGCGCCCGAAGGACCCGGGCTTCCGGGGATGCCGGCAACAGGCGTGCGGCTCACCGGGTTCGTGATCGACGGCGCCGGACTCCCGGTCGCCGGCGCCGAGGTCAGCGCGGAGCTCGAGAAGGGCGCAGCGGATCGCGCCCTCGCACCGGTGCCGCGAGGCCAGGATGCGGGCGTCTCGACACCGGTCGACGCCGCGGCGACAGATGCTGGGGGCGCTGCGATCAAGGCGTCCGTGCTGGTCGCGACGCCGACCGGGCTCGATGGACACTTCGTCGTCGAGGGCCTCGATCCAGGGCGCTATCGGGTGCGCGTGATCGGGACCGGTCTGCTCCCGGCCGAGGTCCGCTACGTCCCGGTGCCGTCCGACGCGACGCGGATCATCGTGTCCCGTCAGGTCGGCATCGAAGGCGTGGTCACCGATGGTGGCAAGCCCGCGGCGAACGTCAACGTGGGTGTCCGCGGCGACGCGATCGGCGGTCAGCTCGATCAGAAGACGGACGCCGCGGGGAAATTCACGTTCGCGAACCTTCCGGAAGGGCGCTACCAGCTGTTCGGGTGGCAGGGCTCGCTCGCGGCACGCGCGGTGCGGGTGAGCCGACTCGGGGCCGGCCCGTTCGCGCCCGTCGAGCTGCGCCTCGAGGCGGCGGCGATCGTGATCGGGCGCGTGATCGATCGCGACGAGGGCACGGGCCTGGTCGCGGCGATCGAGCTGCGACCCGCGGGGGACGATCAGGCACCGCGCTACGCTCGCAGCGGTGATGACGGCGTGTTCAAGATCGAGGGCGTCCCGAACGGGAAGTGGATCGCGGATGCCTTCGCACCGGGCTACCTGAGCCCCGGCGGCGTCGAGATCGAGGCCGGGCAGGGCATCCCCGAGCTCGCCCTCAGCCGGGGGGCGACGGTCGAGGGCAAGGTCGTCGACGCCGACGGCAAGCCGATCGCCGGAGCGACCGTCCGTGCGCTGACCGGCGGCGCCAACCCGATCGAGACCTCCGCCGCGGTCGATCAGGACAAGCTCCGACGGTACAGCGGGCGGATGGCCGCGCCGCTCGCGATCGGCTCCGGTACGACGACGATCGATCCGCAGTTCATCGCGCGTGGTGAGCTCGGCGTGACGGTCGGCCCGATCCCGCCGCTGCCACCACCGGGGGCGCAGACCGCGGTGTCCGCGGTGGTGGATCCGATCGCCGTGGGCATGGCGGGCGAACCGCCGCCGCTCGCGGTGGATGCGTCGCACGCCGCGATCTGGACCACGGGGACCGACGGGGTCTACCGGATCCGTGGCCTCGCGCGCGGCAAGCTCTCCGTGCTCGCCATCGCGACGGGCTATGCGGAGGGCCGCTCGAAGGACCTCGTGCTCGATGCCGGGCAGTCGCTGACCAAGGTCGACATCGTGCTCTCGCCGGGGACGTTCGTGCTCGGCAAGGTCTCGGATCAACACGGCGTGCCGGTGATCGGAGCGCAGGTCACGCTACGGCCCGAGATCGGTGCGCCGATGGATGCGTTCACAGACGAGGATGGCGCGTATCGACTCGGGCCCGTGAGCGGCAAGGTGGAGCTCCACGCCAGCGCGTATGGCCACGGAGATGCCAATCGCGCCCTTGAGCTCTCGCCCGTGAAGGGCGCCACCGCCGCGGAGCAGAAGGAAGATCTCGTGCTCGTCCTCGCGGATGCGGTGCTCGCCGGGACCCTCGACGATACGAGCGGCGCACCGGTCGCCGCGGCCACGATCGAGGTGATCGGCGGCTCGGCGGATGGGCGTCGTGCCGTGGTCGGGACCGATGGCACGTTCTCGCTCGACCAGCTCCCCGTCGGCCCGCTCAAGATCCGGATCCGGCATCCCGACTATCCGACGCGCGACCTCGACGTCGTGGCGAGCGATGGCAAGCAGCGCGTGCGGTTGCGACTGCCGCTGGGTGGGGCGATCGAGGGTGCGGTGATCGAGGCCTCGAGCGGCGCGCCGCTGACCAGCATCGTCGTCGGTGCCACCGGGCCTGCGGGCACCACGGCGGAGTCCACGACGGACAAGGTCGGGAGGTTCAAGCTCGGCCCCCTCGATCCGGGCGCGTGGAAGCTCACGCTCAAGCTGCCGGGCTACCTCCCCACGAGCCGCAGCGTCGACGTCACGGCGGCGCGGTCCCCCGGGGCCACCACCGTGCGCGACGTCCGGATCGAGCTCGCGCGTGGCGCGCTGGTCGGCGGCACGGTGCGCGACGCGCGCGGGCAGCGCGTCGTCGGTGCCAGCGTCACGGTCCGGGCTGCCGCCGGGGGCAGCGTCGAGGGCACCACGGATGCCGCCGGTGAGTTCCGGCTGCGCGATTGCCCCACGGGCGAGGTCGAGGTCTCCGCTGCCAAGGACGAGCTGCGCGGCGTCACGCGCGCCACGGTCCGCGCGGGTGACGAGGTGCTCGGCCTGTCGATCGACGTGCGCTGAGCGCTACCGACCGCGTCCGCGCATCCGGCCGATGTCGATGATCATCGTCGGTGCGGAGTGCAGGTCATCATCGTAGATCGGCTGCGCGGGCGCCTGTCCGCGGCCAGTGCCGCGCGGCGTGGGGGGCGGCTGCTTGGCGGCCTGGCGCGGGCGCTGGCGAGGATCCACGGGCGGCATGTTCCGACCGCGGCCGTTGTCGAGGATCAGCGTGTTCTGCTGATGGATGTCCTCGTGGCGGTCCATCTTCGGCATCGTGGTGAAGTTGGAGTCGCCCGAGAAGTCATCGTGCACACTGTCGTCGGATCCGGACAGGTACTCGCGCGCCGCGATGATGCTGACCGAGGTGGGCTTCGGCTGGAACGGGACCTCGGGTGGCTCGAAGTCCTCGTCGCGGATCATGAGGCTCTCGCCGACGTCATCGCTGACGTCGTCGGTCATCACGTACTCCTCGAGCATGCGCAGCTCGCGCTCGATCTCGATCGCGAACATCTTGCGGATGAACCGGCCGAGGTGGCTGCGCGAGTAGTTCGGCATGAACTTGCGCAGGAACACGCGCAGGTCGCCTTCGGCCTCGGCCGCGGTCTGATAGCGGTTGGCCCGCGAGCGGGTCAGGCAACGATCGGTGATCTGCTCGAGCTCGTTCGGGATGCCCGGGGTCAGCTCGCTGACCGGCCGGTACTTCGCGTCACGGACCTTGATCAGGAGGTCCATCTCGTTGGTCGCCGTGAACGGCGGGATCCGGGTCAGCATCTCGTAGAGGCACGAGCCCATCGAGAACACGTCGCTGCGGTGATCGAGCTTGCGACCGAGCGCCTGCTCGGGGCTCATGTACTTGACCTTGCCCTTGATCACGCCGGTCTTGGTGTGGACCTTCGAGAGAGTGGCCTTCGCGATGCCGAAGTCGCACAGCTTCACCTCGCCGGCGTAGCTGCAGATGATGTTCGACGGCGAGACGTCGCGATGGATGATCCGCAACGGGCGGCCGCGCGAGTCCACCGCGGAGTGCGCGGCGTGGAGCGCGGCCCCGACCTCGGCGCCGATATAGGCGGCGTGCTCGGGTGGGATCGGCTTCTTCTTGGTGCGGCACCGCTCGAGCACGGTGCGCATGTCCTTGCCGTCGACATGCTCCATCGCGATGAAGTACTCGCCGTGCGCACGCGCGAACTCGTACACGCGCGCGATGTTGCCGTGCCGCAACACGCTCGCGATCTTCGCCTCGTCCACGAGCATCTGGATGAAGTCGTCATCCTCGGCGAGGTGCGCGAGCACACGCTTGACCGCGACCAGGTGCGGCGTGCCATGCGCGTCGAACGTCCGCGCGCGATAGATCTCCGCCATGCCACCGAACGCGATGCGATCGAGCAAATGGTAACGGCCGAGCTGTTGAGCCCTTCTCACCGGCACCCCCAGCGTACCCTGCACCGTCGAGATCGAGCCAGGGGTACATGTCGCACCTACGTGCGATCTGCCGGAGATCCGCTATCATCCGTGGATGTCGCGCCTGCTGCTTGCCCCCGCCCTGATCGCCGCCGTGCTGCTCGGCGTCAACTGCTCGAAGTCCACCCCGAAGGACAACGGGTCCGGTGACCCGGCGAAGGCCGATGTCGTGAAGGTCCCGACGGGCAACGACGTGGCGCCCCCGGGGATGGGCAAGGGCGGCCCCGGGACCGCAACCCCGACCAAGGCTGGCGGCGATGACACCGGCAAGCTCCGGGCGGAGGAAGGTAAGCTCGCGGTCGAGCCACCCACCGATGCGAAGGCGGGCGCCGAGGCCACGGTGAAGATCACCGTGACGCCGGGCTCGGGCTACCACGTGAACACCGAGTTCCCGATCAAGCTGACCCTGGAGGCGCCCGCCGGGGTGACCCTCGCGAAGAGTGAGTTCAAGGCCGGCGGGATGGACAAGGCCAAGGGCGACGCCGACGTGCTCGAGGAGCAGCAGCTCCTGATCGGCGTGAAGCTCACCGCCGCGAAGAGCGGCAGCTACACGATCAACGGCACGTTCAAGTTCGCGGTCTGCGACAAGGACAGCTGCCTGCCGAAGAAGGAAACGATCGCGATCCTCGTCGCCGCGAAGTGAACGCCTGACGACCCGGTGATACCGTCGTCGCGATGGCGGACACGGAGCTGGCCCCGGTGGTGAAGGATCTGCTGCGCGGTCTTGGCGACAGTGTGCGCGATGACTTCACGCGCAACCGGCGCGTGCTGTCGTTCGCCGAGTACCTCGATCTCGTGGTCTCCGAGCCGACCCGTCAGCTGCGGTCGGCGGCGCAGTACGTCGTCGACGCGTTCGACCACTTCGGCAGCTCCCAGGTGAAGTACCCGTGGGGCGAGGTCCGGCACTTCCACATGTTCGACGCGCCGTGGGCCGGTGGAGAGGACCGCCTGTTCGGGCAAGAGCACGTCCAGAACGCGGTCTACGGCGTGATGCGGTCGTTCGTCCAGGATGGCCGGCCGAACAAGCTGATCCTGCTCCATGGCCCCAACGGCTCCGCGAAGTCGACGTTCATTCGCTGCCTCGGCCGCGGGCTCGAGCACTACTCGACGCTCGACGAGGGCGCCCTCTACCGGTTCTCGTGGATCTTCCCCTCCACCAAGAGCACCAAGGGCGGCATCGGGTTTGGCGGGGTGGGAGGCGCGGCCACGGATTCCCTCGACTCGTTCGCCTACCTCTCCGACGATCAGGTCGATGCGCGGCTCGGCGACGAGCTGCGTGATCACCCGCTGTTGCTGGTGCCGATCGACGATCGCTGGAAGCTGATCGAGAAGCTGCTCGGCCCCTCGATCAAGTCCGCCGCGTTCAACGTCAGCGACTACCTGCGGGGCGGCACGCTGTCCCCGAAGAATCGGGCGATCTATGACGCGCTGCTCGCGAGCTACCAGGGCGACTACATCCAGGTGCTCCGCCACATCCGGATCGAGCGGTTCGAGATCTCGCATCGCTATCGCACCGGCTGGGTCACCGTGGAGCCGCAGCTCTCGGTCGATGCCACCGAGCGCCAGGTCACCGCGGATCGCACGCTCAGCTCGTTGCCTCCGTCGCTCCAGTCGGTCTCGCTGCACGAGTTCGGCGGCGAGATCGTCGGCGCCAACCGCGGCATCATCGAGTTCGATGATCTGCTCAAGCGGCCGCTCGAGCACTACAAGTATCTGCTGACCACCGTCGAGCGCGCCGCGCTGTCGATGACCAGTGCGACGTTGTTCCTCGACCTCGCCTTCATCGGGTCCTCGAACGACATCCACCTCTCTGCGTTCCGGGAGATTCCGGACTTCCAGAGCTTCAAGGGCCGCATCGAGCTGGTCCGCGTGCCGTTCATCCTCGACGTGCGTCACGAGGAGGGCCTGTACCAGGCGCGGCTCCAGGAGGCCGCGAGCCAGCGCCACATCGCACCACACACGGCCTACGTCGCCGCGCTGTGGGCCGTGCTCTCACGCATGCGCAAGCCGCAGATCGAGCGGTTCCCGTCGACGCTCGCCGAGACGATCGGCAAGCTCACGCCGCTCGACAAGGCCGAGCTGTACTCGTCCGGAAAGGTGCCCGATGACATCGCCCCGGAGCGCGCACGCGAGCTCTCGGCGCAGATCAAGGAGCTGTGGCACGAGTCCGACACGTACCCGATCTACGAAGGCCGCGTCGGTGCATCTCCCCGGGAAATGCAGACCGTGCTGCTCGCCGCGGCGACCTCCACCCGGTACGCCTACGTCTCGCCGCTGGTCGTGCTCGACGAGATCCTCGAGCTCTGCAAGCAGACCAGCCTCTACGAGTTCCTCCGGCAGGACGTGCAGGCGACCGGCTATCACGACCACAAGAAGCTCGCGGACGTTGCGCGCGGGCGGCTGTTCGACCGGATCGATGACGAGGTCCGCGCGGCGGTCGGCCTGGTCGAGGAGTCCGAGTACGCGCGTGTGTTCGAGCGTTACCTCACGCACGTGATGAACGCGATCAAGAAGGAGAAGGTCCGCAACCCCCAGACCGGGCGGATGGACGATCCCGACGAGGGGATGATGAAGGAGGTCGAGAAGACCCTCGAGGTCACGGGGCGGCCCGATGACTTCCGCCAGGGCCTGATCGCGAAGATCGGTGCGTGGTCCCTCGACCACAAGGGCCAGAAGCCGGTGATGGCCGAGATCTTCGTCGACCTGCTTCGTAAGCTGCGCGACGCGTACTTCGAGAAGCACAAGAAGACGATCGCCAAGGGGATCACGGATCTGGTGATGCTGCTGTCGGGCAACGAGACCAGCCTCGCGGCCGAGCCGCGCCTGCGCGCCCAGGCCGCGCTGGAGACCCTGACCACCAAGCACGGCTACACGCGGGAGTCGGCGCGGGATCTGGTCGGGACGCTCGCCGCCATCCGCTATCGCTGAGGGCGCCCGGATCTTGCGGCCCCCCGTCGGTGGCCCGTATCCTCAGGGGGTGAGGTTCGTGCCTGCCTGCGTGCTGATGGTCGCGCTGGCGCTGCCCGGCGTTGCCGTCGCCGCGCCCGCCGCCCTTGCGGCGCCCGTGATGCTGAAGGGGCCGTACCTCCAGGACCTCGCTCCGCGCTCGATCACCGTGATGTGGCAGCTCGAGACCCCGGCACCTGCGGTCCTCTCGATCGAGGGCCCCGGCGGGGCGAGGAAGCAGGACGTGGACGCCGGGCGGATCGCCGAGGCGACGATCACGGGACTGTCCCCGGCATCGCGCTATCGCTACAAGGTCGAGGCCGCAGGCGGTTCGTGGACCGGTGAGTTCGCGACCGCGCCCGAGCTCGGCGCCGACGTGCCGATCACGTTCACGGTGTTCGGCGACACGCGCTATGGCACCGATGCGCACCGCCGCGTGATCGAGCGGATGTCGCAGGAGGTTCCAGACTTCGTGCTCGGCACCGGCGACATGGTCGACGAGGGCCACCGCCAGGATCAGTGGCAGCAGTTCTTCGAGGTCGAGAACCCGATGATGCGGGACAACGTCTACTTCCCGGCGCTCGGCAACCACGATCGCCAGGGCAGGGGCCGTACCGCCGACACCTACCGCTCGTACTTCTCGGTCCCCGAGAACGGCGGCGAGACCGAGCGCTACTACGCGTTCACGTATGCGACGTCGCGGTTCCTGATCCTCGATTCCAACGAGTACAGCTTCGCGCTCACGGATCAGACCGCCTGGATCGAGCGCGAGCTGATCTCCGCGCGCCAGGATCCGCAGATCAAGCACGTGTTCTGCGTGATGCACCACCCGCCGTTCTCGATCTCGCTGCACGGCGGCAACCGCGATCTGCGCGAGCGCTGGACCCCGCTGTTCGAGAAGTACAACGTCACCGCCGTGTTCTCGGGGCACGATCACGTCTACGAGCGCGCCGAGCACAACGGCATCCACTACTTCGTCTCGGGGGGCGGCGGCGCCCCGCTCTATGCCCGCCGTCCGCGTCCAGAGGCGCTCGATGCCGAGGCCACCAAGAAGTACGAGCGCGTCTATCACTACCTGCGCGTCACGCTGACCGGGAACCGGGTCGAGATCACCGGCGTGCGCGCCGATGGCACGACGATCGAGACCACCACCTGGACGGAGGGGCCTGACGAGCTCCCGCCCGTACCTGCGAGCGCCGCCGCTCCGCCGATCCCAGGCGGCGCTGGTGGAGGTGCGCCGTCGATCACTCCGGCCCCGCGCGCCCCCTCCGGGAGCGAGGACGAGCGCTCGCTCGCATGGATCGGCTTCGCCGGCATCGGCCTCC
>JAYVRN010000088.1:0-32265 GCA_043776275.1 Myxococcales bacterium | reverse complement strand
CCCGTAAGCCGTGTGCGGGAAATCCGCATGCACGGTTTGAAAGGGGGTCTTGCTGGCACCCGTTTCTTGACGGGGAAAGGTTAGATCTACCAATGGCGGCCGACGATCCTGACCGACGGAAGTTCCTCAAGGTCACGACCTGCGCCCTCGGCGCGGGCGTCGGGATCGCGCTCGTCGTACCGGCGCTGCGGATCGTCGCTGCGCCCGCCGGCACCATCACCGTCACCGGTCCGAGCGAGCCACTCGATCTCGGCCTGATCGACAAGTTCCGGATCGGCGCCGAGCCGCGCAAGGTCGAGGTGATCGCCCCGATGGTGAAGGATGCGTGGACCGCGGCGCGCAACGTGGTCCTCGGAGCCGCGTACATCCGCCGTACGGCGCCCGACAAGATCGAGGCGCTGTCCGCGGTGTGCCCGCATCTTGGCTGCGCGATCGGCTGGGATCCCGCCGCGAAGAACTTCCTGTGTCCGTGCCACGACAGCCGGTTCGAGGCCGACGGTGCGAAGATGACGGGGCCGTCCGAACGCGGGCTCGATCCGCTGCCGGTCTCCGTCGTCGATGGCCGCCTGCAACTGACCTGGGTGCGGTATCGCTCCGGGTCCGCGTCGCGGGAGCCCGTGTGAAGCTCATCGCGTACCTGCGCGAGCGCGCCGGCATCGGCGAGGGCCGCGCGATGATGCCGAACGGCGGATCGTTCGCCTACGTGTTCGGCGTGGTGCTGATGTTCCTCCTCGTCGTCGAGGGTGTGACCGGCGCGGCGCTCGCGGCGTTCTACAGCCCGTCCACCACGGATGCGTGGGGCTCGGTCGCGTACATCCAGGATCAGGTGCCGGGTGGCTGGCTGGTCCGCGGCCTCCACCACCACGGTGGATCCGCGATCGTGATCATCGCGGGCATCCACCTGATCCAGACCGCCGTCGCCGGCGCGTACAAGAAGCCGCGCGAGCTCGTGTGGTGGCTCGGGATCCTGCTGCTGCTCCTCGTGCTCGTGTGGTCGGTGACCGGGTACTGGCTGCGCTGGGATCAGTCGGGGTTCTTCGCGCTGCAGGTCGAGCTCGGGATCGCCGCGGGCGCGCCCGTCGTGGGCAACGCGATCAAGGGCCTGGCGCTCGGTGGGAATGACTACGGCAACCTGACCCTGACCCGCGCGTATGCGGCCCACGTGATCCTCCTGCCCGCGATCGTCGTGGTGGTGACCTACCTCCACGTCTCGATCGCGCGGCGGCTCGGCCCCACGCCCGTGCGCAAGGCCGCGCCGGTCTCGCGCTGGCCGGTGCAGAGCGTGCGTGATGCGATCGCGATCGCCGCCGTGTTCGCGGTGCTGCTCGGCTACGTCGCCGGCACGCACGGCGTCGATCTCGGCTCGCCGGCCGATGCCACCGCGGCCTACGACGCCCGTCCGCTGTGGACGTTCCGCTGGCTGTTCGAGCTGCGCGTGCTCGCCGGGAGCGCCGAGGCGTTCGCGGCGATGGCGGCACCGGCGATCGTCGGTGGCTTCCTCGTCGCGTTGCCGCTGCTCGACCGTCGCACCGAGCGAGCCCCGAAACACCGCAAGCTGTGGCTCGGTGGGCTCGCCGGGATGTTCGCGCTGATCGGCGCGCTGACGGTGGCCTCATTCGCGCGGGACTCCAACGACGAGCAGCTCGCGCTGCGCACCCGCAAGTCCGAGCTGCAGGGCGCACGGGCGCGCATCCTCGCCCAGACCAACGGCGTACCCGTGACCGGTGCGCTCGACGTGTTCAAGACCCCGCCGATGTGGCGGGCCCGCGCGCTGTTCGCACAGCGTTGCAGCAGCTGCCACGATGCCGACAGCAAGGACCGCAAGGGCCCGGTGATCGCCCCGGGCCACGGCAACCGTGCGTGGCTCACCCAGTTCCTCAAGACGCCGAGCGGCGATGCCTTCTACGCTCACACCACGCTCGCTGCCACCGAGGCGGCGATGAAGCCCGTCGAGCTCCCGCCCGCCGATCTCGCCGATCTCGTCGAGCTGCTGTACGCGGAGTCAGGTGCAGCGGATGCCGATCCGGCGAAGCGCGACCGCGGCGGGAAGCTGTTCGAGTCCGCCTGTACGGACTGCCACAGCCGCGAGGAGGGTGTGGCGGCGACCGCCGGCCCGAACCTCTACGGGCTCGACGGCCGCGACTACTACACGAGCTTCATCGGCAACCCGAAGTCGCCGATCCACATGGGCGCGGACAAGAGCCAAATGCCGCGGTTCGATCGCGAGCTCACGATCGTCGAGCGCGATCTGATCGCCGAGTACCTGGTGTGGCTGCGCACGGCGACCGACGCCGCGCTGGCCGCGCTCGGCCCGCTGTGAACACCGGCCGGCGGGTCTGCGACGGTTCGGGGCTCGCGATCGACCTGCGGCTCCATTGAGATCTCACGGCGCGAGCCGCAGCACCAACGTCACCTGCCCGGGCGCTCCGAGCGCGGCAGCGACCGCCCGGATCCGCCCGTAGCTCATCGCTCGGTCGGCCTGGATGACGATCGTGCGCGGACTGCTCTGCGGCACCGCGGACAGCGCCGGTTGCACGCCCTCGACGGAGATCGCGGACTTCGTGATCTCGATGGTCGTGCCGCGCCGATCGGACACCTCCACGCGGGGCTGCGGCAGCGTGCGAAACACCAGCGCATCGCCGTTGGTCCTCGCGGTGGCGACGACCCCCGCAAGATCCGCGAGCGCGCGCGCCGAGACGTCGACGAGGAGACGATCGTCGTCGCGGAGCTTCGTTCGCTCGAGGAAGCGATCGTACCGGGCCACGAACGCGCGCTGATCGAAGGCGGCGAGCTGCGGCGCCAGACGTGACGGCGTGACGACCTCCCAGTCGCCGGCGAGCACATCGATCGATCGGTTGTCGGCATACGGGCTGGACAGCTCGGCGGCGGGAATCGCGCCGAGGAGGCCCATCACGGCGGTTCGCTTGTTCGCGACGAACGCGTCGAACAGCTCGACGCCGGTCTGCGGGTCCGTGGGCCTCGGCGGCACGTACGTGTCGTCGATCTGCAGCGCCGGCATCACGAAGCGCTCGAGCAGGTCGATCGAGACCGGCGCGGTCGCGTGACGTAGCCCGACGATCTGCGCGATCGCCTCGAACATGCCGCGGTCGGTGGTCTGGGTGCCGATGGGCTCGGCCTGCCGCGCACGCGCGATCTGCGACGTTACCTGCCCGACGATCGCCGCGGTGTCGGCGCCCAGGCGCGCGCCATCGCGCGTGACGGCCTCGTTCAGCGCCGACGCCGGCTCCACGCTCCACAGCTTCGTGACGCGCGAGAGATCGACGGACATCCATTGCCCGACGGGCGGCCCGAGCCGGGCCTCGATGCCCTGCTTGTCGACGAGCGAGACCAGCTTCGTGACCTCCTCGAACGTCACCTCATCGCCCGGCAGGATCTGAGCGGTACACGTCTTCGCGACCGCGCGCAGCGCCGCGACATCGCCGCCGGTGAGCCCGCCGCCTGTGAGCGTGACACGACCGGGTGCGAGCTCGACGCGAACCACGCACGGCGCCGAGCTCGCCCCAGGCGCCGAGACCGCGGCCCCCGACGCGTCGATGGCGACCGGGGGCGGCGATGGCGACGGTGACGGTGACGGCGACGGTGACGGTGACTGTGACACGTCGTGGTCGATCTTCTTCGAGCAGGCGAGGCCGAGCACCGCTGCCATCACGATCACCGTGCGCACCGCCGCTGCATACACCGGAGGCCATGCGGGGGGATAGGTCGGTCGATGCAGCTGTTCGGAAGGGGGGCATGGTGTCCATGGTGGCCTTGACGCGAAGCTCGATAGCGGTCCGTATCGTCAAGGCGGCGTCCGCAGGCTTTCAGATGGGTGAACGCAGGCACGAAGTCACGCTCGCGTGAGTCACGGCAGTCCGAGTGAACGCCATGGACCGCGCACGGGATCGACTGAATCGGCGAGCTCCTCGTAGCGTTTCGCGCGCGGGAGGTCACCGTGACGGAGCGCGAGACGTGCCGCCAGCTCGTAGTACTGCGGCTCGCGTGCACCGGACGCGAACGCTGCCTGGAGCTGCGTGTCGGCCTCGTCGTACTCGCCGGTCCAAGCGAGTGCGCGCGCCAGCTGGAAGCGGGTTTCGGCGGCAGGACGTCGCGTCAGCTCGTCGCGTGCCACCGTGACCGCCTCGGCGAACGCAGCGGGCTTCCCCCGATCCACGAGCACCTCGACCAGCTCGAGGCGGTGGCCGAGACCGCCTTGCTCGAGCTCGTCGCGAACGAGGCGCTCGAGCTGATCGAGCAACGTGTTCGCGTTCGCGCGATCGCCAGACAGCGCGATCGCGCGGGTCTCGTCGATTAGATAGCGAAGCTGGCGGGAGGTGACGAACGCCTGTTCGAGGTCGTCGCGCGCGTGCTTGGGATCCCCGGTTCGCAAGGCGAGCTCCGCGCGCACCGCGAGGGCGAGTGCGTTACCGGGCGCGATCCGGAGGGCTTCGTCGATCACGAGCCTGGCGCCGGCATAGACGCCGCGCCGCACGAGGAACCGGCTCCACAGGGCGCGCACGCGCGCGGATTCCAGAACATCACCATAGTCCTCGACGCGCACGGCATTGGCGAAGTCCGCCGCGGATTCGGTATCTCGCCCCCATGCCTGGTAGACGAGCGCGCGCTCGAGATAGGTCGTTGGTGTCGGCTTCGTGCGCACGGCCGTGTCGGCCGCTTCGGCGGCGTGCGGCAGATCGCCGAGCGCCAGGTACGCCGTGGCAAGCACCATCGGCACTGCCGTCGCGTTGCGTCCGTGGTAGCCGCGGGCGATCTCGATCGCACGGGTGAACTCGTGCCGTGCATTCGCGAGCTTGGCCAGCGTGATCGTCGCTCCGCTCGGTGACGGCAGGAGGACGAGCGACCGCTGTGCGAGCTGCTCGGCGACCTGGTAGTCGCGGCGGTCGCCGGAGAGCTGCGCTCGAACGAGATAGAGGTTGGCGAGCTCGGTCATCTCGAGCGGATCGGTGGTGTTGTTGGGCGCCTCTCCCGCGGCGATCGCGTCGTCAAGGTCCTTCCGCGCGTCCTGGCTCGGGGGAAGGTCGAACCGATACCGCACCGCGCTCGGATTCGGAGCAAGCGAATTTGTCACCGCCGGTCGGCGCATCCGCAGTGCGAACACGGCTATGGTTGCCGCAATCACTGTGCCGATGATGGCCAGGGGGATGAGAGGAAAGCGCTCGGGAACTGTCATCGATCGGAACGAATCGTGTCGATACTAACCCGTCGTGCAAATCGCGAAGGAGAATGAGGATGAAACGAGGTAACAAGATCCTGGTCGGGGTTTGCGCCGCCGCCATGGCTGCCGCTGTGACGGTGGGCGTCAGTTTCGCGTCCGATCACGACGACGGCGAGCCGACTTCGAACAGCTCGAAGAGCCGCAACCTGAACTTGTCGGATCACTTCTCGTTCAAGTCGCCGACGGCCGCGGGCGAGCTCGTCGTCATGACGTACACGAACCCGCGCTCGCTTCCCGGTCACGTCTATACGCTCGCGACCAATGCTCGCTACGAGCAGCACATCAGCAAGGTCGCGGCGAAGACCGCGACCCCGACCACGAAGGAGGACTTCGTGTTCCGGTACGAGTTCGGCCCACCCGACGCCGCGGGGGTTCAGGCGATCACCGTGACGGTTCTGAAGGACGGGATGTCGGTTGGAACCGCGACCGGAATGACGACCAGCTACCCGGCCTCAAAGGCCGGCACCGCGGTCGATAACGACGCGACCGTCGGTGGCATCCACTTCCACTTCTTCGTGGGATCACGTGCCGACTCGTTCTACTTCGACGTGATCCGGTTCTTCCAGGTGCGTGGATGGCTGGCGCAGCGGTTCTTCGGAGGAGCCGGCGGAATCGGTGATCCCACGGCGGCGCTCGCGCCCAACTGCAAGGGTCAGGGGCTTCTCGGCGGCGTGCTCGGCGCGCCCGAGGGCGACGGCGACGACGTGAATCTGTTCAATCCGTCGTCGTGCGCTCCCGACTTCACCCAGCACTACAACGTCACCTCGATCACCACGAACGTCGACATCTCGGCGCTCGGCGGCGGCTCGGTGTTCGACACCTGGTCCACCATCTCGGTGCTGCAGTGAGAGGAACCCTTCACATGAATACCAAGATCCTCTTCCTGTCCCTCTCGTCCGTTCTCGCAGCCTGCGGGGACTCCACCGACAACGTCACGCAGGTCACCTGCGCGACCGGCACCACCCTCACGGGTAGCATGTGCGTTCCCGACGCGACGTGCGGCACCGGCACGACGCTCATGAACGGCATGTGCGTGCCCACCACCACGACGCCGAAGTACGTCCAGGTCGAGCATCTCGCGCGACCCGGCATCAACGAGGCGCTCGTCCTCGGAAACGCGAACCTTGAAGGCTACAACGCGACGGCGCCATCCTTCGCGGGCGCGCCACCCGCGGCAGTCACGGCGATCACCAACGAGGCCAAGACGGTCCTCAAGGCGCTGTATCTCGGTGGCTGCCTCCTCGACGGCGTGCTCGGCTTGACCGCAGCAACCGGTGTTCATCCGGCGGGGGCGACGTGCGCGGACGTCGGTGGCGGGCTGTTCTCGAATAACAATGCGTTGACCGGCACCACGCTGACCTCGTCGACGATGACGGCCGCGTCGGCCTATGCCGATCGCGTGTTCGCCCAGTTCGAGCCCGATGTCATGCGCATCGATACGGCGCTGGCGACGAGCGGCTATCTCAACCTGTGCGGTGATCCCACGATGCCGCAGCCGCTCCTGTGCGGTGGTCGGTGGCTCACCGACGACGTCATCGACATCACCTACAACTATCTGCTCGCGGGTGCGGCGATCAACTTGGCGGCGCCCGCGCAGTTTCGTGCGCTCGTCAGCGACGGCGTGAACTACTCGGTCGCCACGCCGGGTGCGGGAACGGTCTCGGTTCCGGATGCGACGAACGCGGCGCAGGGGCACCCTGCGGTGACGAACACCTTCCCCTACTCCGCCACGCCGTACTGAGGAGATCACCGTGAGAATCCTTCCTCTGATCGCGCTGTTCTCCGCTGCCTGTGGTGGCGGGGGTAAGGCCAAGCCCGCGATGCCGCCGACGGCGACGGCGCCGACCTCCGATGCGAACCCCGCCACCGACCAACTCGCACCTACTCCTGGTCCTGCCAAGGGGAAGGCGGAACTCTACGATCGGCTCGGAGGCCAGAAGGCGATCGTGCTCGTCGTCGAGGAGTTCGTCGCGCGCATCGCAGCGGATGATCGGATCAACCAGCGGTTCGGCAACACCGATATCCCGCGGCTGAAGAGCCTGCTCGTCGAGTTCGTGTGCATGGCGACCGGTGGTCCGTGCAAGTACTCCGGTCTGGACATGGAGACTTCGCACGCAGGCATGGAGCTCGTCGATGACGAGTTCACCGCGCTCGTCGAGGATTTGTCGGGCGCGCTCGACAAGTACAAGGTCCCCGCGAAGGAGAAGGGCGAGCTGCTTGGCGCGCTCGGGCCCCTCAAGCCATCGATCGTGACACCCGCGGCTCGGCTCAAGCCGGTCGCCGACGCGTTGCTTGCGAAGGCGACTGCCGTGGTGCCCAAGGTGACCGACCCTGCAGCGAAGAAGCTGCTGGAAGCCGCTATCGTGGCGGCGAAGCGCGGTCAGCGGAACTACGCCGATCAGCTGTTCAGTCGCGTGGAGATCGCGGTTGGACCGAAGCTGGTCGCGTCCGCGGTTCCCGCATTTCGCGACGGGGCGCCGAAGCGGATCGATTCGGCGATCACGCAGATGCCAAAGGACACGGCGCCGCAGCCGAAGATCGTCGGCAGCTCCGAGGAGGATGCACCCGTGGGCGCGCTCGGCGCGTCGCTCAAGGGGCACATCACGGTGGAAGGTAAGCCGCTCGACGGCGTTGGCCTCGTGATGCTGTATCCATCCACCGGCAGGGCGGGAAAGCGTACGGCGAAGAAGCGCGTGATGGAGCAGCGCCGCAAGACGTTTCAGCCGCACCTGCTCGCAATCCCTCCGGGCTCGACGGTCGCGTTCCCGAACTTCGATCCGCTCTACCACAACGTGTTTTCGATCTCGGCCACGCAGCCCTTCGACATCGGCCTGTACAAGGATGGCCAGTCGCGTTCGATGACGTTCGCCAAGCCCGGTCTCGTCAGGCTCGGGTGCAACGTCCACGCGAAGATGGCCGCGTTCGTATTCGTCGTCGATGCACCGTCCTACGTGCCGGTCGACGGTGCAGAGGAGTTCAACTTCCGCAGCATCGCGCCTGGTAAGTACAAGGCGCGGGTGTGGAGCGAGCGAAGCAACGATCCGACGGAGAAGGAGATCACGATCGCCAAAGGCGAGAACGCGATGGACTTCGACGTCAAAGGCGATGCCGACACCGGTCCGAGCAAGGATAAGTTCGGCAATAGCCGCGCAGTCAACGCGAAACCATAGGACTCATCATGAAGCCATACCGACAGCTCATCATCGCCATCGGTTTGATCGGTGGCATCGGCAGCGCAGTTGCTGCGCCCGATGAAGCGGCTCAGGCAGTCGTGCGCGGCAAGGCAGCGCTCAAGGCGGGCAACGTTCACCAGGCGTGCGACGAGTTCGCGGCGAGCGAACAGCTCAGGGCAACCGTCGACACCGAGCTCCTTCTCGCCAGCTGCTACGAGCAGGACGGGAAGTTCGTCGCAGCCGCACGCATCTATCGGGGGGCCGCCGACAAGGACACGAAGGCGGCGCGCAAGAAGGCATCGATCGGCAAGGCGACCAAGCTCGAAGGCAGGGCGCCGAAGCTGCGCTTCGCGATCAATCCGAAGCCCGACGGCATCGTGATCAAGGTCGATGGTGTCGATGTCGCCAGCACGGGCGACGTGATGGTCGATCTCGGCCCGCACGAAGTGACCGCGACGGCACCCGGCGGCTACACGGGACACGCCTCGCCTGCCGCCGATCGTGAAGGCGCGCTGGTCGACGTCATCCTTCGCATGGAGGCGCCACCGCCGCCCGAGCCGACGCCGACGCCGACGCCGACGCCGACGCCGACGCCGATCCCGGCGCCGACGCCCGTAGCAGCCGTGGCGCCGATGCCGCCGCCGATGGACCAGCCCGCGCACTCGAACCGCAAGCGCACCGGCATCATCGTCAGTGGCGTTGGTGTCGCGGCCTTGATCGGAGCAGGAGTCTTCTACAAGCTCGGATCGAGCAAGTTCGATGACGAGAGCGCGCTGTGTCCCGGGCACCTGTGCAAGTCCGACGCGGATACGTCGAAGGCGAATTCACTGCGCGACGATGGGCGCACGCGGCGAGGCGTGTCGGTCGGCATGGCGATCGGTGGCGGTGTGCTCGTCGCGGCAGGCGTGGTGATGATCCTCACCGCGAAGCACGAGTCGTCATCTCCCGTCGCGCTGCAGCTCGGCACGCACGACGCGGCGGTGACGTACACGTTCGGCTTCTGATCGTCGAGCCCGTAGTCGTACGGATCGAACCGCGGGAGGCCGAGCCTCGTCTCGGAAAAAATGCCCGGGCGGGTGTGCGACTGTTCGGGGATGTCCGACGTCCGGATGGAGATGATGGGTGAAGCGGCATGGCCGCTGAGCAAGGAGCGCAAGGAGCTGCTCGTCATGCTCGGCTCGATGATCGGGCGGTTCGGGCCCGAGCGCTTCGTCCAGGCGCCGGTGGTCAGCGCCAGCAAGCGGGACTTTCCAGATCCGTGGGAGCCGTCGCTCCACGCCGTGCACCAGCTGACCTATCGGTTGTGCTGGCTCGCGTACCTCGATCCCGAGATCGTCGTCGTGGACCGTCGACCGATCCGCGCCGACCTGAACGGGATGTTGCAGACCACCGAGTGCGAGATCGCCTCGTGCACGGCGGGCGTGGTGACATTTCACCTCGCGCACATCGGCAACGACGACGTGGCCGGCCTGCTGTCCCACAAGATCGGCCAGGCCTTCCTCGATCTCGCGCCGGGCGAGCCGTTCCGCACGCCCGGCCGGCACGAGACCGATGAGGTCGAGGGCACCGTCGCCGCGGTGTTCCTCGGGCTCGGCGTCCTCGCGGCGAACTCGTCGATGTATCGCCGCCACGCCGCTCGCGTCGTCGGGCGCGAGGAGAGGTCCGAGCAGCAGATCGCGCAAGCCGGCGGCCTCGACATCGCGGACGCGACCCTGTTGCTCGCGGTTCAAGACCTGGTGCGCGACGACGCGCCAGACGCGTACGGCACGCTTCACCCCGCGCAGCGGGATTGGCTCGAGCGGTGGCGTGACGTGCTCGAGCCGCACGCGGCCGAGCTGCGCGAGATGCTGCGTCTCGACGAGGAGCACGCGCCGTTGCCGCTCGCGCGCGCGGCTCAGCCGCGTCGCGCACCCGCGGTGTCGGAGGCGGTGCTCAAGCAGTTCAATCGCGGCCGCGAGATCCGGCGTGTCCGGAAGCGCTCGGTGCTCGGCGTCATCCCGGGGCTGGTCCTGGGCCTCACGTGTGGCGCTGTCGTCGGAAGACTGGCCGCCGGCCCGGGGATGGGGGCGCTCGCCGTCGCTCTCGGGGTCATGCTGATCGGCGGGGTGTTCGGCTGGTGGCGGTGGTGCCGGCCGTTCTACACGTGCGCCGACGGCGCGTGCAGCAAGCTGATCAGCGCGAACGCGACCACGTGTGCCAACTGCGGAGGGACGATCACCGCGACGATCACGTTCGCCGAGCTGCAAGCGCACTGGGCCGTACTGCGCGCCGCCGAGGACGAGCGCGATGCCCTGCTCGACGAGAGCGAGTTCGCGGGTGATCCCGAGGTCGCGGTGCCGCGGGGCATCGCGAAGCACACCTCGAACCAAGCCCTGTAGCTTCCGCACCCACACGGTAGGGTGCGGCATCCGAACGCAGACGGTACGGAGGGGTGCAACCGGCGTACAGCCTCCGCCTGAGATCGCGTAGTTGCGTGGGGATCAGCGCGGGAACACTCGTTGCAGCACTCGGAGCATGTCTTCAGACATCGAGCAGGTGTTGTGGGACCTCGACGACGAGTCCAGCGAGCCGAAGGTGCTCGTCGATCCGACGTTGGAGGCGTTCTGTCTGGTGACCACGCGGAGCGCGCGGGGGACGACGCCTCCACCACAGCGGCGCAGCGATCGACTTCCGCTCGCGATGATTCAGGCGTTCCTGCGGGAGAACGCCGCGGACGACGACGGCGAGAGTCAGGGCGAGAGCGTGAGCTAACGCGGGCCAAGTCGATCACGGATCTCGACACCCGGTGAGCGGCGCGATCGCATCCGCGCTACGGTTCCCGGATGACCCCAGAAGCCAAGGCCGCCCTTCGCCTCACGCAGTTCGCGCGGGGCGGTGGTTGAGCGGCCAAACTCCGGCTCGGTGAGCTGGCCCACGTTCTCGAACACCTGCCGGGCAGGACGGGAGACGTGCGTCCGGATATCGTGATCGACCACGCGTACTCCGACGATGCCGCGATCGTTCGCCATGCCGGCGGCCGCGATCTCGTGCTCACCGCGGACGTGATCGCGCCCCTCGTCGACGATCCCGAAGCGTTCGGGCGGATCGCCGCGGCCAACTCTTTGTCGGACGTATGGGCGATGGGCGGCGAGCCGCTGTTCGCGCTGAACCTCGTGTTCTTCCCGGACGACCTGCTGCCGCTCGACGTCCTCGACGAGATCCTCGCGGGCGGCGCGCGCGTGTGTGCCGAGGCGGGCGTCGCCGTCGTCGGTGGACACACCGTGCGCGACCCGGAGGTCAAGTTCGGGCTGTCCGTGACAGGTGAGGTCGCACCCGGCGCGCTGTGGTCGAATCGCACGGCGCACGCTGGGCAGGCGCTGGTGCTGACCAAGGCGCTCGGTACGGGCGTGATCGGGCAGGCGATCAAGAAGGGCCTCGCGAGCCCGGCGGCCACCGCGGCGGCGATCGCCTCGATGGTCACGCTCAACCAGGGCGCGGCCCGTGTCGGCCATGCGCACGGCGTGACGTCGGCGACCGATGTCACCGGGTTTGGTCTGCTCGGCCACCTCCGCAACATCCTGCGCGGCTCGAACGTCGCCGCACGGATCTCGCTCGGTGCGTTGCCGCTGCTCCCCGACGCGATCGATCACCTGCGTGCAAAGGTGTGCCCCGCGGGCAGCAAGGCCAATCGTGCGTTCGTCGCGCGGATGGTGCAGTGGGACGACGGCGCCCCGTTCACCGCGGAACCCACCGAAGCGACCGCCTCGGACGAGCGCGAGCTGCGCGCCTCCTTGGCCTGTGATGCACAGACCAGCGGCGGGCTGTTGCTCTGCCTGCCCACCGCGAACGCGCCAGCGTGCGTGGAGGCGCTCCGCGCGCTCGGGCTCCCTGCCGCCCAGGTCGGCGACCTGATCGCGGGCGAGCCAATGATCACGCTCGCCTAACTCGTCGTGCGGCTCGTGTAGGCCTTTGCCTACCCGATCTTCGAGTCCACCTGGGCTGAAGTTTTGCACCCCGCCAGAGGCTGGGCCCGAGTACGATGGGGGCGAATGCGTACGATTGCTGATCGCTATGTCCTCGAAGGACGGCTCGGCGCGGGCGGCATGGGTGAGGTGTATCGAGCCCGTCATCTTCAACTCGGCAAGCACTTCGCGCTCAAGGTGATCGCGCCGGCGTTCGCCGCTGACGCTCCGATCCGCGCGCTGTTCCAGCGGGAGGTCAAGCTCGCGAGCGAGATCAACCACCCCAACATCGTCTCGGTCGTCGACTACGGCGAGGATCCAGCGCTCGGTGCGTTCATGGTGATGGAGCTCGTGCAGGGCGTGACGCTGATCGCCGAACAGCTATCCGCTCCGATGCCGCCGCGCCGAGCGCTCGATATTTTGGGCCAGGTGGCGGACGCACTCGACCACATCCACAAGTGCGGCATCCTGCACGGCGACATCAAGGCCGACAACATCATGATCGTGAAAGAGCCGGACCACGGCACCACCGCACGGCGGCGGCGGCTGGTCCAGCTGCTCGATTTCGGTCTCGCACGCCGGGTCGGGCTCGATGACGAGGGTGTCAGTGGAAGCCCGCACTACATCGCGCCCGAGCGCGCGCTCGGCGGCCCCACGACCGTCGCGACCGACATCTACGCGCTCGGGATCGTCGCATTCCTGCTATTCACAAACTCCCTCCCGTTCGACGGCGAGGTGCTCGATCTGCTGAGCGCGCACGTCGAACAGCCGATGCCAACGCTCGCCGAGCGACGTGGCGAGCCTGTGGATGCGGCGATCGAGACGTTGATCGCCCGGGCGACCGCCAAGGATCCGGAGGAGCGCCATCCGAGCGCTGCTGCGTTCGTCTACGAGCTGAAGACCGTGATGGACATGCTCGACGTCAGTCGCCGCCGGGTGCGATCGAGTGCAACTCAACGCTCGGTCGACCCTCAGGAGATCGCGATCACGCAGTTGTTCGAGCAATCACCGTTCGCACAGGCGCTGGTCTCGACGGATGGCGTGATCTTGGTCGCGAACCGGGCGTTCGCCGAGATCTCGGGGATCCTCGGGGATCCCGTGGGGCACTGGCTCGCCGAGGCGCACCTCGCGCACGTGTTCAAGAACCTGATGCGGACGATCGAGCGCGCGCCGATGGTCGGTCGCCCGGTGGAACGCCGCGCGGAGCTGGTCACCGGGGACGAGATCGTGCTGTGGGCCGGACCGACGCAGGCGGCCGACCGCGTCCACCTCGTGCTGCGCCTGGCGCCATCGAAGAGCGCCGCTAGCTATCGCGACAGCTCCGAGCTCATCCCGCGCTCGTGACGACAAGCGCGCGGTGTTCACCGCAGCGCCTGACGCCTACGGGTCGACGTTGGTGGCAGGCGTCGCGAGCAGCTCGGTCCAGCGCGCCTTCGCCCACTTCGCGATGGCGTCCTCGCCCTTGAAGCCCTCGGCCTTGTAGTCGCCGCCCGTCGGCTTGTCGTCGAGATCCTTGCCGAGCCCGTTGCCACGCAGCGCGTGCTTGGCCGCGCCCTCGAGGACCAGCAGCTTGCGCGGGGTCGGCCGTTCGGTCGCGTCGCATCCCAGGTCGTAGGCGAACGCGACCTCGACCTTCCCGTCGCCGTCGATATCGGTGAACGTCACCGCTCCCTGCACGAAGCTGCTGGTCATGTCGAGCTGGCAGCTGGTGACGCCATCCTGGACGAGCCGGATCTGCGCGGGCTTCGCGCCGGCGTAGAGCTGCGCGAACAGCTGACGGTTCTCGCCGGTCTTGGTCGTGCGCGTGGTCGACGACAGCACGAGGTATCCCGGGACCTTGTCGGCGCCGGAGAACCTCCACGTCGCGATCAGCCGCTTGCCCTTGGGCTTGAGCTGGGAGGGCACGGGCGCCTCGGCGGCAAGCCGCTCGCTCTGGATCGGCGACGTGGTCTCGGCGTGGGAGATCGCGCCCAGGGAAGCGACGATGGCGAGCAGCAGGAACGAACGAGGCATCGCCATCCAGAATCGCACACGCCCTCGGTGAAGTCTCCGGCGACCCGGGCGGAATCAAGCTCGCCGGCGGACGATAGCGTAAACTTCGCCGCGATGTCGCCCACGTTCCAGTTCCAGGAGATCCTCGAGGCCGGGCACCACCACGGGACCCCGTACAAGCAGCTGACGAGCGACTTCGTCAGCACCTTCGAGGCCAACGGCAAGCGGTTCCTCGAGGTGGCGCCCGAGGCGCTGACCCTGCTGACGCGCACCGCGATGCGCGACATCGCGCACCTGTTGCGGCCCGGTCACCTCGCCCAGCTGCGCGCGATCCTCGACGACGCCGAGGCCTCGGCCAATGATCGGTTCGTCGCACTCGAGCTGCTCAAGAACGCGAACATCGCCGCGGGCGGCATCCTCCCTGGCTGTCAGGACACCGGGACCGCGATCGTGATGGGGAAGAAGGGCCAGTACGTGCTGACCCAGGGTGGCGACGAGGCCGCGATCGCCCGGGGCGTGTTCGACACGTACCTCGAGTCGAACCTCCGCTACTCGCAGGTCGCGCCGCTCGACATGTTCGAGGAGAGCAACACGGGTAACAACCTCCCCGCACAGATCGAGCTCTACGCCACCGATGGCAACGAGTACCACTTCCTGTTCATGGCCAAGGGCGGCGGCTCCGCCAACAAGAGCCTGCTGTTCCAGGAGACCAAGGCGCTGCTCAATCCGAAGAGCCTCGCGGCGTTCCTCGATCAGAAGCTGCGCTCGCTGGGGACGGCGGCGTGTCCGCCGTATCACCTCGCCGTCGTGATCGGCGGCACCAGCGCCGAGCAGACCCTCAAGGTCGCGAAGCTCGCCTCGGCCCGGTACCTCGACGAGCTGCCGACCAGCGGCAACAGTCTCGGCCGCGCGTTTCGCGATCTCGAGTGGGAGCAGAAGGTCGTGGAGATCGCCAGGGCGAGCGGGATCGGGGCGCAGTTCGGCGGCAAGTACTTCTGTCATGACGCGCGCGTGATCCGGCTGCCACGCCACGGCGCGAGCTGCCCGGTCGCGCTCGCGGTGTCGTGCTCGGCCGATCGTCAGGCGCTCGGGAAGATCACGCGTGACGGTGTGTTCCTCGAGCAGCTCGAGACCGAGCCCTCGAAGTACCTGCCCGACACCACCCACGAGGAGCTCTCGGGCGAGGTGGTGAAGGTGGATCTGACGCTGCCGATGAGCGAGATCCGCGCGCTGCTCTCGCGCTACCCGATCCGGACGCGGCTCTCGCTGTCGGGGCCGTTGATCGTCGCGCGCGACATCGCGCACGCCAAGCTCAAAGATCGGCTCGATCGCGGTGAAGGGCTGCCGCAGTACCTGAAGGATCACTGCGTGTACTACGCCGGGCCTGCGAAGACCCCGGCCGGCTACGCCTCTGGATCGTTCGGGCCGACGACGGCCGGCCGCATGGACAGCTACGTCGATCTGTTCCAGGAGCACGGCGGATCGATGGTCATGCTCGCCAAGGGCAACCGTAGCCAGCAGGTCACCGATGCGTGCAAGAAGCACGGAGGCTTCTACCTCGGCTCGATCGGCGGCCCGGCGGCGCGGCTCGCGAAGGATTGCATCAAGAAGGTTGCGGTCCACGAGATGGCGGAGCTCGGGATGGAGGCCGTGTGGAAGATCGACGTCGTCGAGTTCCCGGCGTTCATCGTCGTCGATGACAAGGGCAACGACTTCTTCGCCGGGATCCAGGGCACAGGTCCGGCGAAGACGCTGCTCAAGCAGAAGTAAGGCGCGGAACCATGCAGTACGTCGGAATCGATTTCGGCACGACCAACACCGCCGTGGCGGTCGCGGATGCTCAGGGCACCGTCCAGCTCGCGGCGCTCGAGGGCGCACCGCACTGGCGGACCGTCCTCTACTTCGAGCCAGGCGGTGGGTTGACCGCGGGTGCCCCCGCGATCGCGCGCTACCTCGAGACGGGCGGGGAAGGGCGGCTCGTCCAATCGATCAAGAGCCACCTCGCGTCGAGCTCGTTCAGCAAGACGACGATCTTTGGGCGGCGCTGGGCGCTCGAGGACATGATCGCGGCGTACCTCCGCCAGGTCCGCGCGGCGTCGCCGGTGGATCTCGGCTCGCGCGCCGTGGTGGGGCGGCCCGTGCGCTACTGGGGCGCCGACACCGCGGAGGACGATACGCGGGCCGTCGAGCGGATGCGCACGGCACTCGCGACCGCTGGGTTCGATGAGGTGGTGTTCGAGTTCGAGCCGGTGGGTGCCGCGGCGCGCTATGCGGCGCGCCTCGATCACGACGAGCTGATCGTGGTGGCCGATTTCGGCGGCGGCACCACGGACTTCTCGGTGATCCGCGTCGGCCCCACCGCGGGTGGCACGGTGCTCGCCAACGCCGGCATCGGGATCTCGGGTGATGCGTTCGACGCGCGCGTGATCGATGCGATCGTCGCGCCCGCTCTCGGTCTGCGCACGCGCTACAAGGTCGACGAGTTCGGCGCCGAGGCCCCGGTTCCCGCATGGATCTACGGCCACCTCCGGCGCTGGCACTACCTATCGTTCCTCAAGGAGGAGAGCACGCTGCGCCTCCTCGAGCGGGTGACCCGCGGTGCACTCGAGCCGGCGCGGATCGAGCGGCTGGTACGGATCGTCGACGAGGATCTCGGCATGTTGCTCCATCGCTCGGTCGAGGGCGCGAAGGTCCGGCTCTCCGGGGTGGACGAAGATCGCGTGGCGCTCGAGCAGATCGATCTCGATCTCCCGATCAGCCGCACGAGCTTCGACGGCTGGATCGGCGAGGATCTCGATGCGATCGGCGGGGTGCTCGACGGCGTGCTCGAGAAGGCCGGGGTCGTGGCGACCGACGTCGATCGCGTGTTCGCCACGGGTGGCAGCTCGCTCGTGCCCGCCGTGCGCGCGCGGCTCGCGGCGCGGTTCGGAGCCGCCAAGCTCGAAGGCGGCGACGAGCTGACGAGCGTGGCGTGGGGCCTCGCGGCGCGTGCACGTCAGGTGTTCGGCTGATCGCTCACGGGTGATCGTCGAGGAACCGATCCATCACCTTGAAGAACGCGGCAGGTTCGTCCCACATCACGAAGTGATGGGCGTTGGGGATCACGACCATCTCGTGATCGGGGATCGAATCGGTCTGGTCGCGGATCCGCCGCTGGAGCGGACCATCGGCGGCGATGATCAGGACCGGTGCCTGGATGTCCTTCACGTGAGCGCGGAGATCCGTCATCACCATCTCGTAGATCGCGTCGCCGATCGAGCGCCGATCGGAGCGGACGATCTCGTCGATCACCGGGGCCATCCGCTTCGGCACCTTGGTCATCGAGTTGAACGCGGCGCGCACCTGCGCGAAGTACTGCGCGTCCGAGGCATCCTTCCACTTGGTCCGCAGCTCCTTGGCCTCATCGAGGCCGCCCGAGAGCGCGGGGCTCGCATCGACGATGATCACCGGGCCGACCAGCTCGGGGTGATACGAAGCGATCCAGTAGGCGATGAAGCCGCCCATGCTGTGGCCGACGATGATCGGGTGGGCGAGCCGCTTCGCGCGGATGTACCGCGTGAGATCGCGGCGGACGGCCGCGGAGAGCGGCTCGTCGATCGGGTCGAGCCCGGCGAACCCGGCCAGCGTCAGCACGTGCGCCTGGTAGCCCTCGCCGAGGTGAGCGACGGTCTCCTTCCAGACATCTCCTGGGCAGCCGAGCCCGGGGATCAGGATGATCGGGCGGCCCTCGCCCGTGACCTCGACCTCAAAGGCCTTGGGGACGAACTCCCGATCTGCGCCGAACGGCGTCGAGCCGTCGTCGGCATGGTCCTCGCGCTCCACGTGCCGCGGTCTGCCCGTGGCGCCGCTGCACGCCGCGACCGCGAGGATCAGCAGGGCGGCGGCCGCTCGTCGCATCGGCGCTACCTTGCCACACGGTTGTCACGCAGACGTGCTTCGATAGGGTCCCTTGCGTCGCCTTCCTATCCTCCTGGTGCTCGTCGGCGGTGTCGCCGGCGCGCAGCCCTCCGATCCTGCCGGTGCACCGGCGACGCCGCCGGGCGCACCTCCGGCCGCGCCTCCGGCCGATCCGGCTCCGGCTCCGGATCCCGATCCGGTGCCCGCGCCCTCTCCGGTGCCAGCCGAGCTGCCGCCACCACCGCCGCCGCAGACCGAGACCGAAAAGGAGATGCTGGCGAGCTACGAGCCGACGTCGGTCCAGATTGGCGGCTATCTCCAGCCGCAGTTCCGCCTGCGCCAGGATTCCCCGGCGCAGTTCGATCAGGACGGCTTCAAGTTCGCGCGCGCGCGGTTGATCCTGCACGGCCAGACCCGCGCCGGGAACCTCGAGCTCTCGGCGACGGTCGAGGCCGAGATGCAGCCGCAGTTCGCCCTGCTCGATGCCTACGCGACGGTCTCGCGGACGTTCGTGCCGAGCGGCAAGCACGACACCAAGCAGCTGCCCGGCAAGCTGTCGCTCGATGGCGGGCAGATGCGCGTGCCGATCTCGCGCCAGAACATGCTCTCGGATTCGCGGCTGTCGTTCGTCGACAAGGCACAGCTGGCGACGATCGCGCCGGATCGCGATCTCGGAGCGCGCCTGACGTTCGCACCACCGAAGACACCAGCGAGGCTGGTCCTGGGCGCGTTCAACGGCGATGGCAAGAACCAGGTCGAGAACATCAACCAGAGCTTTCTGTGGGCGGCGCGGCTCGAGCTGACCCCGATCGGCCGCGATCTGCCGCTCGCGGAATCGGCGTTCGGGGGCAAGCTGCTGACGGTCGGCCTGTCCTACGCGCACAACAAGCTCACCGCCGGCAACGGGCACGAGGTCGTCAGCTATCTCGGTGCGGACGTCGCAGGATCGTGGAAGGGGCTCTCGGGCGCGTTCGAGTACCTGATGGTCAAGCACGCGTTCGATGGCCCGGGCGATCCGGCGATGTTGATGCAGGACTACCAGGCGAACGGATGGGCAGCGCAGCTCGCGTACCTCTTGCCGGTGAAGCTCGCGCCCCTCAAGCAGGCGCGGCTCGAGGTCGCCGCCCGCCTCGAGGAGATCGATCGCAATGACACGATCCCGATCGCGCAGCTCGGCGATCCCAATCAATCGGTCCGCGAGCTCACGGGCGTGCTCACGTACTACCTCCGCATGCACAACCTGAAGGCGCAGCTCGCCGTCAGCCACTTCACGGAGATCGAGGACCGCACCGTCCTCGGTGGCGATGCCGCCTACAAGAACGATCAGGTGCTGGTCCAAGTCACCTACCGGCTGGAGTAACCATGCGCACGTCGATTCACCTCGCCCCCCTCGTCCGACTCGTCGCAGCCGCCACTGTCGTTACAGCCGCCACGCTGGTGGGCGGCTGCGTGAAGGGCAACCCGATCGAGACCGAGGGCGACCTCGTCACCGCGGGTGGCACGCTCGCGATCACGGGCTGCAACTACACGCTGACCACCCGGGACGGCGCGGAGGCACCGCGCGCGGGGACGGCGGTGTTCGGTCCCGATCCCACGCCCCGGCTCGTCCACCTCGGGATCATGGGTGATCCGAAGACGTCGATGGTCGCCCAGTGGCGGACCGCCGACGAGCAGACCCGCGCGTCACAGATCCGGTACGCGAAGGGCGCGAACCTCGCGGCCTCGGAGCTGACCGAGAAGCAAGAGGGCGTCGAGTTCGCCTACCGTGCCACTGGCACCGACGTGATCCGCATGCACCAGGCGCACCTGTGCGGACTCGATCCCGGCACCGCGTACAGCTATCAGGTCGGCGGCACGGACCTCGGTGGCAACCAGAGCTTCTCGCCCGTGTACACGTTCCGCACCGCGCCGGACGTGGTCGCGCACCCCGATGCCGAGGTGGTGTTCGGCTTCGTCGGCGATAGCCGCGGCGGCTACGATGTGTGGCAGCTCCTGATCTCGCAGCTCCAGCAGCGCACGCCCGATCTGATCCTGTTCTCGGGCGACGCGGTGACGATCGGCCTCACCCAGTTCGAGTGGGAGGAGTTCTTCGGGCGCGCGGAGCCGCTGTTCGCGCGCGTGCCCGTGATCTCCGCGCACGGCAACCACGAGGTCAACGCGATCAACTACTACTCGCAGCTCGCGCTCCCCGGCGATCAGGAGAACTTCGGGATCGACTATGGCTTTGCCCACATCACGGTCGGCAACGACACCCCGGATGACACGGCCAAGCTCGGGGGCGAGTTCAAGGACCGGCTGGAGGCCGACTTCACCGCGAGCAACGCGGCGCGGTGGAAGCTGTTCATGCATCACCAGCCGATGTTCTCGGCGTCGACGCGCCACGGACCGAGCACCACGCTCCAGAACGCCTGGCTCCCGATGATCGACGCCCATCACGTCGATCTCGTGCTCAACGGTCACGACCACGACTACGAGGTGTCCAAGCCGATGATCGGCAAGCAGGTGCAGGCGACCTCCGACAACGCGACGGTGTTCGTGGTCGCGGGCGGGGCAGGCGCGGAGCTGTATGACAGCGGCAGCGACTTCTGGACGCTGTACAGCGAGAAGACGTACTCGGCGGCGATCCTCCACGTGCGGCGCGATCAGCTGACGATGGACGCGTTCCGGCAGGACGGCACGCCGATCCCGCAGGGGTTCAGCAAGACCAAGCCGTGACGCGCGGCGCGCGCGCCCGCCGCGCGATCCGTCCCGGGATCCGGAACCTCGCGACGTTCGTGATGCTCGCCTCCTTCGGGCTGACCTCACTCACGGATCGCGTCGCGGCCGCCGATCCGGACGCCGAGGCCGATCTCGCGTTTCGGCGTGCGGGGGAGCTCGCCGCGCGGTCCGATCCGGCCGCGATCGCCGCGTTCGAGGCGCTCGGCGCGGTGCGCCCGATCACGCGCTGGACCGACGATGCCTGGGCCGAGGCCGCGCGGCTCGCGGAGACCGCGCGCGACTTCGCCCGGGCGCGCCGCGATCTCGCGCAGGTGATCTCGCTCTCGACCGACGATCGGTTGATCGCCCGTGCCCGGGGCGCGCTCGCCCGGATCGCGGAGCAGGGCGGGGCCGAGTGGGACGTGGTGCGCGCGGCGCACGAGCGGCTGGCCTCGGAGATCTACGGGGGCGGCGATCCACGGCCCGCGCTGCGCGAGCTCGCGGCGCTGGTCCGCGCGAATCCCACCTATCCGCGGAGTAACCCGGCGCGCCTCGCGATCGCGCTCGGATGGGAGAGCGAGGGGGAGCGCGAGGCCGCGCTGACGTGGTTCCGCGAGGCCGCGGAGGCCGCGCGCATGGAGCGCGGTCAGCACGCACGCCTCGAGTACGTGCGTGCGTTGATCCGCGCGGGCCAGCTCGCGGATGCCGATCGGGAGCTGGCGGAGCTCGATCCCGTGCTCGTCGATCGCGGTGGTGCGGGTCAGGCCACCGAGGCGCTCGCCACGGCGCATCATCGAGCGCGCGTCCGGATCGGGCTCGCGGTGATGCTCGTGCTCCTCCTCTCGTTCGCGCTGGTGGTCGCACGTGGCGAGCTGGCGAGCTGGCGAGCGGTGGCCCGCCGCCTCGTGCGCCCCCCGATCGAGGTGTGGTTCCTCGCGCCGCTGGTGCTGCTGCTCGTGGTGATCGCGCTACCGGGCAATCCCCTGGTCGCCCGTGCGGTGCGCTGGATCGGCGGCGCCGGCCTGGCGATCGCCTGGCTCTCGGGCGCGCTGCTCGAGATCGCCCGCACTCGAGGCTCGATCGGCGGACGACGTACGCTCGTTCACGCCGTCCTCGTGATCGGCGTGGTCGGGACCGCGGCGTACCTCGTGGTCGACGGGCTCGGGCTCCTCGAGCTCCTCGGCGAGACCTGGCGCGGCGGCCCGGCGCTCGACTGAGCCGAAACAACTCGAGACACGCCTGACATACGGCGGAGGCACGCGCTGTCCATGGTCGTCTCTCATGACCAAGCGCCTGATCGCCGCCGCCCTCTTCATCACCGCTCTCCCGTTCGCGATCGCCCAGGCCGATCGCCCAGCCGCGCCGCGCCCGCCGAAGGAGGCGTTCGAGGCGTGCATGAAGCTCAAGGCCGGCGACGCATGCAGCGTCACGCTCGGCACCCACACGCTCTCCGGTGTGTGTGCGGTCGGCCCTGACGGTACTGGTCCACTCGCCTGCAAGCCCGATCACCCTCCCGGCCCTCCGCCGGAGGCGATCGACGCGTGTGCGAAATCCTCCGAGGGCGATGCCTGCAGCGTCAGCTTCGGCGACCACACGATCACGGGCACGTGTGCGAAGGGCCTGGATGGCGCGGGGCCGCTCGCGTGCAAGCCGGACCACCCGCCAGGGCCCCCGCCGCAGCACTGAGCGTTGCGGTTTGTTTCCGCGCGCGCGGGCCGAGGCGATCGCTCAGTCCACCAACAGCGGCTGAACGAGGCCGAGATCCGGCCGCGCCGAGAACGTGGGCTTGCCGTTCTCGAGGCCACAGCATTGCGCGGTCCGGAACTGCGGGAACGCGGGGAGCCCGAGCAGGAACGCCCCGAGGTTCGAGATCGCCGGCTCGTGGCTGACGACGATCACCGGGTTCGCGACGGCGCTGATCTCGTTCGCGGCCACGCGTGGCTGCGAGGAGGGCTCGAGGCAGCGCAGCGACGTGATCACGCCGAAGTAGTCGAGAGCGTGCGCGAGAAGCTCCGCGGTCTGAACCGCGCGGGGCAGGGGCGAGCACAGGATCGCCTCCGGTGTGACGCCCTGCTCGCGCAGCAGCCTGCCGAGGATCCGAGCATGCTCGCGCCCCTTGGGGGACAGCCAGCGATCTCGATCGCTCCCAGCATCCTCTTCGGGCACCGCGTCGCCATGACGTACGAGGAAGATCCGCACGGCCGCAGCATAGCGCGGCGGCGGCTACTGCGGCGCGGTCACGGGACCGGCGGAACCTTCCTCCGGCGGCAGCGGCTCGTCGGCGGAGCCCGATCCGGCGTCCACCGCGGGCGGCGCGGCCTTGCACAGCGGCGCGGGCGCCAGCGAGAGCACGTCGAGCGCGATCCCGACCTTGTTCTCGAGCTTCTGCACCTCGCGCCCTGTGGTCGCGTCCCACAGGCGGATCGCCCCCTCGCCATCCTCGTAGGCGAGCGTCGTGGCATCGATCCAGCGGGTGGGGAAGCGGCTCTTCGCGGTCAGCAGGTGCTTGATCGTGCCCTTCTTGGTGTCGGCGACGTACAGCGAAGGTGCGAGGTCCTTCGCGCACGCATCGACCGCCGTCGCGAACGCCAGGTGCGCGCCGCCCGGCGCCAGGGCCACCGACGCTTGCGCGGCCGCGCCCGACTCCGGGATCTGGATCGGCGCACCACCCGCCGCGAGCGTGGGCGCGGTCGCCGGCTCGCCGGTCCACGCCGCCGTCACGCCGTCCGTGGTCCGGATCACCCGGCCCTCGTCGAGCGTTAGCGTGATCCGTGGGACCGGGGCCGCGGTCGAGACCTTGGTGGTCTTGCCGCTCGCCTTGTCGATCGAGGCAACGTTCCCGTCGGTGGCGACCAGCAGCTGATCGCCCGCCGCATAGCCGAGCGAGATCTCCCGTGCCGGGGCGAGCGCGATCTTGGGGCCCACCGGCTTCCACTCGGCGGTGTCGAACACGAGGACCCACGCCTTGTCGAACGTCGGCGGTGCATCGGGAGGCATCTTCGGGCGATCGACCTTGTCGAACCCGACGATCGCGACCTCGCCACCACCGGCGGCGCGCACGAAGCCCGCGACGCGATGATCGGTGTGGGTCAGCCGCAGGTAACGCCGGGTCTCGCGGTCGAACGCATAGACCTCGCCACGCGTGGTCACGGCCTGCACGCCGAGATCCTTGGGCCACTTGAACGAGCTCCGTCGACCGACGAGCCACACCGCGCTCGCGATCCGCTTGGCGTAGTCATCGTGGATCTTCTGGGCGAGCGCCAGGATCGATTGGCCGTGCGGGGTGGCGAAGAACTCCTGCAGGTCGTCGTCCTTCGCGAGCGAGGGCCCATAGCGCCAGTAGTCATCGGCCAGCGCGGTGACCAGGTGATCGACGACCGCTGCGTGCTCGCCCGCCTGCGCGAGCACGGTGGCGAGGAGGCGGTGCGCATCGAGGTGATACGGATCCTTCGCGAGCGAGGCCTCGGCGAGCGCACGCGCATTGGCCCAGTCCTTCTTCGCCTTCGCGGCGACCGCCTTGTCGTACGCGGGCCAGCCATCGCCATAGACGAAGTTCATCCGCGCGATCTTGTCGACGCCACTCGGCGGCATCGCGAGAGGAGCGACCTGCGACGCCGTGCCCGCATCGTCCTTGGTCTTCGGCGCGTCGCCCTTCTTCCCGCCGCAGCCCACGACGCCCACGGCCGCGAGGGTGAGTGTGAAGACAACGCTGTGAAACCGCTGCATGAGACCTCTCTTCTGGAACGCCGTGAACCGCCGTCGAATTCGTGAACCTTACGGCGAATGTGGCAGGATTCGCCGCATGAAGACCATGACTGTCGCACTCGGGCTCGCCACGCTCATTGGTACGCTCGCTGCTTGCCACAAAGACAAGGCCAAGACGGCGACCACGACCCCGACCGGCAAGGCCACACCGGCTGCCACCAAGCAGGACAAGCCCGCGCCGAACGTGACGGCCGACGAGCAGGTCAGCCCCGGACTCGCGATCTCGGGTGACATCCTCGCCGCGTGCGGCATCAAGGCGACCGCAGCTTCGGCGAACCCGAAGTTCGACACCGACAAGGACGAGCTGGCACCCGAGGATCGTCAGGTGCTCGACAAGATCGCGACCTGCATGGTCAGCGGCGCCCTCAAGGGCAAGGTCGTCGCGCTGATCGGCCGCGCGGATCCGAGGGGGACCGAGGAGTACAACCTCGGCCTCGGATCGCGGCGCTCGGAGTCGGTGTCCCAGTACCTCGCACGCCTCGGCGTGCAGAAGCCGCAGCTCGGGGTGACCACGCGTGGCGCGCTCGATGCGCAGGGCACCGACGAGACCAGCTGGCAGCAAGATCGCCGCGTCGACATCCAGCTCGCGTCGGAGAACTGACGCTACAGGCCCGCGGCCGCGCGCAGCTCGACGATCGCTTTGACCGCCGCGGGTTGCCGGATCGGGCCGAAGCCCTCGAGGAAGAACGTGTTGTCGCCCTCGAGCACGATGAAGATCTCGTCGTAGTCGGCGGTCGGATCCGGCCGATCCTTGGAAGGCGGCTCGTTCCACGCGGCGTTCGCGAGCCCCATCAGGAGCTCCTGATTGCGTTGCGAGAGGTCCTTGGTGGACTCCTTGTCCATCGGCCCCAGCGACGAGGCGTTGGCCGCGGTCGCGGATCCGCCGTACAGCGTGCGGGCATCGAGATCGAGCACCACGCGCCACGCGGAGGACACCAGGCCGCCGCCGGCGACGTAGACCCCGCTCTTCGGCAGGAGCGGCAGGAGCGCGGCGGGGAGCTTGGAGCGCGGTGTGATCGGCCGATCGATCGCGGTGGAGGTCTTCGGACGTTCTTGCTTGTCGGGATCGTGGGCGCACCCGGCGAGGACGGCGAGGCAGAGGACGGCGGCGCGGAGCATGGTCCCAGATATACATGGTACCGTGCCGACGTGGCGCTCGAGCACGTCGCGCAAGGGCAGACCCGGTTCTTCACGCCGGGTGTGGCCCCCGATCCTCGCGGTATCCTCCTCGGTCGATACTGTGTGATGACGTTCGCCACGCTCGAGGGCGCGGTGTCCTGGCTGCGCCTCTACTCGTCCGAGGCCGCGCTCGACGAGCTGCTCGCGAACCTGACGATCACGAAGTGCAAGACCGCGCTCGGCGGGCGCGAGATCGTGGTCCAGATCCCCGCGGTGTCGTCCTACCTCGCCGATCGATCGGCGCGGCTGTGCCGGCTCGTCGGTGGTGCGATGTACACCGGCACCGCCAAGCACTTCGTCAAGTACCGGGACGATCGGTCGCCGTACGGCTACGACGCCATCGACATCGGCGCGATGCCTCCCGGCAACGACTTCATGGTCCACGGCGACGAGTTCGCGCAGGGCTACCTGAAGGAAGGCGATCTGCCGTTCTCGCGCCTCCTGTTCCGCCTCTCGATCCGGAAGCTGCCCGGCAAGGAGAACCTGGCGCTGGACGATCGAGGCGAGCTGCTCCTCGCCGTCGCCCGCGGGCTGTCCGAGGGCATCATCCGGTACCTGTGGCGCAACAAGGTCGAGGCGCAGGCCGGCCTGTTCACGCCCGGTTCGCAGAGCGCATTCGAGGATCACGCGCGCGATCGCGGCTACATGCTGATCCGCGTGCGCACGCTCCCCGAGCGGATCCTCCAGCTGTTCCTCGGCACGCCCGGGATCGATGTGTTCCGCCCCGCCGGAGCGAATGCGGCCGTCGCCGTGGGCTACGAGCACCCGATCGATCTCGCCTCGTGCAGCTCGGTGTTCCCGCCCGAGACGTTCCACGTGTTCTGGCCGCACGATCGTGTCGACGTGCTGCCGGGCCCCCTCCAGCTCAGCGACATCGCAGACCTCACGCGCGTGGATCTCGAGCTCGATCGCCCGCGCGATCCGGCGCAGCTCGGCGGCGGACCGCCGGATGCGATCGGGGTCGAGCTCAAGCTCGCTGCCTCGATGGGCCCGCCGCGGCGCGTGGTGGCGACCTTGATCCCGGTCGCGCATGGCCAGCGGCTCAAGCGGATCCTGTTCGCGTTGCCGCCAGTCAGCCTCCGCGGTCATCGGGTGGCCGCCACCGATCGCGGCATCCTCGTGATCGGCACGGAGAACCTCGACGTCATCCCACTCGGGCAGCTGCTCTACGAGCTGTCACCGGGCCTGCTCGTGCCGCTCGGCATGGACGTCGTGCCGCGGGTGTCGCCCGAGGTGCTGTCGCGGGCGCTCGGTCACACCGGCGGGATCGTCACGGTGTTCACCACCGATGGCACGCCGTTCCAGGTCGCGGAGGGCTCGTTCCAGACGCTCGAGCGCCGCTCCCTCGCCAAGCTCGAGGTCGATCGCGCCGAGACCATCGATTACTCGGCCGATGCTCCGGCACAGGCCGAGGTGGTCAACGATACCGTCGGGCGGTTCGCGCTGTGGGGCTATCCCGATGCTCCGGATCGCAAGCTGCTGCCGCCCGGGAAGTAGCGCACCGCCATGGCGAAGACGCACGTCCGCGAGTTCCTGACGAAGTTCGTCAAGCCGCTGGTCACCGGCGGCGAGCTCCACATCGGCGCCCCGATCCCGCTCCCCGACATCGATCGCTGGGACGGCGAGCTGCACGATGCGAGCGTCGAGCAGGTCGAGGTCGATGACGGGCGCGCCGCGGTGCTCTCGACCCTGGTGTGCCGCCCACCCGCATTCTTGCTCGAGCGCGACGAGCTGGCCCTCGCCGCGGGCCTGCACAATGCGCTGTTCCTCGTGCACCCGCGCGCCGATCAGTGGTCGGTCAGCGAGAGGCAGCGCCGCAAGATCATCGAGAACGCCCTCGCGATGGTCAGCCAGCCGCTGACGACGAATCGCACGCGCGTGATGGCGCGCCATGCGCTGCTCCACAACGTGTTCTATCTGAAGCGCAGCGACATCACGGTCTCGTGGTGGACCGGCCGTGCGCGGTTCCATGGGCAGAAGCCCCCGTCGCGGCTCACGGCGTGGAAGGGGATGCGGCGCGTGCGCGAGGAGACCACCGTCGTCGATTTCGACGAGCTGCTCGCCGTGCCCGACACCGCGCCCGTGATCGCCACGCTGCTACGTCGCACGCCGCTGACCCAGCTGCTCGATGCGCACCCGGGCGCTCCTCCGCTGCACTGGGAGGATGCGGTGTTCCTCCTGCGCGATCCCGAGCTCGCGCGCGCGATCGCCTATCGCCTGATCCCCGATGCCGGCCCGCGTGACCAGGTCACTGGCCCGGCGCGGCTGGCCGCGGCGTTCGAGCAGATGCTCGAGCGGGCGCCCGAGGAGGAAGATGTTCGCGCCGTCTCTGCGTTCCTCGTCCACCTGAACGCGCTGTACTGCCTCGCCGAGCTGAACCTCCGCGAGCCCGGCGCGAGGAGCCCGCTGATCTCCACGGTGCTCGCGCCCGAGGCCGCGGGCCAGCGACCGCGGGGCCTCGCGACGCTGTTCGCGCTGCCCGGTGCGCTTGCGCTCGTCGAGCCACGCCTCGCCAACCTGCCGGGGATCGCCGAGCAGCCCGCGCTCGCGCAGCGGTGGGCCGTGCACCGTGCGCAGACCGCGGAGGTGCTGTCGGATGCCGTGATCGAAGCGCTGGCCGCCCGGTTGCGCCGTCACCTCCGGCTCGCGCTGCGCGATGCCTCCGAGATCGTGCAGCTGCCGGACCCGAACCCAGCGCCGCCCGCGGCGACCTGAGCCTCCCGCCGGATCCGGTAGCCGCGAGGCGAGACCGGCCGGGTTTTCGGGTACTGTGACCAGGCCTGCATGGTCGCGCCGCCCAGTCCACCGCGTAATTTTGCCGTCGATGTCGCTCGGGCCTCTGCCACGTTCCAGGACCTCGCACGCCAGATGGGCGCGCAGTTCCTCGACAAGCAGGAGATCATCCGCCTGATGGTCGTCTCGGCGATCGCCGGCGAGCACATGGTGATCGTCGGCCCGCCGGGCACCGCGAAGTCGGCGATGATCGACATGTTCGCGAAGCTGATCGACGCCAAGTACTTCGAGTACTTGCTGACGCGCTTCACCGAGCCCAACGAGCTGTTCGGCCCGGTCGACATCGCGGCGTTCCGCGAGGGCCGGTACACGCGCCGCCTCGAGCACATGCTCCCCACCGCGGAGATCGTCTTCCTCGACGAGATCTTCAAGTCGAACTCCGCGATCTTGAACTCGCTGCTCCACGTCATCAACGAGCGCAAGTTCCAGAACGGTCCCGACGTCATCCAGGTCCCGCTGATCTCGCTGTACGCCGCCTCGAACGAGGTGCCGAACGACGAGAACCTCGCCGCGATGTTCGACCGCTTCCTCGTGCGCGTGCTGTCCGACAACCTCGACAGCTATCACTTCCACGAGCTGATGAAGAAGGGCGTCTCGCTCGAGCTGCGCAAGATGACCGGGCGCGGCGTCGATGCCGCGGGCAAGCCGATGGGCGCGCTCAAGCCCGTGATCTCGTCGAACGATCTGCGGGCGATCCAGCAGAACTTCGACAAGTTCATGGTGTTCCCCGAGGAGTTCCTCACCAAGTACAAGGGGCTCGTGTTCCAGATCCGGTCCGAGGGCATCTCGGTCTCGGATCGCCGCGCGGTGAAGCTGCTCAAGCTGTTCGCCGCCTCGGCGGTGTTCGATGGCCGCACGCGCGTCCACGACGGCGACTTCTTCATCCTCCGGCACATCTGGAACAACCTCGATCAGGTCGAGCTGCTCGAGGAGATCGTGAACCCAGTCGTCGATTCGTACTATCGCGAGCATCCAGACGAGCGCCGTTTCATCGGCCCGTCGGCGAGCCTCGACGATCTGTTGACGGAGCTCGGCCTGATCCGCGAGCTGCTCACCAGCGGAAGCGAGCTGTCCGACATCCAGCTGTTCAGCCAGCTCAAGAACCTGAACGAGATCAAGGTCGCGCTCGCGGCGCTGCCCGGCGATGCGGCGGCGCGGATGATCCGCGAGGTCGATCAGCTGCTCGAGACCGTGTTCGCCTCGTCGAAGTTCGGCCTCTAGGAACCGCCACGATGATCCCCGCCTCCGTCGCAGGTCCGCAGCCGAGGCTGAAGGTCGCGGTGTTCGATGACGTGGTAGCCGCGCGCGGCGAGCAGTTCCACATCCCGGGCTGCGCGGTCGATGTGTTCCCGCACGCAGACGACGTGGCCGCCCAGTGCCTGCGCGGGCGCTACGACGTGGTGTTCATGGACTACGCGATGGGCCCCGGGCGCAAGGACGGCGCCACGGCCACCCGCGAGCTCCGCGCCAGCGGTTGTCGCGCGAAGATCATCGGGATCTCGAGCGATCCGGCCGCCAACGCCGCGATGCGGACGTCAGGGGCCGACGAGGCGCTCGCCAGCAAGTCTCATCTCCGCAGCTACCTCGTGCACATCGGCGCGCAGAAGCTCGCGAACCGCTAGCTCGCGGCTCAGGCCTTCTGGAACGGCAGGTCGACGACGTAGTCGGTCTTGCCGACGTCGATGCCGTTGTGGCGAAGGATCGAGTACGCCACGGTCATGTGGAAGTGGAAGTTCGGCAGCGCGAGGTGATCGAGATAGTCGCCACCGCGGATCGGCGCCGGCATCCAGCTGGCCTTGCACGAGCGCTCCTCGGCGCCGTTGAAGTCCTCGCGCTTGAACGTGGCGAGGTAGGCGACCACGGTCGAGATCCGCGCGCGGATCTCGGCGACCGTCTTTTCTGTATCGGGGTGGCTCGGGGCGGGCGTGCCGGTGAGGTACGCGCAGCAGTACTTGGCCTGATCGCAGGCCGCCTGGAACTGGCGCACGAGCGGGTACATGTCCGGGGCGAGGCGCGCCTGCAGGAGCGTCTCGGGATCGAACTTCTTGGCCTCGGCGAACGCGACGGCCTTGTCGAGCCACTTGTTCGCGCCGTTGAGGTGCTTCGTGAAGATCGGAACGGTGGCGTCGTAGAGGTTCATGGACGCAGCCTAGATCAGTTCCCGGGGACGGTGACGGCGCCGGGCGAGGATCCTCGCGACTCCCGCCACAGGAGGCAGGCCCGTCGGTGGCCGTCCGGCGGCTCGGTCAGCGGCGCCCGTGCTAGCCTGCCGATCGTGCCGATTCCGTCGGAACGTCGCCGCAGCTTCCTCGCGCGCCAGGCCGCGACGATGGCGCTCTCCCACGTCCAGGTCGACACCCCGATGGCGCTGGTCCGCGCGGCCGCGTGGAGCAACTCGCTGGCGCGAATGGGCGTGTACCTCCCGCTGTTCATCATCCACGACATCGGCGTGATGCTGTCGATGACGCGTGGCTCCGGCGGGTATGTGATCCGCGCCCGCGAGGCCCAGCTCGCCCGGCTCCAGCTGCCGCAGGGCATGAAGCCGTTGCTCGACAAGTACCGGCGGCTGCTCGAGAACATCACCCAGTCCGAGGTCACCGAGCGGCTCGCCGGGCTGCGGCTCCGCGACGAGATGGTCGCCGTCCTGCTGTCGCGGATCCTCGGCGATACGTTCAACCGCTGGCGCGACCGCAGCAAGAGCGCCGGCGCCGAGGCCCTGCCGCTCGATCTCGGCATCCTCGGCGAGATCGACTACGCCGATCACTTCAAGGACTTCGACCCGCGCAGCCTGTGGGGCTTCATCGAGCACATCGACGCCCAGTCGATGCACATCTACACGCAGGTCGAGCTGATCGATCTCGACACCGTGCGCCTGCTCGGCCTGTTCAAGGAGGATAGCGCGTCGGGCTCGGAGGCGCTCGGCGGTGCGATCGATCTGGTCGATCTGTTCGCCGCGCTGGGCTCGCCCGAGGCCAACGACGTCGCCAACTTCTCGCTCGATCTGCTGCCGAGTGTGCTCGAGACCCGCCGGTCCACCGGGGCGCAGACGTTCGCCGTGGATGGCTACGCGTCGATCGAGCGCAAGGGCAACATCGATTCGCTCGTGCTCTCCGAGCTCGCGTACGACCGCGAGATCTTCGAGCAGAAGGTCGTGGACTCCGAGCTCCTGTACTACGGCCGCGAGAAGTCCCGCGAGGACGAGCGCCGCCTGCAGTACATCCTGATCGATTGCTCGGCCTCGATGCGCGGCCAGCGCCAGGTGTTCGCGCGCGGTCTTGCGCTCGCGCTGATCAAGAAGCTGACGCTCGAGGGCGACGAGATCTGGGTCCGGTTCTTCGATTCCCGCCTCCACGAGACCATCAAGATCGGCCGTTCTGGCCAGGTGCCGGTGCCCTATCTGCTGTCGTTCCGCAGCGAGCGCGGCCGCAACTACGGCAAGGTGTTCCGCCAGCTGCTCGTCGAGGTCACCCGGCTGCGCCGCGAGCAGAAGCGGCGCGTCGTGCTGTACACGATCACGCACGGCCAGTGTCACATCGAGCCGGAGCTGATGTCCTCGCTCAAGCAGCAGGCGTTCCTGTACGGCGTGATCGTG
>JAYVRN010000087.1:0-2533 GCA_043776275.1 Myxococcales bacterium | reverse complement strand
TCACCGCGGCGGATCCGCGGAGCCTGCCGTTCCTCGTGCGCCGGGTGAAGGCGCTGCCGTTCCTCGCGGGCGCGCTCGAGCGTCACCTCGAGGAGTATCCGGATCCCACGAGCGGGATGTCCCGCACCGAGCGCCAGGTGCTCGCGGCGATCGCGCGCAACGAGGGCAGCGCCGCGGCGCTGATCCAGCAGTCGCACGCCTCGGACCCGCGCTATCCGATCACGGACGGGCACCTGTTCTCGGTGCTGCAAGCGCTCGGCGCCTGCACGTTCATCGAGGGTGCGCCGACCGGCACGATGAGCCCGGCCACGCTGCGCGCCGCCACGCCAACGATCACCGCCCTCGGTCGCCAGGCGCTCGCCGGCGCGATCGATCGCGTGCACGAGGTCGGCATCGACACCTGGCGCGGTGGCGTGCACCTCGCCGGCAAGGGGCCGGTCTGGCGCTGGGACAGCCGCGAGCGCAAGCTGATCGAGCGGTGAATCAAGCCGCGACGGCGACGGGCGAGGCGATCTTGGCGACCTCCGCGTCCATCGAACCTTCGAGCATGTACATCCACATCCGCAGGTCACCGCGCAGCGACCACCAGGCGGCCTGCGCCCCGCCCCAGCTCGCCGGCTTGTTCTTTTCGAACGCGAAGTGACCGAGCCAAGCGAGGCCGTAGCCCGCGATCGGCGCTGCCAACAACGCAGTCGGGTAGAACGGCGCGAGCGCCACACAACCCATCGCGATCGTGGTGCCGACGAAGTGCAGCTTACGGGACGTCGGGTTCTGGTGCTGCGACACGTAGTAGGGCCAGAACTCTTCGAAGCTCTTGGGGGGCGTCATGAGGGTGACTATGGCCCGATTGGCGCCGCGATGTCGACGCCGCCGTAGGCGTCGCCGCCGTAGCCCTGCCCGCCCACGGCCCCGGCCGACATCGGCGCCAGCCGGACCACCAGCGGCTGCTCCTTGAACGTCCCCCGGTACTCGCCGCTCCCACTCGGGATGAAGCGACCGTGAAGCTTCGCCGTGCAGTCCTCCCACAAGCAGAACCGCTCGCCCGCGAACTCCAGCTGGTCGCCCTCGACGCGGAGCTCGCCTCGGATCCGCTCGGCGCCGTTGAGCTTGGTCAGGTGGAGCTTGCCGTTGGTGCGCTTGATCTCGCAACGGAACTCGGTGTGGTTGGCGTCGTCGATCGAGCACCAGTAGTTGCCGGTCGGGTCGTGGGCGCTCGCCTCGAGGTTGTTCGGCTGAGGCGCGGTTGAAGGGCCGTTCGCGTTCCAGCACCCGGCGAACGCCAACAGCACGCCAATGCAATGCCCCCCGAACGTGTGCACGTTAGCAGCCTGACGTGTGCACGCTGCACTTGCAACGGCAAGGGCGTGCTCGGGTATGTTGTTGGGGTGACGATGTTCCGCTCTGTGCTCGCGTCGACGCTGGCCGCCCTTGCAGCGTGTGGTGACAACACCCAACTGGTCTCGATCGAGGACTATGCACGTGCCCGTGTCGACGCCGAGTGCGTTCGGCTCACGCGTTGCGGCTTGTTCGACGACCACGACGTGTGCACGGAGTACTTCCGTCCTGATCCGTCTGACGACGATCTGGTGGCGTCCGTACATGGTGGCAAGGTCCGCTTCGATGCCGTCGAAGCGGAGATCTGCCTCGAAGCCTTGGCCAAGCGATCCTGTGATGCAACGAGCGCTGATGCTCGGTTCGATCCGCCGGCATGCGGCCTGGCGCTTGTCGGACAGGCTCGAACCGATGGGCTCTGCGGTTCGGACGCCGAGTGCAACTCCGGAGACTGCCGACTACCCACGTGTTCTCGTGAGGAATGCTGCCTTGGAACGTGCACGGCGGCGCGACGCGTCGTCGCGCTTGGCGAGACATGCGAGCTATCGCTGGACTGCGGGGGGGGCGCCTACTGCAACAGCGACCACGTGTGCCGGGCGCTTGGCCAGATGGGCGACGCGTGCTTCGGAGACCCCGAGTGCGGCGTTGGCCTTGCGTGCATCGGTCCTGGGATCGATCCGGGAACGTGCCGGTCACTTCCCCCGCTCGGTGCGCCGTGTCCGTACCTGCGTTGTGCCGATATCGGCGCGATCTGCGGACCGGCGCAGCTCTGCGCGCTGGGTGGCCCCGGCGCACCCTGCGTCGACGATACGGGATGTACTGGGTACAACCTCTGTGACGTGTCGACGAGCACGTGCCACGCCGTTCCCACGCTTGGTGAGCCATGTGTCACCCGATGCGCGGGGATGTCGTGGTGCGACCACAGCCAGGCATCGCCGAGCTGTGCGGCGCCACTGCCACAGCAGAGCCCGTGCCGGTCCGACGACCAGTGCAGCAGCCAACTCTGCGAGGAAGGGGCTGTGTTCGACTTCTGCGTAGAACGCCCCATCTGCATCTGAGGCCGAAAATGCAAACGGCGGACGCTCGATGGTCCGCCGCCCGAATCGCCGAACTAAGGGCTAGTTGACGACGGTGATCTTCAGGTTCCCGGGGTTGTTGCCGGGCGTGTGGCAGTACCAGCCAATGTTGGCAGCCGCAGCCG
>JAYVRN010000086.1:0-32275 GCA_043776275.1 Myxococcales bacterium | reverse complement strand
CCTCGTTCTCGCCTCGTTCTCGCCTCGTTCTCGCCTCGTTGTTCGCCTCGTTCTCGCCTCGTTCTCGCCTCGTTCTCGCCTCGTTGTTCGCCCTCGGTTGTGGTGGCGGTCACTTCGCGATCTGCGCCCTCAGCTGCGTGTCTAGCTGCTTGTGGAGATCGAACTCCAGCTCCTGGAAATTGGTCGTGATTTCCGTCCAGGAGCTTCTGCTCCTTCGACTTACAGGCAACGAGGGCCAGAAGGACGACGGCACCAACTCGGTGCTTCATAGACCGCTCAGAGCGTCTTCGAGCGTTTTCACGCCGCGCGCTCCACGGCAAGCGTCGCCCACGCGACGAGGTCGGGCTCACCGTCACGGAGCAGAAACTCGACGCCCGAGATCTGTTCGATCTGCAGCCTGCCTGCCAGCATTCCGAACGTGGCGGCGACGGTTCGCGCCCGCGCGTCCGCGGCGATCAGCTTGGTCAGGGTGATCGCCTGATCCCAGCTGCTCGTACGATAGAGAAACCCGAGCTCCGATATCGGGCCGGCGTCGGTGCACTGAGTCGCCACGGTTACCGCGGCTCCGCTCCCATTGGCGGCGTGGAGCGTGCGCCACTGCGACTGCTGGGCCACCGAGATGCCGAGCGGCGTGGCGGCCGCGGAGATCGCCGCCTGGAACTGGAGGTCGTCGGCTACCGCTCGGTCGGCGTATCGGATCGCGATCGCACCTCGCGCTTCCGTCAGAGACCGAGTCCGGCTCGAGAGCAGCCCACCCGCGGGCGCGAGCAACGCATCCACGGTCGCACGCCACGGCTCGCGTCCACCGGCCGGGGAGACATCGTCGAGAGCGTCCGATGCGTGCATTGCACCGACCACGACCATGGCGGCGCCGAGGCGGTCACCGTCCGCGCTGATCCGGAGCATCGCGCGAGGCGGGATCGATGGAACCGCGATCTGTGGCGCGATCGCCGCGAGCGACGCGGGAAGAAACGGCACGAGCAGATCGATGCGGTTAGAGAACCCCGAGATGGCGAGATAGACGGTCGGTGCTCCTGACTCCTCGATCGCCGACAGGATCGGCAGAACCGGCAGCGCGCGTTCGGCGAGCACCTCGCCGAGCAATCTGAGTGGGGGGGAGCTCACGGCGAGCAGAATACACTGCGCCTGGCAGGCGAGAGCGATGTAGGCGCGAGGGTTCAGCTGAGTACACACCAGCGTTCGGAGTTAGTATGGGGGGATGTCCCCGATGCGACTGGTGGTTGTCGTCTCGACGCTCGTGCTCGGGGCCTGTGTCGAGCCGGGCCTGGTCCCGTGCGGTGACAACGTCTGCCCGCGAAGCTCGATGTGCGTCGAGAATCGTTGCGCGACATCCGATCAGGTCGCCGCGTGCAACGGGATGCCTGACGGTGCGGACTGCGCGGTCGGTGATGCGTCGGGCACCTGCGATCTCGGCGTCTGTGTACTCAGCCGGTGTGGCAACCTCGTCGTCGATCCTGGGGAGGAGTGCGATGACGGCAACACCGTCGGCGGCGACGGCTGCAGCGCGGATTGCAAGAAGGTCGAGGCCTGCAGCGATGGCTTCGTCGACGTCGGCGAGGGCTGCGACGACGGAAATGCCAACCCGTCGGACGGCTGCGATCTGTGCAAGGCCTCGCTCTGGGACGCCACGGCGATGCTGGGTGGCAGTGCGATCGCGCACGTCAACCTGTTCGAGCCCAACGGCATCGCCCTCGATCGGGACGGCAACCTCTTCATCGCCGATCGGATCGCGCAGCGCGTGCGCCGCGTAACGCCGGGCGGGATCACGACGACGGTCGCGGGGAACGGAGCCCCTGGGTACTCCGGCGATGGCGGACCGGCTGCCGGAGCCTCCCTCAACTATCCCGCGGGCGTCGCCGTCGACGGACTCGGGACGCTCTACATCGCAGACTCGCTGAACTTCCGGCTGCGGAGAGTGGATCCGTTCACCGGGATCATCACCACGATCGCCGGCACTGGCACGGCCAACTACACCGGTGACGGTGGTCCTGCAATCAACGCCACGATGCGCGCGCCCAATAGCGTCGCCGTCGATGGTCTAGGGAACGTGCTGTTCTCCGACAGCAACAACCAGGTCATTCGCCGCATCGATCTCAACGGCACGATCACCACGGTCGCGGGCGACGGCGTTCCCGGCTTCTCGGGCGACAACGGTCCAGCGACCAGCGCGCACCTCCAATATCCCGCGCAGATCGCGATCGGCGCCAACGGCGACCTGCTGCTCGCCGACCTCAGCAACCATCGTGTTCGGCGCGTCACGCCGGCCGGAACGATCACCACCATCGCCGGATCCGGCGTCGTCGGCTCCGGGGGGGACGGGGGCCTAGCCACCAGCGCGCAGCTCGACGCACCGAACGGCCTCGCGGTCGATGCGGCAGGCAATCTCACGATCACCGACTCGAGTGCGAACCGGGTCCGCTACGTCAACGCCGCAGGAACGATCAGCACGATCGCCGGCACCGGCGCGATCGGCTTCGGCGGCGATGGCGGCCCCGCGAGCGCGGCGTTGTTCAACCGACCGAACGCCGCTGCGGTCGATGCGAGCGGCCGGATCTACCTCTCGGACCTGTACAACCGGTGCATCCGCCGGATCACGGCGGGTTCGATCGACACCTTCGCCGGATCTGCCGAGCAGAGCTTCGGCGGCGACGGTGGTGGGGCCACGGCTGCGGCGGTGGTCTCCACGCTGGGTATCGCGTTCGACACCGCGGGCAACACGTACCTCACGGACGGCGCGAGTAGCGTGGTTCGCAAGATCGACACCCGTGGCGTGATCTCCACGGTCGCGGGCAACGGCGTCGCGGGGTTCAGCGGGGATGGAGGGCCGGCGACGATGGCGTCCCTCACGTATCCGTACGGTGTCGCGGTCGACGCGGCGGGGGTGCTGTACATCGCCGATAGTGGGAACAACCGGATCCGGCGTGTCGTCAACGGCACGATCACGACGTACGCGGGGACCGGCACCGCGGGTCTGTCAGGCGATGGGGGCCCCGCGCTCAGCGCCCAGCTGTCGACCCCGGACGGCCTCCACATCGACGCGGCCGGGAATCTGCTGTTCGCCGACATGGGCAATCATCGCATCCGCAAGATCACCCCTGGTGGAACCATCTCGACCGTCGCGGGAAGCATCGGGGGCTTCGCGGGCGATGGCGGGCCGGCGACGAGCGCACGACTCGCGACACCGCAGGACGTCGTGACCGACGCCGCGGGGAACCTCTACATCGCGGACTCGCAGAACCGGCGGGTTCGTATGGTGGCCGCGTCGACGGGCACGATCACCACGATCGCGGGCACCGGCGCGAACGGCGACGGCGGCGACGGTGGTCCGGCGACGTCCGCGACCTTCGGCTGGACGCAGTCGATCACCGTGCTCGGATCGGACATCATCGTCGCTGACAACGGCAACAACCGCGTACGCCGGATCTCGGGCGGCAACATCTCCGCATTCGCGGGCTCGACCTCCGGCTTCAGTGGCGACGGCGGTCCGGCCGTGATGGCACAGATGTCGTTCGTGCAGGACGTCGCCGTCGATGCTGCGGGGGCGGTCTACATCGGCGATGGCAGCGCTGGGGGGCATGTCCGCAAGGTCGTCCAGGGCACCATCACGTCGATCGCGGGCCAGGTCGATCCCGCCAACGTCGGTCCGTTCACTTCGGCGCTGCTCTCGACGCCCGCGGCGATCGCCATCGCGCCGGACTTCACACTGTTCGCTGGCGGACCCTCGGGCCGCGTTCAAGCTGTCCGCCCTGGTAGCAACTGGCTCGAGGTCGTTGCGGGCCGATACCCACAGGCCGTCGCCACCGGTGCTCTCGCGCGGTTCCGCGACCAGACGTTCGGTTCTGTCGGCGGGATCGCGTACGACGCCGCGAACAAGCGCATCTACATCACCGAGACGTCGAAGAACCGCGTCCTCGCGATCACCGCGCTCGACGCGGCCAAGCCAGAGACGTGGACGGTCGCTCCGCTCGCCAACTCCGTGGGCCTCGCGGGGTTCGTCGAAGGCCCGGCCGCCGCCGCGCGCTTCCGAAGTCCGACCGGCCTGTACTTCGTCGCTGCGAGCTCGACGCTGTACGTCGCGGACACCAACAACCACGTCATCCGTGCCATCGATCTCTCCAGCGGCATTGCGGGGGCGACCGTGCGCACGATCGCGGGTGTGCCGGCCACTCGCGGGTACTTTGGCGATGGCGCCGCGGCGACGAGCGCCCTGCTGTTCGCGCCCGAAGCCCTCACGGTGTGTCCGAATGGTGATCTGTTCATCGCCGACACAGGCAACCGGCGGATCCGCCGCATCACGCCAGCCACGTCGACCATCAGCTCGATCCTCGGTGACGGCGTCGCGGCCTCGTCGGGCGAAGGCTCCCCCGCGGTGAGCTTTCCGGTACACGACCCGCGCGGGCTGGCCTGCGACTCGCGCGGTAACCTGTTCATCAGCTCGGCGACCGCCGTGCGCCTGGTGCCCGCGAACAATGCTGGCGTCATCGACGGCGCAGGCCAGGTGTTGACGATCTTCGGCGCGCAACCGCGCGATCGATTCCCGGCGAACGTCACAGCTTGCCTCACCGGCATCGCCGTCGTCGACGACCGCACGACGCGGGTGATCGATGCGTGCACGGGACTGATGATCGAGCTCGTGCGCCGTACGCCGTAGGACACGGGCGAGCCGCGAACGACGGCGCGACGTCAGACAGCGACGTGCCAGCGCACCGCGCCGTCGTTCACGTCGAGTGCGACGACCACATCTCTCTTCGCCTTGAGTGGCACGAGGATCAACCCGCCGATCGCCATCGCGGGCAGGGCTTCGACGAGGTTGTCGTCCTCGGCACGCACGTCGAAGCGCGCCTCGGGAGCGGTCCAGCGCGGCTTGCCCTCCGCGTCGAACAGGGTGAGCTCGATCGGCGCGCGATCGCCCAGGCGGGCGCGCTGCGCGACGAGACAGCCACCCGCGCCTTGCCACACCACCGTCGGAGATAGCAACCGCACCGACGGCGACTTGAGGCCGTCGACGAGCAGGTGCGAGTACGCGTGCTCGTCATCTCGCACCACGGCGAACCGTTCGCTCGTCGCCGGCGCCGGCTCTGCCCCCGGGTCGAACGTCGCGAGCGGGATCACGACCCGCTCGCCCTTGCCCGAGATCACCTCGAAGGATTCTTGGTCGCGCTGAAACGACACCGAGCTGACGCCCTCATCGCGGATCGCCGCCGATGCCGACGAGAAGGCCGCGGCGCCGAGCTTGATCACCCCGGTGCGCACATCCATCACCCCTCGCTCCGCGCCAGATTCGATGACGACGATCGGGCCGCGCTGGTAGATGCCGACGTGGTTGCTGGCAAGATCTTCACGCCGCGTGATCTCGCCGGTCGCGCCATCGAACCAGGTGACCCGCCCCGTGCGGAACGGGTCTCCGTCGCCTCCGCTGTGCAAGATCGAGCTGAGTACGACGACTTTCCCGTCATGCGCGCCACACCACTCGAGCGTGCTCGCCCCGAAGCGCGTCTGGAGCTTGCTAATGACCACCACGACCGCGAGGATCACCACCGTGAAGGCCACGCCGTACAGGATCGCAGTACTCATGCCGGCGCCAAGCTAACACGCGTCGTTCGTGCGTAGCCCCGGTCGCCCGGTCTGGGTTGACGGTGAGAAGATGGCGGCATGGCGGAGCTCTCCGTGGTCAGCTGGAACGTGCTGCACCGCATCCACGCGGTGAACTGGAGCGAGCCGGTGATCGACGCGTGGCCGATCGAGACCATGCGGTGCGAGGCCGTGGCCGCGTGGATCTCGCGGTGCGCCGCGGACGTGATCTGCCTGCAGGAGGTCAGCGGTGATCAGCTGATCGCGCTCCGCAGCTCCGAGCGCGGGCGCGGCGACGTGCTCGCGACCGCGTACCCGCGCGTGCCGACGTATCGGCGTGGGCCCGAGCCGAGCCCCCTCGTCGATCCCACCGAATTCCTGGTGACGATCGTGCGCGGCGGGGCAGGGCGCGTGGTCGCGGCCTCGGCGTTCCCCACCGATGGCGGCAAAGGGTTCCAGCGCGTCGAGCTCGCGCTCGGCGCGACCGTGATCGGCGCGCACGTGACGTATGGCGACGCGAGCGCTGCCCAGTGCGCGCGACTCGCGGCCGAGGCGGGCGCCGCGGACGGCCTCGCGGTGGTGTGCGGCGACTTCAACGCGGACCGCGAGACCTGCGCGCGGCAGCTCGGACCGGATCTCGTGGCGGCGATCCCGCACGAGGCCTCGCTGCCCACCCGACCACGTCCGGCGTCGAGCGAGAAGTCCCAGACCATCGATCACTTGTTCGTTCGCGGCGGTGTCGCGCGCGAGGTCGAGGTGCTCGCCGTCGATGGCCTGTCGGATCACAACGCGGTGCGCGCGCGGATCGCATGGACCCCTGCTTCCCCCAAGACCCCCGACCAGGGCTGAGCGACGCGACAAGGTCCGAGAATCAACCCGGGTGAGGTCCGGTGGACCTCGTGATACGCTGGACGAGGTGCGTACGCTCGTCATCGTCGTTGTGCTCGGCGGATGTCGGTTCGGCTTCGACCCACTCGAGACAGGCGTCAGCCCCGATGCCGATGGAGACACCGCCGCGACCACGCGTGTCAACGCGAGCACGACTGGCACGGGGACCGGCAGGATTATCGGAACGGTCAATACGGTGGTACTCGACTGCGCGAGCTGCACCCAGAGCTTCGCACCAGGTACGACGATCCAGTTCTCCGCAGCAGCTGATCCAGGATCGTGGTTCCGCGGCTGGACCGGCGGCTGCGCGGGTCGGCGCACGTGCGACCTCCCGATCGGCGATGTGGACGTCACGATCACCGCGGACTTCACCCCGGAGCCCAACCGGATCTTCATCTCGTCGATCACGCACGATGCGCAGCTCCTCACTGCGGGGGCCGGCGACATGTTCTGCGCACAGCTCGCGACAGCGGCCGGGCTGGCCGGGACGTACAAGGTCCTGGTGTCGACCGCAGCGACTGGGCCGATGGGGTGGCCCGCACGAGCTGTCGGTGCGCGCGGCTGGATCCGTGTCGACGGCCAGCCCGTGGCGGATGCAGCGACGGATCTGGGAGCTGGCGCGATGTTCGCGGCGCTCACGGTGACCGAGACAGGCGCGCCCGTCGATCCTGGCGGCGAGTTCTGGGCAATGCATCGCAATACCGGGGCGACGACGTTCTGCCAGGACTGGACGACGAACTCGGCCGCGCAGGCGAGCTTCGCGATCACGAATCAGCGTGGATCGAACTACGGCAACGGCGGCGGTCAGCGACCGTGCAACACCCCCGCGCACGTGATCTGCGCCGGGGCCGATCGCAACGTCGTGGTCCAGCCTGTCACCGACCCCGGTCGCAAGGCGTTCACGACGATCGCGTTCTGGGACACGACCACGGGGCTCGCAACCGCAGACGCCTTGTGCGCGAGCGAGGCAGCCACGGCCGGGCGGACCGAATCGTTCCGTGCGCTGCTCGCGATGCCAGGCGCCTCAGCGCTCTCGCGCTTCGATCTGACGAAGGAGCCGTGGTCGCGCGTCGATGGCCTGCCATTGCTGTCGACGACCGCGGCGTGGGCCACGGCCGCCGCCTTCGATGCGTCTGCAAACCTCGACGCCAGCGGCGCAAACGTGAACTACTCGCAGATCATCACCGGTGCCGCCGATCCGGGGGCTCCCGGGACCCAGGCGAGCACCTGCAACGGGTGGACGGCCATGACCAGCTCGGGGGCCCCGATGTTCACGTGGGAGACCCGCCTCCGCCTGGCGGCCGGGACGGGCGGCTGCGGCATGACGCTCTCCCGGCTGATCTGTCTCGAGCAGTGAGGCGTGGTTCGCGCGCCGCGCCAGGAGGCCGGCCGCGAGTCCGGGCCCCATGGTCACGAGGCCAACGGCGAGGACATGCTGGCCAGATCGACCCTGACTCCGCGGTCAGAACACCGCCTGCAACTGGGTCTCGACGCGACCGTCGTGGACGCCGAGCTCATCCTCGAAGTATTCGTAGCTGAGCAGCGCGCGGACGCGGGCCGTGGGCTCACCCCAATACGCGCCGAACGTCCAGCGTGTGAACTCCTCCAGATCTGCAGCCTCGTAGCGCACGACGGGCCCGACGTGCCAGGGCGTCTTGCCAGCGAGCGTGACGAAGTACGCCTGCTGTTGCTCACGGTTGCCGGATTCGGCGGGGAGCTCATCCCAACCAATGGCGTACTCGGCGCCCAGGTATCCCCACGTGTGATCGACCTCGACGTCGGCGCCGAGCCTGCGAAACCCGGTGCGCGGGTTGGGAGGGGCGCCCGGATCGGCCGGATCGGCCGGCTCGATCTGGTCCCCGATCGCGCCCGACACCCCGGTATGGATCACCCATGCATCCGACGCATAGCGGGCGCCGACGTGCGCCCACAGGTTCTTGAGCTGGGTCGTGTCTGCCTGGACACCGAACCCGTCGCCGTTGACGATCGCGATCTGGTCCTCGAGTCGCCAGGTCTCGCAGAGCTTCAGCTTTCCGACGACGCCGATCCCGATGTCCCGGTGGGTCAAGCCGCGCCCCAAGCCCTCCGAGAGCTCGGTACGCGACGTGAAATAGAGCTCGGTCGAGGAAATCCAGTTCTCGTATCCCCAGGGCGTCTTCTGCTGGCCGATCCGGATCTCGTGATGCGGGAGGATCTTGCTGACCCTGATGTAGCCGTCACGTAGCACACCGGCGATCGTCGGTGATCGAGGGTCGATCTCGATCTGATAGCCAAAGTGACGATCGACTTGACCGTCGAGCCGAACCACGACCTTGCCGAGTCGAAAGGCGTCTGGCTCGACCTTGCCGTCACCGCTGTGATCGACGCGAAACTTGTACATCGCCGTCACGAAGCCGGAGATCTCGATCAGCTTCGGCTCTCTGTGTTTCTTGTTCTTGGTCGTCTTGTCCTTCGTCTCCTTCGTCTCCTTCGTCTCCTTCGTCTCTGGTTGCGGTTGTTTGCTGTCGTCGGGCAGCGGCTGGGTGGTTGCGGCACCAACGGGCGTCGCCTCGAGGTCCGGTGGGGGGACAGGGCCGGTTGGTGGTGGCGGTGTTGCCACCGGTGTTTGTGGCGACGGTGTGGCTGATGGCGCTGGCTGCGCGGCCACAGAGGCCGACGACAAGATCAACACCAGCGTGTGGGTCTGAACGGATCGCATCACAAGCAGCGTCGCACGGGGCGCATGAGGAGCGGATGAGAGCGCCAGCGTTGTCGACGACGGCGTCGAATCAACGGAGCGATCACGCCGTCGTTCGTGAGCACCAACGCGCCGATGGCCAAGCGCGGCCGGTGGCGTTCCGTCCCGGCCTGCTGGAGGCGTCAGGACGGGAGCCGCATGTCGCGCATCTCGCACATCTCGCCGTCACGGGCAGGCGAGCGTCGCGACGCCGAGCATCGTCCCGCTCTTGCTCAGCACCAGCGTCTTACCGTCGGCGGTGACGTCCGGATCGACCCACCCGCTGAACAGGTGGACGGCCGCTGTCGCGCCGCCGAACGTGTCGGTCGTGGACGGCCGGGTCCGCACGGCGATGCCGGTGCCGGGGCTGGTGCCATCGACCGCGTACAGGGTGAGGCCGTCGCCCGTGACCGCGGGGAACAGGACACCACTCGCGATCGTCGTCGCGCTCGCCGTGAACGGGACGCCGCGTGACATGCGCTTGGTCTCGAACAGATCGCCGCCGCTGACCGCGTAGTACAACGTCAATCCATCCGGCGAGACATCGAGGGTTGCGACTGCCAGGTCGAGGGCTAGCTCGATCACCCAGCTCGAGCCATTCCAGCGGGCCTGGCTGACCTTCGGTGGGCTCCCGGCGATGAACACCACGAGCTCGTTGTCATCGGTCACCGCGGGATCCTGGTCGTAGGTGCTGACCGGCGCGCCGAACAATTGCGAGCTCGTCACGGAGAAGCTGGTGGCCGTGCTGCTCCGGGTGGCGGAGTGGATCTCCCACTGCATGGCGCCGAGCTGCTTCGCGAAGTAGAGGTGCCGCAGATCGGAGGTGATCGTCGGCTCGCCGGTGATCTTGTTGTTGAACTCGGACTGGACAACCGGTGCGCCCCACACCGGCGTGCACGCGCCGTCGCTCGTGCCGTCGCTTGGAGCATCTTCGGAGCCAGTCCCGCCATCGCCCCCCGAGAACCCGGGCTTGGACAAGCAACCGCAGCACACGAGCGCGACCAGACCCGACACGAACCTCACCGGCTTGAGTCTATCAGCACCCGGTCCGGGCCGGTATCGCTGGCTCGCTCTCAGCTCTGTCGATGGCCGACCGATACGTGGTCGGGAGCTGTTGGCTCGCACAGCCGCAGGCATCGCGCGATCGCGAGGTGGCCGTTCGTCGATGCGCACGGTTGTGCCGGCATCCTTCATGCACTCCCTTCCGGCGAGGTCCACGATGCGTCTCCTGTTCGTCGCGCTGCTCGTGATCCACGGGGTGATCCACCTGTTCGGGTTCGCCAAGGCGTTCGAGCTGGCCGAGATCCCTCAGCTCACCATGGCGCCTTCGCACACGATGGGGCTGCTGTGGCTTGGCGCCGCGGTGTTGCTATTCGCCGCGGCGGCGCTGCGCTACCTCGCCCCGCGGTGGTTCTGGGTGGTGGGTGGGTTGGCCGTGGTCGTGTCGCAGGCGCTGATCGTCACGGCGTGGGGCGATGCGAAGGCGGGTACGGCGGCCAACGTCGTGGTCTTGATCGGCGTCGCGCTCGCATTCGCTGCGTACGGCCCCGGTAGCCTTCGCGCCGACTACCGCGCGGACGTGCGCGCCAGCCGCATGGCGGGGGCCACGCGCCGGATCGTCGAAGAGGCGGATCTCCACGACCTTCCAGCCCCGGTGCAGCGCTATCTCCGGATCACCAATGCCGTTGGCCAGCCGCAGATCGCGAACTTCAAGGCAGTGTGGCACGGGCGGATCCGTGCGAGCGCGACCGAGCCGTGGATGACGTTCCACGCCGAGCAGCACAACTTCTTCGGCGCGCAGCCCGCCCGGCTGTTCCTCATGGACGCGACGATGAAGCACGTGCCGGTCGCGATCCTGCATCGCTTCGTCGGCGATGCGGCGACGTTTCAGGTCCGGCTGCTATCGGCGCGAACGATGGTGGATGCCGCGGGCCCCGAGATGAACCGCTCGGAGACCGTGACGCTGTTCAACGATCTCTGTCTGCTCGCGCCCGGTCGGCTGATCGATCCATCGGTGCGATGGGAGGCGATCGACGCCAGCCACGCCCGTGCGCACTATACGCGCGGCACCGAGACCATCTCCGCCGTCCTGGTGTTCGATCCGGCGGGAGAGCTCGCGGACTTCATCTCCGACGATCGCTCCGCGGCTTCCGCTGATGGCAAGGCATTCACCCCGCAGCGATGGCGGACTCCGGTGCGCGACTACAAGAGTTTTGGCACCCGTCGTGCGAGCAGCTTCGGCGAGGCGCACTGGATGGCCGCCAGCGGAGAGTTTGCCTACGGCGAGTTCGCGCTCGATCGCCTCGAGTACAACGTCTAGGCAGCTTCCAGGGCGCAACCGTTCGATGCACTCCGGGCAGGTGGCCTGCTTGGCAGATGCTCCGCGCCCTCGCGCTTCTCGGTCTGCTCGCGGTGGCGAAAGTGCCGTGCGGTCTTTGATCGTTCGCCCTACAGCATGGTAGGAGCTCGACACCCTCGCGACCCTCGCGACAGCACCTGCAACTGAACCCGGTTGTGGTGAATCTTCGACCGTGGGAACGGGCACTTACGACTGGCACGATGGTTGAACAACCTCCCTGCATGGTTCGCCTCATGTCCCTCGCATTCCTGGTCGTTGTGTCGTCGCTCGCTGGCTGCATCGACAGCGGCCCACCGACCTACCAGCTCGATGCATCGTGGACCGCGCCCGCTCACCGGGCCGACATCACAGACAATCGAATCTCGGTCGCGCTCGGCGTCACCGACGCGAGCGGATCATCGCTCGATTGGCAGCGCGTGCCGGGCTACGACGGTCAGCACGCGTTCGTCCTACAGACTGACGCGTCGAGCGTGCGCGCGTGCGCGCAGCTGGAGTACGTGGACAGCGTCACCGTCGAGCCCCTGCCATGGTGCAGCGGCAGCGCCTGTCAGGAGCACGACAAGGAGCGCCACTGGGCTCTCGGCGAGCGGGTGTGTGTCGACGTCGCGCTGACCGACACCCAGGCTTCGGCGACGTTCGTGCTCGCCCTGTACCGCTAACGCCTGCGGCTCGGGGGCGCAAGGTCGATGTCAGCCCACGCCGACGAGTCGTCGACGGGCTCGGCGCGAACAACGCTGGGCGTCGGCGATCGCGCGTCTCTCAGGTCGACGCGCTGGAACGCCACAGCCATCGGTCGCTGGTTGCGATCGCCAGCAATTGGTTTGGGCGGCGGCGCTGGCTGCGGTGCCGGCGGTGCCGCCCGCGGAGGCGCTGGTGGCGACTCGCCGAAGTCGGGCAGATCGTCGAACGAGAGATGGAGGTCGACCGCCGGTGCGGGCGGCGGTGGTTTGCGCAGGAGCGGCGCGCCGCTGGCGGCCGCCGGCGGGCGAGGGGCCTCGACGCTCCGCCGCACGGGTGGTTCGGTCCCAAGGTCGATGTCGTACGCCACGGGATCCTCCGGCGGCTCGATCGCGAGATCGATGTCGAACTCCACCGGCAGCTCGGCGGGCGGCGGCAACGAGACCACGCGAGTGAGCGTGACCGTGATGCCGTCGTCGTGTCGCGTGAGCCGGGCGACCACGCTCCGGGTTCCCGTCTGAAGTTCGATCTCCTCGTCCTCGACCTTCGAAGCCACCAGCCGCGCTATGTCGGTGTCGCGGATGATCGCCTGGAGCTGATCGCTCGAGAGCGCTCGGGCCGTCACGTTGGTCATCCCATTCGCCGTACGCATCGAGACCGGATGCCCGACGCTCAGGACGACCTCGGTCACGCCATCTCGGTCGAGATATCGGAGGATTTGTGCCAGCTGACCGTTCACTACTCGCCATCGTAGCGCGACTGGTACGAGGCTGTCATGTCGACGAGGATCTCGTCGTCGCATGACAGGCATGGCGCTTCGTGCCATGTCACGATCGACGCATGAAGACGCTGCTGGTGCTGCTCGCCCTCGCGGCCTTCGCGCACGCTGATCCGCTGGTCGTCACCATCAAGCCGGCCACCCTGACCTGGCGGGCCCATGTGCCGGTGGATGTGGTGCTCGAGGTCGCGAACACGTCGAAGGCCCCGCAGTCGATCAAGGTCTGGTTGTGCAGCTGGGGGGACAACTGGAAGTCCAGTGACCCCGAGCTGATCTGGAGCCCGTGGGCCTGCGACAAGAACTACGAGCGCGACGAGGTCCTCGCGCCGGGTGCGTCGAAGACGTGGACCCTGGCGATGCATCCCACGGCGACCGCACGGGTCGGCGAGCACAAGCTGCGGCTGGGGTTCACCGCCGGCAAGCAGCCGCAGCTGTGGAGCAACGAGGTCGTGGTCACCGTGGCCAACCCGGATCCGATCGAGATCGCGATCGCGCCTGCGAAGGCGACCTGGAAGGTCTCCGAGCCCGTCAAGGTGATGGTCAAAGCGACGAACGTCACGCGCGTGAAGCAGTCGATGAAGCTCATGGTCTGCAGCTGGGAGGACCACGTGACCACGAGCGATGCGGCGCTGACGTGGAACAAGTCGGCGTGCAAGAAGAACGGCCTCGGGACCGTCGAGCTCGAGCCCGGCAAGTCCCGCACCTGGACGCTGACGATGTTTGCCAAGCCGGATGCGACGCTCGGGGCGCACACGTTTCGCTTGATCGTGACGCCGGGCGGCGGCGATCCGCTGTCGAGCAACCTGGCGACGATCACCGTCGCGAAGTAGGGCGATGCCTGCGACAACGCGGACCCCTGCGGGTTGGAGGGGAATGAGCCAGCCACTCGCCCCCTGGATCGCGGCAATGCTCGTGGCGGGGGTTGCCTGCAGCAGCCCTCGTCCGGATCCCGGCCTCGGCTCCGGGATGTCCACGGGGAGCGGGGCGCCTGCAGGCCCAGCCTCGCCGGGGCCGCTGGCCGGATCGGCAACGCCCAAGCCACCGAGCGGCGCTGCGGATCCGTGGGACCACACGGGCTCCGGAGGTCCGGATCGACCGGGCGCGAAGGGTGAGCGGTGCGGCAAGGCTCGCGAATGTGTTGCTCCGCTGACGTGCGTCGACTACCGCACCCACGAAGGCGCGAGGAGCACGTGCGAGCTCCGCTGCGATGCCACGACGCGGTGCCCGAATGGCCGGAGCTGTCACGGCAACGTCGGGGATGGTCCGAGCCATGTCTGTGAGTAGCCCCTCGAGGAGAGGCCGTCACGGGCTGCCACCCGTTGCCACCTCAGGTGAGCGAGACCGCGTCAGCGCGATCCGAGTCCTGGCCAGGCGAGCTCCGAGGCCTGATACGATCACTGGATGTCGAGATGGACAGGGTTGGTGATGCTCGCGCTCGTGGGCGCGGGGTGCAATGATCACGGCAAGACCCCCGGTGACGCCAGCACCGATGCGATGCCCGATCTGCATCAGCCCGTCGCGACGGTGCCGGTGACGCCGAACCGAAACCTCGACGTGCTGTTCGTGATCGACGACTCGCCGTCGATGGCCGACAAGCAGGTGAACCTCGCCAACAACTTCCCGAACTTCATCAACGTGCTCAACACGCTGCCGGGCGGGCTGCCCGACATCCACATCGGCGTCGTGACGACGGACCTGGGGACCAGGGCGACCGAGGGCGCACCCGGCCCGGCGATCGGGCAGATCGGCAGCGGTGGCTGCTCGGGCACGGGCAAGAGCGGCAATCTTCAGACCTCCGGCGCGGCGGTCACCGGAACGTTCATCTCGGACATCAAGCAGCCCGACGGCAGCCGCGCGAAGAACTACGTCGGCTCGCTCGACATGGTGTTCAGCCAGATGGCCAGGGTCGGCGCTGGCGGTTGCGGCTTCGAGCAGCCACTCGAGGCGATGAAGGTCGCGCTCAACAACAACCCCGCGAACGCGGGCTTCGTACGTGCCGACGCGCTGCTCGCGGTGGTGTTCCTGACTGACGAGGATGACTGTTCGATCCGTTCGGCGACGATGCTCGGCCCGGAGAGTGCGGCGCTCGGGCCGCTGCAGTCGTTCCGGTGCACGCGGTTCGGCGTCACCTGCACGGCGGGGGGCGCGACCGAGGCCGAGATGAACACGGTCGGGACCAAGGATGGCTGCAAGGGCAGCGTGGGCAGCGCGTTCATGGCCGACGTCGCGCCGTATCACGACTTCCTCGTCACGCTGAAGGGCGACGCGCGCAAGGTCGTCACAGCGGCGATCATGGGGACGCCGACGCCGTTCGGGGTCGAGCTGCGCACGCCACCCGGTGGGGGGACCGCGGTCACCGCGATCGCGCACTCGTGCCAGTATCAGGGCGGTCTGGGCATCGAGGTCGCGGATCCGCCGGTGCGCATGGCGGCGTTCCTCAACCTGTTCCCCAACGCGAGCTCGTTCTCGACGATCTGCCAGCAGGATCTGTCCGATGCGGTGACGTTGACCGCACAGCTCGTCAACCTCGCGGTCGGCTCGCCGTGCATCACCGTGGCCCTCGCCGATGCCGAGCCGGGGACGCCGGGCGACCAGGCCGACTGCATCGTCGAGGACGTCGTCGGCACGACCGTCACCCCGATCCCGGCGTGCGGGTCACCGACGTGCTGGAAGCTCGTGACGGACGCGCAGAACTGCCCGAGCGCCAGTCACCTGCGACTGCAGATCGATCGCGCGAACGCGCCCGATCCGGCGACGGTCACGAAGGCGCGCTGCATCTTGCAGTGATCCGCGCGTCGAAGCTGGATCAGCGCGTCGAGCCGGCGCCCGAGCTCGCGCTTCCAGCCCTGCAGGCCCGCGATGTATGCCTGCACCGGGGCGTCGCCCTCGGCCTTCGCGATGCGCGGATTGCCGCCGGCGAGGAGCTTTGCCGGCTTGGCGGCACGCCGCTTCGGCTTCGGCTTCGGCTTCGGCTTCGGCTTCGGCTTCGGCTTGGTGGCTGCCGACACCGCTACGACGACTTCTTCTTCTTCTTCGATCCCTTGCCGAGGATCACGCTGTCGATGACTCCGTTCGCCGGGCGCCCGCTGAACACGCCACCGGTGGACAGATCGAGCCGCTGCACACACGCGACGAGCAACGCCAGCGCCTCCGGGCTGTCGTCGGTCGACGCCTCGGCGATCGCCTTCTGGAACATCGCCTGTTGTGTCGGATCGAGCTTCTTCGCGGCGAGCGCTGCGAGCTCCTTGCCCGCGACCTTCAACAGATCGTCGTGCAGCCGCGTGGCATCGAGACCGTTGTCGCTGATGATCTTGGTGTTCTTCGCGACAGCATCCGGTGCCACCAGCGATCGCACGTCGAGCAACTCGCTCGAGCTGGCGCTGACGCGGTTGATCGCCGTGACGGTGGCGATACCCGGCGCCCAGGCAGCACCGAGCTTCTGCTTGTGCACCTTGCCGCCGTCCTCGACCTGCAGCTGGCTCATCACGTTCGCGGTCTTGTACTTGACGCCCGATCCCTTGTCCGTGTGTACGGAGTCGTCGTCCCAGCCGATGAAGATCTCGCTGTGCTGACCGCTCGCCGACGTATTTGCGTTGTAGATGTAGATCCAGTCGCCGGGCCGTAGCGCTTCGAAGGCCTCGGCACCCATCTCGCCCTTCCGGGTGAAGTCCTGGTGCTTCTTCGGCACCTCGTACTTCACGCCTGCTGCCGCTGCCTCGGCGCGACCCGCAGCCTCGTCACGGTCCTGCGCCTCCTTCGCGGCTTTCTGGTTTCCTTGCAGCTGAAGGCCCTTCTTGTCGGACTGAGAACCGAAGGTCTTCTCCGTCTTCGCATTTCCGAGATGGAGCACGTCTCCGCTGTCGACGGTCTGGTTCGCTTGTTGGTTCTGCGCCGCGATCCCGGCGCCCGCGTAGAGCAGAACCTGCTGCGCCCAGTGCCCGCACATCGACGCATGCAGGCGATCGTCGCGTTCGCGGTCCTTCGCCTCCTCGCCGGCCTGATCACGCTTCAGGTTTGCCGTGCCCTGAAGCTCGGGCGGAAGCGTGCCGTGCGCCAGGATCACCCCGGCGAGCAGGATGCGATGTTGCGCAGTGAGCTTGGGGCCGCTGGCCTGATGGAACAGGTTGGGCGGCACGACGTTGGTCGCCATGAAGGCCGTCAGCGCGGCGACCTGACTCGCCGTGAAGTACTGGGGGACCATTGCCTCGGTCATCGCGCCCAAGAACTCGGACATCACGCCGGCGAAGGCCGTCGAGAACGACGTGCAGAACGCCTTGTAGTTCGGCGGCGCGGTCACGGCTGCCTCGGTCGTGGCGGCCTTCGACTCCGTGGTGGGAGCCTCGACCTCCTTCAGCACTTCCTCCGTCTTGCGGTTTCCCAGCCGGCGCTGAAGGAAGTGCCAGACGCGCCGGTCCTTTTGCATGCGATGCTGAGCGATCATCTCCGCGAGGCGCGATGGGTCCCCGCCGGAGGCGCTCAGCATCCCGTCGACCACCGCCTCGGATGCCTCGGTCTCGGCGTCGGTTGACTCGGGCTTCTGATCGTCGCGCTTGTTGTCCCGATCATGATCCCGACCAAACAGCGACATGCCCCAGAATACGCTAACCGTTGGGCAATTCTCCCCTGGTCAGCGCGCGAGGCAGGCCACACCGGAGGTGACGCCCGCAACTTGCCGCGGAGGTCGGGTAACGTCGGGACGATGTCCAAGGTGTGGCGTGCAGGGTGGGTCGTCGTGGGCGTCGTGGTCACGGCGTTCGTACCGCAGGCCCGCGCACCACGACGGGGGTCGCGCGTGCAGCGCTCGCCTCGGCGAGGCCAACGTCCTTCGTCGTGACGACGATCGCCGTGACGCGCTCGGCGTCCCACCATTTGTAGCCCTTGGTCCTGGACACCGCCTGCGCCGTGATCCGCACCGTGACGCCGTTGGCGAAGCGCATCATCAGTCGGTCTAGCGCGGCGCTGGTTCCGGCGCGCATCGGCGCCCGTAGCTCGGTCTTCACCAGGGTTCCATCGGGGTGCCGCCACGGCGAGACCATCACGACGACATCCCAGGTCTTGCCGCTGCTCACACCGCCGCTACTCGTGATCACACCGGGAATCGTAGGCACCCGCGCAGCCTATCGTGCGCGACCGCTCAGCGGCAATCCACGCGCGACAGCGAACGGAACCTGCGGGACAGCTCTTGGGAGTGGACGTTTACTCCGACGGGGCCCGCCTACTGAGGGGCGGCGTCCGTACGAACTGAGCGAGATGGCCGCATTGCTCGTTGGGCCAGCGGGCCTGTGCGTTACCGCCGCTGCCGCCGGCCGCGAAGCAGACGTCAGCCGTCGGGTCCTGGCTGCTTCCAAACGGGTTCCCGAATCCGCGCAGGAACACGTGCTCTGTACGCGAGACCGGATCGAACACGTACAGATCGTTCGATCCGTAGTGTGACACCAGTGCCAGCCGGCCCGAATCCGAGATGTCGTCGAGCGCGAGGATCGATGCACCGGCGTCCGATGTCTCCGTACCGCGACCCTGCCGGATCGCATAGGTCACGATCAACGGAGCGCTGGTCGGGGCGATCGTCGTCGGAGTGAGCTCGCGGACCGGATTCTCGGTGAGAGACAGGATCGAACCCTGCATCGCACGGCTGAATCCGGCGAGCCCAGGCACCCGGCGTTTCGTGCCGCGTCCCAACGTGTGCACAAACCAGGCGCCGGTCGCGTCGTGGAAGTAGATGTCGTCGCCCACCACCGTCGGTCCATCGCCGACCGACGTCCCTGTCAACGGCACAGACAGGATTGGTTTGACCTTCGCGATGCGCCGGTCCGTCACGCGCCACGGGGCCACATGGATTCCCTGCTTCGATTGGTAGATCGCGCGACCTCGCGCGAAGTCGAGGGTGAGCTCGTTGGCTTGTGCCGGTCCTGCGATCTCCGTACCCTCACTGCCGTCCGCGCGAAATCGGAACAGACGGGCGCTTCCGAGCCGCTGCGATTCGACAAACACATACGCGCCGTCCGGTGAAAACGCTTTGGCGTGTGGCCGGCAGTCGGAGACCTTCGGGTCATATCGACAGCTCGGATCACCCACAGCGCGATCCAGATGTCCGGTCGCGTCACCGAGTACCAAGCTCCAGCCGGCGCCGTCTCGCTCGGGCAAGATCCAGCGTCCCGAGGCTTCGCTCACCAGCAGGGCGCCGTACTCGGGGACGACGCGGCGCGTCCCGTACTTCTTATCGAAGGCATCGAAGTTGTCCTTGATCGGCAGCCGATAGAGGACGGTTCGGCTGCCGTCGGGGTCGACGCGCACCACCTGGTCCTCGACGATGCCGATCGCGGAGTGCGCTTCCGCCGCCGCATCGTCGGCATTGCTTTGCCCGTGGAGGCCGACGAGCGCGCCGAGCACGATCCCCGTGGTGCGTTTTGATCTCGCGATCATGATCTGCATGAGCCGTCGACGCGACGCTTTGGCATTCATTCACGAGGAGCGGCCGGCACAGCGCGCCAAACAGCCGACCGTTCGCGCCGCGACGAGAGGCCCCCGATCTGGACGGTACGAGTGACCCACGCGCTCGGATCGAACACTTCCAACCATCGGTCGTCGCGTTGGCCGCGCGAGCGCCGCCGCGTCCGCGTCACGTCGAGTCGCATGGCCAGGTGCGAGATCGACGGCACGCCCCTGGTCTACAACTTGTGACAGGTCTTCTCGAATTCGAGCCTGAACCCGTTTCCACGATCCACCTCCGCCGTGTGGGTGTAGTGGGTCGCGTCGGTCTTCGTGAACGTCATCCGCGTGCGCTCGGTGGGCGCTGGATGGTCCTCGTCGAACACGAGCTGGTCTCCGTTCCAGCCGGGTGACGTGAGGCTGCCGTACGCCCCGTCGTCGGAGGCCCAGATGTGGTGCCACACACCCTTTGGATCGACGCCCTTGAGCTCGGATGTGATCTGCTGGCCGCCGTCGAACACTTCGACCCGCAGCCAGTTCGCGAACTCCGGTGCGACTCGGATGTCGAGGCCGGGATAGTTCTTGGTCACGGCTCCCTGCTCGTCGTATGCGAGCCCGTCGCACCGCCAGCGCCCGACGTAGAACGCGACCTTCGAGAGCGAAGGGCCCATGGCCGCAACGGCCGGAACGGCAGGCCGGCTGCTTGCCGGCGCGTGGGTGCATCCGAGGCATCCGAGGACGGCGACAACCCAACGCTTGCGACTCATCATGGACGTACTGGCCCCGGGCTCGATGGTATTCCGGTGACGGACTCCAGCATGGACAAGGCGACAAAGAAGCGTCTGAAAGCGCAGGTGCGCGACCATGAACGGAAGGTGGCGATGGCTGCGTTGCCTCTGCCGGTCACGGAGCTGGCGGCGATGTTCGACATGCTGGACATCGAGCTCCCACTCCAGGATTGCGACCACAGCCGGCGGATCACGAAGGCGTGGCTCGCTGGCCGTGGGCATGACGTCGATGCCGTGTGCGCCTGGTTGGACACGCAGGGCGGCTACTGTGATTGCGAGGTCCTGGCGAACGTCGAACAGAAGGTCGAGGAGGCGGAGAAGGCCTCGAAGGGTCCGCTGCTCTGACCACGGTGGCTCGTAGCAGCTGCGTCAGCCGAAGGCTGATCGCTGGGTGCAGGCGATGTGCGCGTGCCGCGAGCAACGGTGCGTCGATCGCGTGAACGCGGCCATGAATCAGTGGTCCGCGGAGAAGAAGGTGCTGGCGGATGCCGCTGCACAAGGATCAGCCACCCCTGTGTCGACCTCGTCCCCGACCGGTACCGCAGGCCCGACAGGTCCAGCAGCTCCAGTACCGCCGTGGGCGAAATACGACCGCCGGCCGGATGCCGTGACGTCCAAGCGGATGGTGCAGATCGGTGATCGCTACGGGAAATGCATGGCGCTTGCGTCGAGGCCGTAGGGCCTGCTGGTAGCGACATCCCGGGTTTCATGATCAACCCCTGTCGTTCACGGCAGCGCCAACAAGGCGTATCATCGGCGGACATGCGGTGGTTGTTTGTGGCGGCGTGGCTCGTGTTCGTTGGATGCGTGTCTCGATACGAGATTCCGGGGGCCGATGGCCCGACGGCACAGCCCCTCGCGCAGGCGGGCACCGGGCGGAGCGTTCCGGTTACCACCACGGTGCAGATCGATGGCTCTGCGTCCATTGCCCCCGCGGGCACGGTGAGCGGTTATCACTGGAAGGTGGTCTCGCGCCCGATGGCGAGCCAGGCCGACTTGGGCGATGCGGACGCGGAGCGGACAACTCTCACGCTGGATGCCGTTGGTCGCTACGAGTTGGAGCTCGAGATCCTGGATGATCACGGCGCTCGTGACACGGATCGTGTCACGTTCACGGCGGCGCCGCCGTCGGTCGACGTCAATGCGGGCAGCGACCAGCAGGTCACGTGGCTCCAGACCGTGCAGCTGACTGGATCGCTGACCGTGCAACCGGGCTTCGCCGCTACCGCGGACTGGTCCCTGATCCAGAAGCCAACGAAGTCGACGACCGTCCTCGCCGCGAGCGCCACGCTGACGCCGTCGTTCTACGCAGACGCCGAGGGAACATACGTGCTCCAGCTGCTCGGAAAGACGCCATACGGCCAGGTCGCCGACGTCGTGAACGTCACGGTGACCGCTCCTCGGTCGGTCTTGAACTATCTCGTCGTCGCCGCCGAGTACTCCAAGTCCCTCGACAAGATGATCCTCGCCACCGACATCCCACCGCGGCTCCGGATCTTGAACCCCGAGGCGGGGACCGAGTCGGTGGTTGTACTGCCGGCGGCGCCGACGTCGCTATCGCTCGATCCAACCGGAACCCATGCGGCCATCGGCCACGATCGCGCCCTGACGATCGTTGATCTGTCAGCGTCAGCGGTGCAGGTCAGCCGCACCGTACCCACCTATGTCTGGCGCAACGTGTATGGCTCCGGGAATCGGGTCCACTGCCTGGAGCAGGGGTTCGGGTTCTACCCGATCACAACGCTCGATGTCGGGACCGGGACCGTGACGGACGGTCCATTTGTGGGGGGCTACTCGTCTGGGCGCGCGACACCCGACGGAACCGAGATGTACCTCCTGGATGGCGCAGGCTCCCCGGAGTCAGTCGTTCACCTCGATCTGACCACCACACCGGTGACCTCGCTGCGAACGAACCTGCCGGCGCACTCGGCGACGTCTCCCCTCGTGATCACTGAGGACGGATCGACGTTGCTCTACGGGTCAGGGTACGCGTACTACGCGTCCCTCAGTGCTGTCGTGGACTTCGTGGAGCGCGGTGTTCTCGGTACGTACATGTCCGGGGCGGCGCATTCATCTGCGATCGATCGGATCGGGTGGTATCAGACGGAGTACGACCAACAGGCGAATCCAAACGGGACGCTCGTTCTCATCTCCAACGCCACCACGCTCGACCAGCTCCGGCAGTTCGAGCTACCGGAGACGATTGTCGGCGGAGCGTCCGTTCCAACGCTCGGCAAGCAGATCGCCTTCCGCTCGGATGGCTCACGGATGTATGTACTCGGCGCGGCAGGAAACACCAGCGTCTTGTTCGCGGTGTCTCCATGAATCGAATCGCCACGCTTGCCGCGATGGTGATGGTTGCGTGCGGTGGATCCGCGGCTCGCGTCCAGCGCGTCGCGTATCCGAGTGGCCGTCCGCACTTCGAGCTCGAGCTCAAGAATGGAGTCCCCGAGGGAACTGGGCGCACCTGGTTCGAATCCGGTGGTCTGAGATCGGAGGGTACGTACGTCGCGGGGGCGAAACACGGCCGATTCGTGTTCTTCACGGAAGCCGCTGGCTTCGACTTCCAGGCCGAGTTTCGGAACGATGTCGAAGTGTGGCGGTCGACCGATCACGATGCGGAGCCGCCCACCGAGGTCCTCGCGGTTGCCGCGCCGACGGCTCCGCGCCGCCCGGGCCTACCGTCGACTCCGCCTGAGTTGATTCCAAAGTTCACCAGAGACGCAATTCCGGCACCTTACTTCACCACGCTCGATCGGATGACGCTCTCGCGAGTGGGCGTGGAGGGAAGTGCCGGCAGCACCGACTCACGGTCGTTCGGAGACGTGACACGGCTCGGAGTGTTCGGGAGCTATCGGTTCACGTCGCTCGGGGTCTACGGCCGAGCCTCGCAGTCGATCCTTGTGCTCGACGGTGGGATGCGGCTCATCGGGCGGGAGTCACTGGAGCTTGGGGGGACGTATGACCACGAACTCCGGCGGAGCGGAACGTTGATGCTGCGCGCCGGCGTGCTTGCTCCGATCGGGCATGACAACAACGAGGGATTTCTCGCCGGCTCGTTCGGCTCGTACCAGCGCGTGGCGGATGCGGTCGAGTCCGATTCGTCTCGCGCAGCGATCCGGACCAGCGCGTCGTTCACGCGTCGGCAGCGGCTCCTCGTCGCTCAGGCCGACCTGGGCGTTGACTGGCTTCTGGGCGGACTGGACCACTCGGTCGACGCGCTGTTGCGCGCGAACGCCGGTGTGGGCTTCGGACTGCGATCGGCGGTGCTCACCTTCGAGGTGGCTAACACCATACGTGCATCCGATGTCTCTCGGCGGATCAGTTCGTTCGGAGTCGGCGGAACGATCTGGCTCGATCGGCTGTGGCTCAGTGCCACGCTCTCGCTCAGCCAGCACAGCTCAACGGCCTTGCTTGGTGCGCTGGGCTATGAACTCTAACGCGACGTGCATCGCCGTCCTCGTGATGATGGGGGCCTGTGCGAACAACCTTCCACCGGTCGTCATCATCGACGCCACGGTCGGAACCGTCGCCCAGCTTGCTACGGCCACCGATGGGACTCTGCGGGATGACGTCCACTATCGGTGGGAGCTCGTCGAAGCGCCACCAGGAAGCGTGGCAGCCTCGCCGCGAGGTGAAGACAGCACCGCCATGTTCATGCCGGACGTTCGCGGTCGGTATCTGGTAGAGTGCTGGATCGGCGTCGGCGTCTCCGAAGATCTCACGCACGAATTCCTCATCACCGCGGCGGGCGTTCCGCCGGTCGCGCGGATCTCCGCATCTCGAGCCACCACGAGCGTCGGAATGACGGTGAGCCTCGACGCCGCCACGAGCTCGAGTCTGGAGCGGCTCCCGCTACACTACCGCTGGAAGCTCGCGAGCGAGCCCTCCGGTAGCCAGGCCCAGCTGTCGTCTCTCGACGGCCCCCTCGTCGATCTCACTCCTGACGGAATCGGCTCCTACGTCGTCGAGCTCGCTGCGTTCGACGGTGAATTGTGGAGCACGAACGCTCCGTCGTTCACCATCAACGTCTTCTAGCGACCCAGAGAACAACTGGGAGGTGTCCCGCGGTGCAGCCGAGGCAGCGTGTCTTACTTTGCGGGGATGGTCGCGGTGGCCGGTTCTATCGTGGTCCGGGCGCGATCTATCGCCCATCGACCGACGTCTGGTCCGGTATGTCAACCAGCATGAGACCACCGCTTCTTGTCGCCCTAGTCGCCTTCGTCGCCGCCGCCGGCTGCTCCAAAAGGTGCTAGCCAAGCGGCCCCCGAGCTCGCCGCCGCGAACGGTCCGTACGCCGCGGAGTTCCCCGGCTTCGACGCCACCGCGATCGCCAAGAAGCTTCAAGGCACCTGGGTGTTCAAGGGCAGCTACGACAAGCCGTTCATCTGGCAAATCGAAGGCACCAAGGTCACAGAGCTCGACTCCGATGGAAAATCCACCGCCGGCGCTCTCGAGATCTCCTCTCCCTGCGTCGTGACCCTCCTCACCGGCGGCGGCGGTGGCCACTCGTACCCCTTCACGTTCGTCGGCGACGCGCTCCATCTCGGCCTCGGCGACTCGGGCGCGATCGTCGGCAACACGACCTATGCGTGCGCCTATCCAAGCTTGTTCCGCAAGACGGGCGACAAGTGCGAGATCCAGGACGGCAACAAGTCCGACGAGAAGGGCAAGCTCAGCTACATGTGGAAGACGACCGACTGCAAGGTCGACGCGACGTCCTTTGCGGCCAAAGACCTGTTCAACCATGACGTCAAGCTGACGATCTCGAACCAGGCGCTGTTCGACAAGAACCTGCAGGGCAACGTCGCGACCAGGTTCGCCAGCCTCGACGAGGCCAAGGCGAAGCAGGCCGCGCTCGCGAAGAACTAGAAGCCCGGCGGCGGACTTCGGCGCCTCGATCACCACGGGATCGCGAACCTGCGGCATGATCCGGCCATGAGGGCAGTGAGCAAGGGCGACCGCCCGTTTGTGACGCGGCTCGAGACGTGTGCGAAGAAGGGCGCGAAGGCCTTCGTCGCGATCTACGCCGACAACGTCTCGAAGATCGCCGATCGCGATACGGCCTACTACTTGGACCCGTGTCCGCGGATGATCGACGCCGCGGTGGCGAAGCAGAAGTGGTCCGACGCGAGCCTCCTGCTGCGGGTGTACGCCACCCACGGTGTGGCCGTCGGAAAGCCGAACGAGATCGTGCTCTCTCAGATCGGGGTCAAGGCCATCGAGACGGCGATGGCGCTCGACGACGATGAGCTGTTCACACTCGCCCAGAAGCACCTGCGCCACAAGAAGGGTCCGAACTACGAGTTCCTCTTCCACACGGCCTGCTACCACGCCAAGCGCGGCGACAAACCGAAGATGCTCGCAGCGATCATGGCGACGCTGAAGAGCTTCCGCGTGGGGGCGGCGGAATTCACGAAGGCTCCTGCGTTCGCGGCATGGACCAAGGACCCCGACTTTCAGCTCGCGGCGAAGGGGAAGTTCGTCGCGGGCCCGACGGCCAAGGCAGGCCCGAACAAGGCAGCCGCCGCGAAGCACCCGAAGGGCCTCGTCGTCTGGAACACGAAGCCGACGAAGAAGGCGGTCTACGACGCGACGAAGGCGTTCTTCGATGCGCTCGCGCAGGGCAAGGTTGACGCAGCGAAGGCGATGCTGATGCATGACGCGGGCTTCGAGGAGAACGTCTCGGCGCTCTACCGCGAGATGCGAGCGGTCGACGGCAAGCTCAAGGCGAAGCGGTGGAGCGAGGACCTCTCGTGGCTCAAGAACGTCTCCATCGGCAAGCTGGAGACAGACGATGCGGGCTTCGACGCCGACGACAGCCCCGAGTTCTTCGTCGCGATCTCGTACCGTAGCTCGTCCACCGATACGACGGCGGAGTTCGAGGTCCGCGATGTCGGCGACGACTACGTCCTCGCGTGCAAGATCATCCACGTCATGTGATCAGCTGCATCGCGCGCGCCCCCGGGCGTTCGTCCCAAGCTCGACAACTGGCGTGGTTTGAGGCGAGTTGAAAAGCCCGCTACGATGCCGCTCCCGACGAACCTCGGCGGACTGCGGCGCACGACCCTGCACCTCGCGTGTGCGCTCGCGGTCGCATGCGCTGCACCGGGCTGCATCACATACCTCACGGCCACGAAGACCTCGACCTACAAAGATCTGGGAATTGCGTCTGCCCTTGCGACGGTCGAGATCGGTGGCGGGTTGTTGGGCGGCTACCTCGTCTCCAGAGAGGAGCAACCGAACGACGCGACGTTCAGCCCGATCCTTGGGGTCCCTGGCGGCATCCTGGTGGTCGACGCGGTCGTCGCGCTCGGGCTGTATCTCTCGAACGACAAGTAGCGCGCGTGCGCTTCGTCGACTCCGAAGCGCTCGGCAACGAGCCGGCGACGCGAATCACCAGGCTCTGGTGGAGGGCGTGTTCAGGTGGCGAACGGCGCACTATCGATAGCCCGCGGTCAGACCGCTCTCGTCGGGAGAGGAGCGAGGCGGCACGGCGACGTCGTCGTTCACCGGTCACCGCGCCGAGCGCAGGACCTGGAAAACAACATCTCGTCGCCAGTGTCGGCGCCCTCTCTCGAGCGCGCATGCGGAGCTACCGACCACGGCGGGTTGGCTTGGTCTTCGCGGCTGGCTTGGTCTTCGCGGCTGGCTTGGTCTTCTTCTGGAGCGACTTGACCGGCTTGACCTTGGACGACCTCGACGCGATGGTCGTCGACGCGGCGGCCGTGGCGCGGACGAGCTTCATCGCGCTGTAGTCGCCGCCGAACCCCCGCGGCTGGTGGCCCCAGACCTGGTAGCTCCCGGCGCCGAGCTCGACGACTTCGCGGTTGACGCCGTCGTCCCTGCCGACCTCGGCGGCGTCGAGGACGACGATGCCTCGGTCGCTGACCGTGATCTCGCCGACCTGCTTCCACGCACTGGCGACCTGCTCGGTGGGCGATCCTTCGGCGATGAAGAGCAGGCCATCGTCGAGCGCGTGGACGTTGCAGCCCTGGCCGTCGAGGACGATGCCGTGTCCGGCCCCGATCGGGATCACGGACGGTCGCTTCGCGTCACACGCGCGCTCGTAGTCGCTGCCCCCGGTGTCGAACGGCTCGGGCCCCTCAACGCCGAGCCACACCGCCAGGTGCTCCGCCGGCACGACGAGAGGGGGGCCGCCCTCGGTGCCGACGCTCGCGAGCCGTGGCCCGAGCTCCTTGGCGAGGGCGGCACCAGCGACCGGTAGGCCGATCTTGGTCAGCGCGCGGGTGAGCACGTCCACGCTCTCGGCGTCACCAGCCGCGGTCGCGCGCACGAGCAACGCGCCCAGCGGCGCCGCGAGCTGGTCCGGTGTCACGCGGTTCAGCGTCGCCCAGTAGGTCCGCTCCGAGATCACGGAGATCACGGCGGGCTCGTGGGAACGCGCGTGCGCCCAGGCGAGGTAGCCGAGGTAGCTCGCGGGTTGCTTGGTGATGAAGCTGCCTGCCGCAATCGCCAGCTCGCGCACCGGGTGGGTCGTGAGCGGGAACGCGAGCGGTGCCCACGCCGCGTGATCCGGCTCGCGCGCTTCGATCGCGTTGAGTACGTGGACGAGTCGAAGCGCGTCGCGCTCGGTCGCCGCCGCGGGCGCTGCCTCCAACAGCTCGACCCACCCCGCGCGTGCTTTCGTGGGGTCGAGCTCGAACGCGGCGTTCAGTGCATATCGCAGCACCACCGGATCCGACGTGGCCTCGAACAGCGGCGCTACCTCGGCGCAGGCTCCCGGCGCGAGTGCGATCTGGCCGCCACCGAGGACCTCGACCAGCTTGCCGCGGATCTGACCATCCGCGACCTCGGCGGCCAGCGCCGCGAGCGTGCGATCGTTGTCGTCCCCCGCGATCCGCAGCCCGTACGCCAGCATCTCGAGCTGCCCGACACGCTCGTATGCGGTCGTGCGCAGCGGCTTGTTCTTCACCTCGTGCAGCGGGCCGAGCTTGGCGAGCTCGTGCGCGAGCCCGCGCACCAACTCTCGGAGCTTCGCCGTCGCCGCCGCGTCGCTCGCGAGCGCCTTGCCGAGCTCGTGCGCGTTCAGCTTCATGGTGTCGACGTAGCCCTGCTTCTCCAGCGCTGCAGCGAATGCCGTGGCCACGGTCGCGCTGACGTCCTCGAGTACACAGACTGGTAGCTGCCCCTTCGCCATCCCGGGGAAAACTACACCATTTCCTACAGAGCATCCGAGGATCCGGTCAGGTCAAGTCGTGGAGCTGGAACGGCGCGACGAGTTTCGTGCGCGACATCCTCAAGCCGATCTTCGAGGATTGATGCCACTCGCTGCTGCCGCGGTTGGTCGCGTGCTCCAGCCCAGAGCGTAGATCCATGAACTGTGGGCGGAGAACGAGGACGACTGCCCGAAGTGGAAGGCGAGCCTCGAATCGTTGCGGTCACGCCTGTCCGTCGCGTGACGTGTCAGCGGCAGCGTGCGCGGATCGTCGCCTCGAAGTCCGGCAGCTCCTCGCGCGCGAGCCGGATCACGTCGCGCGCCGACTTCTCGTGCCCGGGGGCGTGGCGCGCGGCGATCTCGGCGATCTCCATGTTCAGCTCGCGGTTGCTGTCGGGGTAGCTGATCGCCTCGAGCGGCCCGAACCCGCCGGCGAGCAGCCACAGGTAGTCGCCGAGGTGCCGGGCGACCACGCCGAGCTCGCCCTCGGAGCCGAAGAACACGACAGGTTGGTCGGCGAGGGGCTGCCCGTCACGGATCAGCCACAGCGCCGCGTAGCCGCCCGTCCCGTCCTGGCCGAAGATGCGGTAGTCCGCGCCGTCGAGCTCGCCGTTGCCAGTCCACGCGCGGATCCAACTCGCGTTGTTGTCGGCAGACTGGAACTGATCATAGGGCTCGAAGTCGACGCCGTTGCCCTCGTCATAGTCGTAGGTCAGGGCGTTGACCTCGGCGAGGGCGGCGGGGAGGGTGCGGTCGAAGTCGGCCATGCCGCGGGACTAGCACGGCGCGCCGTGTAATGGCGAACAGCCGGCGGTCAGCCGAGCACGACGAGCGACCGGCCCCCCCGGGATGCGCACGCCTCGAGACTAGTGACAGTCGCTGTAGCCGCCGATCTTCTGGCAGTGCCGGCAACGAAAGACGTACGCGGTCGGTCCGTGCTCGGTCGAGTGCGTTGAAGTAATCGTCCCACGAGTCGCCTTCGAGCCGACAGTCCACGCGGATCGCAGCCATCGCATCATCACTGTATGATTGCAGCTCCTTCTTCCCCGCAGCGCCAAGAAACGCGGCTGCGTCGTTGCAGCACACCCACCATCGCTCTTGCTGCCAGCCGCTGAACCCAGGCGTGCGGTAGGCGATGGTGTTTGCGACCTCATCGGGGACCCTCCCCTGGCTCCCGTAGTCGCCAACGCCATCGCGGTCAGTGAACTCTGCTCCGAACCTCGCGTGCGCCGAACCGTCAGCAATGCACCATGGGCAGACCACTTCGAGGTCGTGCTTCCCGTACGTCGGGCCCGTGTACTCGTATCCGCGCGCTTGCCCGCAGCATTCGCAAGCGTCGCCGGACGGCTTGATGCTTCCCGTCGCGAGCGGATCAGGGTGATAGACAAACGTCGGCAGCGTCTCAGGCATCGTTGGTCTCACTCAACGACGAGCCCGACTACGGCCCGCCTTCCTGGACGATCCAGCAGTAGGGCGTGACTTCGCGGCGTGCTCTGCGCACAAAGCTGCAAACTTCGACAAGAACTCGGACAGTCGAGCGCCCTCGAACAGCATCCACGGATCGGACATCAGGCTCTTGTGTGCCTGTTGGCCCTCCCACTGCAGCTGTTCGAAGCCGAGAAGGAGCGGTTGGAGGTAGCGCACCGCCATCTGCAGAGCCTGTACCCTATCTACGCCAAAGATCGGGCGCACCTTCTCGTCCCCGAGGCCGACGAGCTGCACCGGGCAATATGCGTCGGGAGCGAAAGTACGAGGCTCGCCAATTCGCAGCTCGGCAGTCTTGCGAGGCTGCTCGCGCACCGTGAACCGACGTGTCGCGATGACTCGGCCGAGCGAGACGTTCTTGGGGAGCGGACGAGGCATGAGCGCCATGCTCCCGCCGTACCAGACGCTTCGCAACCTGTCGCCACGCCCGGTTTGGGGGCACGACACCGGTAGCCAATCGGATCCCACATTCAGGAGCCCGCGACGCCGGCCGCCGCGATCCACTCTCAACCCTAACCAGGGGCCCCCTGTCTCTGGAGGAATCCATCTGGCTGGCCGAGTCCGCTTGCGCCCAGGCGTTGGAAGCATGTGGGCGATCAAGGGCCTGCTGTGATCTGCCCTGGCGGCGGGCCACCTGGCCGCGTCCAAAGGGTTGCTTCGCCGTGCGCGAATTCGAATGATTCAGACGACGAAACTTGACATTATGTCGTATATATTACAGGCTGAGTCCTGTGACGGGCACCGAAGCTCTCGCGGAAGCCAAGCGGCTCGCCGCGGGCAATCAGGTCATGTTTCGTCAGCACGCCCGCGATCGGATGAACGAGCGCGGCGCAACGGTCCGCGATGTCATCAACGCGATCATCACCGCTACGATTGCAACCTACCAAGCCCCTCCGCGCGACAACTGGAAGCTCACGGGTGGCACGGACCGCGACGGCGACAGCATGACGGTCATCGTCGACTTCATGGCGGACCTGATCGTCGTGACGATCTTCTGAGCGTCGGAGACCTAGAAAAGGAGAACCATATGAACACGTGCCCCAACTGCAAGAAGGAGAATACGCTCCGGCCTTTCGTGGGTCCGGTGAATGTGCGCGGTGTGGAGGTGCTGGGTCGCGGGCTGCGCTGCAGCTCGTGCGGTGAAATCCTGTTCTCGGCGTCGGATCTCGAGACGCAAGAGAAGGAGGTCGCGACGCTGATCGTAAAGCGCGGCATCCGCACCGGCGACGAATTCAAGCTCGTGCGGAAGGTGGCCGACCTGAAGGCAACCGAGGTCGCCGAGCTTCTCGACGTTCGCCCCGAGACCGTCTCGAGGTGGGAGCGCGGCGAGGTCGAGATCCCGCGCGCCGTCGCGTTCGCGCTCGGCGAGCTCCACGATCGGCCGCGCGTGATTCGAGAGAAGCTCGAGGCGTGGAATGTGGTGATCGAGACGCCATCGCCTCCTCGGTCGCCGCAGCCTCCACGGGTACGCAGCGTGGCCGTGGCGCTGTCCGGCCAGCCGATCTCGCGCGCGGGGGAACACAAGCCTTCAGCGAGCCGCGCGTCGACGAAGACGCCCCGCAAGACGTCGAAGCACGGCTAAGTTAGCCGCTACGCCTTCCACCGCGACCGAACCGACATCGAGTGGGCGTGCAAGCTCGCTGGAAACGGAGATGCAGCAATCGGTACACCAAACCTGGCGCGAGCGGAGTGTCCCGACCGCAGTCGTGCTTGCGCTCGGCCGGCTGAAATGGCCAGGACGAACCGACCGCTCCGCACTTGGAGGAGGGTAGCGAACCAATCGCCGAGACGGGACGTCGATACCCGAGGTTGTGGCTCGATCTTCATCCGCATCCAAGCAAACAACCGCCATCGACGGCGTGTTACGCGAGGTGGCGGGTAGCTTCGGCCGTCTCTCGTCGGCACCTTGGTCCAGAGCTTGGTCCAATCGTGCCGAACGTGAGCGATCTTGAGTGTCTAGATGGTGGAGGCGGCGGGAGTCGAACTCTCCCGGAGCACCAAGAATGATGAGCCCTTGCAGCACGCTCAACAACTTGTGCTCCGGTGAGTTCCGGCTGGTTCTGATCAATTCCGCCCGTTCGGGCAGAGTTTGGGCAGAGCGTGCGCGGGCTACTTTGAGAGGAGCTCGGTGCGCGCAAGGTCGTGCAGCGAGGTCAACGTTGCCAGCATCTGCCGAAGGTCGTCCATCCTCGGAGTGGGGCTGAGGCTGTAGCGAAACGCCGTGGCGTACGCCGAGAGTGGTTCGAGCGGACGGAATCGTTCACGCCATGGATCTCCGGCGGGAAGGGGGCGTGGCTCACCAACCGGACGGCCGTCGATGAGGATCACGAGGTCGTGGTCCCTGGTGTTGAGCAAGCCGCGATGCAGCCGCACGGCGCCGAGG
>JAYVRN010000085.1:0-8347 GCA_043776275.1 Myxococcales bacterium | reverse complement strand
GCGCGGTCTCGTTCGCGCGCGTCATCGGCTGCGCGAGCTCGCCGCGACAGGTCAAGGTCATCAGTTGCGAGAGCTGAGAGCTCGTGGTCGTGGTCTCCATGGATCCTCCGCCCCCTGTGACAGCAAGCCGCACACCACGTGGGATGAGCCACAGCTCTACCCAGGCCTGCCAGGCGATGCCGTGGTCTCCCAGGGTTCGGCGAGGCGACGCTGCCACACTGTGGGACACGCGCCACGGCCACGGTGAGATCGCCGCCTACCTTCACGACCTCGATGGTCGGTCGATTTGCATCCACGTGCGTAACCCAACCTTGTTGTCGATCCTTGTCGCCGTCTCCGGGTGTGGTGTGGCGGGTACCGATCCGGTCGCCGGTGACGACGGTGTAGGTCCGATGGATCCCGTCACCGTGTCGGAGATCGTGATCAGCCCGAGCGGCTTCGAGGCCCGGGTGGTGGGTGACGCCGCGGTCCTCCACGACTTCACCGCGATGCTGATCTCGCCCGATGGGAGCGCGCGGGATGTCACCGACGAAGTGTCGTTCTCGCTCGCCGATTCGCGGTTCGGCCGGTTCCACGGCAACCAGCTCACGGTCGCGGGCGGCGGCGCCGGTCCGACCCAGGTGGTGGCCACGCTCGGCATGCGCCGCGGCACCGCCCCGCTCACGGTGTTCGTGACCGGCATCCGCAACCAGGGCGCGCCAGATGCAGCCCCCGTGCTGTTCGATTCCGCGACCCCGGCGAGCGGCTGTGCGCCGACGATCGCCTACCCCGTCGATCAGACGCTGGTCCCCGCCAACCTCGGCAGCCTCGACGTCCACTGGACCGATACGGCCAGCGACGTGTATCGGGTGCACGTCCACAACACCTACGTCGACCTCACGTACTTCATGCCGCGCAACACGCAGAGCGGTGACCTCCAGTGGTTCATCGTCGATTCCGACTGGCCGGTGTTCGAGACCTCTCACGCCAGCATCGCGGTCGAGGTCGCGGGCATGTCGTCGGCCTCGCCGACCACGAAGTGCGAAGCACCTTCCCGGACGATCAACGTGACGCGTGATCGCGCGCTCGGAGGCGTCTACTACTGGTCCACGGACTGGGTGGCGCGCGCGGCGGGCCTCACCGGCCAGGATGTGGTGCGGTACGACCTCGCGAAGCCCGCGATCGCCCCCGCGCCGATGTTCACCGATGCCACGCGCCCCTCGGCGTGTGTCGGCTGCCATGCCCTCTCGCGCGATGGCAAGCGGATCGCGATGACGCTCGATAGTGCGACCGGTCGAGGCTCGGTGGTCGATCTGCCGAGCAACCGCGAGTTGATGCCAGCCGGCGCCAGTGCCCCGCGCTGGAGCACGGCGGTGTTCAATCACGATGGCTCCAAGCTCGTCGCGGTGCAGGACGGCCAGATGCGGCTGATCACCGCCACCAGCGGCGAGACCCTCGCCACGCTCCCGAACACCGCCGGCACGATCGCCGGCAACCCCGAGTTCTCTCCGGACGGTACGCGGTTCGTCAACGTCGAGTCGACCGGCATGGATGACTGGGCGTTCGGCAACGCCTCGATCGTCGTGCGCAGCTTCGACAACGCCACCAACACTTTCGGTGCAGCCCAGGTGCTGATGCCGTTCGACGCCGCCGATGGCATGCAGAGCTACTACCCCTCGTGGTCGCCCGATGGTCAGTGGCTCGCCGTCACGCGCTCGCCGTTCGGGAACTCGTACGCCAACCCCGACGCGACGATCTGGGTGGTCAAGGCCGACGGCACGGTGCCGTGGATTGCGATCCCCACCACGCAGGGCGTGATGGACTCGTGGGCGCGCTGGATGCCGTACCCGAGCGCGCTCGGCGACGAGAAGGTCTACTTCCTGACGTTCTCCTCGACGCGTCCGTTCGGCACGCGGATCCCGAGCGGCGGCCTCCCCCAGATCTGGATCGCGCCGTTCTTCCCGGGCCGCGCGCTCGCCGGCGCGCCCGCCTCGGCACCCGCCTATCGGGCTCCGTTCCAGAGCATCTACGCCTCCAACCACAATGCGCAGTGGGCGGCCGGCGTGGTCAACGCGCAGTAACCTCGCACGACGCTGGTTGACGGCTCCACATCCCCGTCGCACGCTGCAGGGATGGCGGAGCCGGAGCTATGTCACGCATCGGATCGGCTCGCGCTCGAGCGCCACGGGTGCGCGTGATGCTCCGCGCCCTCTGCCGCTACATCCCGGATAGCTTCGCGAACGCGCTCTCGATGACCGCCCCCGAGACGCCGATCGACGTGGCGCTCGCCCGCCGCCAGCACCTCCGATATTGCGATGCGCTCGCCGAGTGCGGCGTGGCGATCACGACGCTCCCCGGCGACGAGGCGTGCCCGGACTGCGTGTTCGTCGAGGACACCGCGGTGATCGTCGGCCACCTCGCCCTGGTCACCCGCCCCGGCGCCGTGTCGCGACAGGTCGAGCCCGTGGAGATCGCACGCGCGCTCGATGCCTGGTGCAGGGTGGTCCGCATGGAGGCCCCGGCCACCCTCGACGGTGGCGACGTGATGCAGCTCGGCCACACGATCTATGTCGGCCGCTCGGCGCGCACCAATGCCGCGGGAATCGCGATGCTCGAGCAGACGTTCCACAGCCGCGTGGTAGCGGTCGACCTGCCGCCGAGCGTGCTCCACCTCAAGTGCGTGGTCAGCCCGCTCGACTTCGACACGATCCTCCTCGCCGAGGGCAGCCTGTCCCCAACACTGTTCGCCGGCTGCCGCATCATCACGGTGCCGCGCGAGGAGACCTATGCGGCGAATGCCGTGGCGGTGGGCTCGCACGTCGTGGTCGCCGAGGAGTTCCCTCGTACGCACGAGGCGCTGGCCGCCGCCGGGTTCACGCTCCATCCGGTGCCGACCTCCGAGGTCCGCAAGGCGGATGGCTCGCTGACGTGTCAGTCCCTGGTGTTCTGAGCGCCCTACCCGCACGGAGTAGGTCGTGCGAGGATCGGGAGACCGATGAGCGTCAAGCGTCCACGTGTGGGCCGGCGGCTCGCCGAACGAGCGGCCCGAAAGCTCGTGCAGGATCGCGAGAAGCTCGCGGAGCTGTCACCGGGCGGGGCACGCGAGCGTCCGATCGAGGTGGTGTCGTCCGCGGTGATCGAGGTGCGTGTCGAGGGCATGCCGTGCGCGCAGTGCGGCGGCCAGTACCGTGTGCGCGAGCACGAGGCGCCGGCGCCCGGGCTGCGCAAGCTCGACGTGATCTGCCGGCAGTGCAGCGCGCCACGGCTGTTGTGGTTCCGGATCGTCCCCGACGATCCGAACTGACTCAGAACTCGATCACGGTGCGGATCGAGGTGCCCTCGTGCATCAGATCGAACGCCTCGTTGATCCGCTCGAGCGGCAGCTTGTGCGTGATCAGGCGATCGATCTCGATCTTCTTGTCCATGTACCAATCGACGATCCGCGGGACATCGGTGCGCCCGCGGGCACCGCCGAACGCCGAGCCCTTCCACACGCGACCGGTGACCAGCTGGAACGGCCGGGTTGAGATCTCCTGGCCCGCGCCCGCCACACCGATGATCACGCTGACGCCCCAGCCGCGATGGCAGCACTCGAGCGCCTGCCGCATCAGCGTGGTGTTGCCTACGCACTCGAACGAATAGTCCGCGCCACCGCCGGTGAGCTCGACGAGGTGCGCCACCAGATCGCCCTTGATCTCCTTGGGGTTCACGAAGTGCGTCATGCCGAACGAGCGGCCGAGCGCCTCACGCGCCGGGTTGATATCGACGCCGATGATCCTGTCCGCGCCGACGAGCTTGGCGCCCTGGACGACGTTGAGTCCGATCCCGCCGAGACCGAACACGACGACGTTCGCCCCCGCCTCGACCTGCGCGGTGTAGAGCACCGCGCCGATCCCCGTGGTGACGCCGCAGCCGATGTAGCAGATCTTGTCGAACGGAGCATCGCTGCGGACCTTGGCGAGCGCGATCTCCGGAAGCACGGTGTGGTTCGCGAACGTCGAGCAGCCCATGTAGTGGTGGATCGGCTTGCCCTTGATCGAGAACCGGCTGGTGCCGTCGGGCATCATCCCCTTGCCCTGCGTCGCGCGGATCGCGGTGCACAGATTGGTCTTGCGCGAGAGGCAGGACTTGCAGGTCCGACACTCCGGCGTATAGAGCGGGATCACGTGATCGCCCGGCTTGAGCGAGGTCACCCCCGCGCCGACCTCGAGGACGATGCCGGCGCCCTCGTGGCCGAAGATCGCCGGGAACAGGCCCTCGGGATCGCCGCCGGAGCGGGTGAACTCGTCGGTGTGGCACACGCCGGTCGCCTTGATCTCGACGAGGACCTCGCCGGCCCGCGGCCCATCGAGATCGACCTCCTCGATCACGAGGGGATCACCGGCCTTGTACGCAACGGCTGCACGCGTCTTCATGACGCGGAGCCTAACGGATCTACGCCAGGAACGTCTTCAGGTCGAAGCCCGGATCCTCGTCGCGCCCTTCGAGGCCGGCGGCGCTGCGAAAGCTCCGCGCCTGCCCGCACTCGAGGCACAGCCGGATGTCGCGGCCGCCCTGGCGCCCGGCGATCACGTAGGTCAGCACCGCCTTCTCCGCCTTGCAGTCGGGGCACTGGTGCAGGAACAGATCGTCCCTCCGGAACCCACGCTTCTTCAGCTTGTACTCGTAGGTGTCGAGCTCGTTCTGCGTCAGTGCCACCCTTGGAGCGTACACTACCCGCGTGGACTCGGCGGTCGAGCAGCACCTCGAGGAGCTGGCACAGCTGGCTCGCGGGCGCCGGATCGTCGTCCTGACGGGCGCCGGCTGCTCCACCGAGTCCGGGATCCCCGATTACCGCGGCGCGGACACACCCCCGCGCGTCCGTCCGCCGATCCAGCACCGGGAGTTCGTGGACAAGCCCGAGATGCGGCGCCGGTACTGGGCGCGATCGATGCTCGGGTGGCCCCGCCTCGCCACCGCACGGCCGAACCCGGCGCATCGCGCGCTGGTCGAGCTCGAGCGCACGGGCGCGGTGGCCGGGCTGATCACGCAGAACGTCGATGGGCTGCACGGCGTGGCAGGGAGCCGCGATGTCGTGGAGCTGCACGGGGCGATCGGGCGCGTCCGCTGCCTCGGCTGCGACGAGGTCACGCTGCGCGGGGAGCTGCAGGTGCGGCTCGAGACGGCCAACCCCGCGTGGATGGCACGCGCGCACGCCGCGGCGATCGCGCCGGATGGCGACGCCGATCTGCCCGATGCCGTGGTCGCCGACTTCACCGTGATCGCGTGCCGCAGCTGCGACGGCGTGCTGATGCCCGATGTCGTGTTCTTCGGCGGCAGCGTGCCCCGCCCCACGCTCGATGCGGCGTGGGCCGCGTTCGATCGCGGCGAGCTGTTGCTCGTGGTGGGCTCGTCGCTGACGGTGTTCTCCGGCTACCGGTTCGTGCGGCGTGCCGCCGAGCGCGCGGTGCCCGTGGCGATCGTGAATCGTGGTCCGACCCGGGGCGATGAGTATGCGGCCCTCCGGGTCGATGCGCGCGCCGGCGAGCTTTTGCCCGCCCTGGTCCGCGCACTGGCCTGATAGGATGATCGCTCATGCGGTGCGTCGCCTTGCTCCTCGCACTCGCCGCCGCATGCGATGGCGGCGGCGGCGGCATGGACCCGGGGCCGGATGCCGAGGTCACGCCCGACGCGGCCGGCGATCCCACCGCGGCACAGCTGTCGGCCGCGCTCGCGACCTGCAACGTGGTCGGCGGAAAGTACGCGAAGGACAGCGGCGGCACCGCGACCGTCGACATCTGCGGGCTCACCGGCGCGGTGTTCTGGAAAGCGGATCTCGACGTCGACTGCGACGGCAAGATGTCCGCGAAGTGCAGCCTGACCACGGATCCGGACTACATGAGCCAGACCGCGGCCAGCGATTCGCACGGCATGCCGCTCGATGCCGCCGCCTTGCCGTACGTGGTGGTGCCGGGCGTCAGCACGCGCTGGAGCTATCGCGCGGCCGGGCTCGCGATGGGCTCGGTGGTCGCGGTGATCTACGGCGATCATCTCGAGTACGGCGTGCTCGGTGATGTCGGTCCGGTCGCTGCGATCGGCGAGGCGTCGTACCGGATGGCCGAGCTCCTGACCATCAACCCCGATCCCCGGATCGGCGGCACGGCGGCCGAGGTCGCCTATGTGGCGTTCACCGGCACCGGTGCCGAGGTCGCCGTGATCGAGGACCACGCGATGGCGGTCACGCTCGGGATCGCCCACGTGAAGGCCCTCCTGGGTCTGTAGTCCCGAGGAGATTTCCCCAGGCTACGGCGGCTGCAGGCGCTACTCGAGTAGCCACCCAACCCCGCGAAATCGATCGGCTAACTAGCCCGAACCACGTGGGCCGCCGCCCCACAGGCGCGGGAGCTGCTGGCGCACCGCTTGCTCTTGTACCCGCGCACGATGCGCCCCACCGCCCTGTTCGCCGCTCTGGTCTCCCTCGCCGCCACCACGGTCTCGTGCGTGGACGACGAATCGTCCGAGGAGAGCACGATGTTCGAGGCGGCCTACGACGAGGGTCAGGAGCCCGCGAAGGACGACGGGACGGATTGCTCGGGTGTCCGCGTCCCCGACCGCTCCGGGTTCGGGAAGCGGATCGCGCTGACGTTCGACGATGGCCCGAACCCGGCGACCACGCCCAAGGTCATCCAGGTCCTGAAGGCGCACCACGCGCCCGCGACGTTCTTCAACAACGGCTCGCGCTACGGCACCGCCGGCGCGAAGGATCTCGCCGCCCAGATCGCCGCGGATCCCGACTACATCCTCGCGAACCACACCCAGCACCACCTGAACCTCGCGCAGGAGAGCGCGACCAAGGTCGCCAGCGAGATCGACGGCACCGACGCGCTGATCCGCGCCGCCGGCGAGACCCCGAAGTACCTCCGCTTCCCGTTCGGCAGCTCGACCTGCAGCACGATGAAGCAGGCGCGCGACCGCGGCTACATCGTCACCGGCTGGCACATCGACAGCGCCGACTGGTGCTACGCGGCCGGCGGTGGCGTGTGCAAGAAGTCCACGTTCAAGTACGTCCCCGACGAGATGCGGAACGACATGCAGGGCTACGTGCTCTCGCAGGTCCACTCCACCAACGGCGGCATCATCCTGTTCCACGACATCCACCAGTCCACCGCAGATCACCTCGACGCGATCCTCACCACCCTCGAGCAGGAAGGCTACACGTTCGTGCGGCTCGACGATGGCGCCGCGTTCCCGCGCCTCAACGGCGTGACCGCACCACCGCCGCCGGTGGTCACCCCGTTCATCGGCACCGCGTGCACCACCAACGCGCAGTGCGGCTTCACCGGAGGCCGTTGCCACGCAGCCGGGTTCTGCACGCAGTCCTGCGCCGGCACCTGCCCGGATCAGGCTGGCGCCGCGCCCACGTTCTGCATCGCCGATACGGCGAGCGCGACCAACGGCATCTGCGTGAGCAAGGCGGCCCTGCAGAACAATCAGTGCGCGTCGCTCGCACGCACCACGAAGAAGAGCGTGGCGCGGTTCGTGGGCACCAGCGGCGCGGCGGCGACCAGCGCGCTCGTGTGCTCGCCCTGAGTCTGGTGAGTTAGGCTCGCTGCCATGTCCGATCTCGCTCAGCGGTTCGCCCAGGCCCAGGCACGGATCAAGCCGGTCAGCGTCGCCACCGACGTGATGCTCGCGCTCTACGCGCTGTACAAGCAATCGACCTCGGGAGACGTCAGCGGCGACCGGCCGGGCATGCTCGAGGTCCGCGGCCGTGCGAAGTACGACGCGTGGGCCAAGCACAAGGGACTCGGCAAGGACGCCGCGATGGAGCAGTACATCGCGCTGGTGGGAACCCACGCGAAGTGAGCCGCGCACTCAGGGTCAAGCGATGAGTGCGATGAGTGCGATGAGCGCGTGGCGGCTCGACGGCAAGACCGCCCTGGTCACCGGCGGCAGCAAGGGCATCGGGCGCGCCGTCGTCGACGAGCTGGTCGCGCTCGGCGCGAACGTGGTCATCGTCGCGCGCTCGCAGGCCGGCATCGACGAGACGCTCGCCGCGCACCCCGGCAAGGTCACGGGGATCGCCGCGGATGTCACGAACGCCCAGGGCCGCGCCAGCATCGTCACTGCGGCACCGGCCACGCTGGACATCCTCGTTCACAACGCGGGCGGCAACGTGCGCCGACCGCTGACCGGCTACGACGATGAGACGATCGCGCAGATCATCTCGTTGAACCTGCTCTCACCGCTCTCGCTGTCACGCGAGCTCCACGGCCGGCTGGTCGCCGCGGGTCAGGCGAGCGTCATCCACGTCGGCTCCGTCGCGGGGATCATCGCCCTCGGCACCGGCGTGGCGTACGGCGCGGCGAAGGCGGGGCTCGCTCAGGCC
>JAYVRN010000084.1:0-8353 GCA_043776275.1 Myxococcales bacterium | reverse complement strand
GTGAAGGGAGCCGCGTCGGCGGGTCCCACCACCACGATCGCGCTTCCGCTCGCCGCGAAGGGCCTCAAGACCGACGGCGCGAAGCTCGAGCTGGTCCAGCGCGCCCCAGGCACCAAGAGCCCCACACGGACCTATGCGCTCGCGCGCAACGCCAGCTGGGGCGTGGGTGGGCTGTTGCTGGTCATGTACTTCGTGCTCTTGCTAAAGGGACTCGCCAAAGGATAGACCGTTGGTCCATGAGGACTTCGGGTGTGTTGGTCAGTTTGCTCCTGCTCGGATGTGGTTCGTCCAAGCCTGCTCCAAAGACGGTAGCGACGCCTGGCGACGCTACCCCTGCCCCGGCACCCACGCCGGGTAACAACGGCCCGGCGCCTGCGCCGATGAAGCCCGTGGCGAAGTCGCTCTACGACCGCCTCGGCGGTCTCCCGGCGATCACCGCCGTGGTCGAGGAGTTCGTCACGCGGACGACGACGGACGCGCGGATCAAGGATCGGTTCTTCAACACCGACGCCGACAATCTGAAGAAGTTGCTCACCGAGTTCGTGTGCATGGCGACCGGCGGCCCCTGTAAGTACAGCGGCCGCGACATGACCAGCTCGCACGCCGGCATGGATCTCGTCGACGACGAGTTCACCGCCCTCGTCGAGAACCTGGTCGGCGCACTCGACAAGTTCAAGGTGCCAGACAAGGAGAAGGGCGAGCTCCTGGGCGCCCTCGGACCGCTCAAGCCGCAGATCGTGGTCGCCGTTGACAAGCTGCACCCCGTCGCGGACGCGAAGCTCGCGCCCGTGACCAAGCTCGCCGCGGGCCTCAAGGACAAGGGCGCGCAGGACCTCTTGACCATGGCAATCACCGCCGCCAAGCGCGGCCAGCTCTCGTACGCCGAGCAGCTGTTCAGCCGCGCCGAGATGGCCGCGGGCTCCAAGGCGGTCGCGTCGGTCGCCTCGGTGTTCCGCGCCGGCGCTCCCACCCGTGTCACCACCGCGACCAAGAAGCTCGAGGACAAGGGTCCGCAGGCGAAGACCGCGGGCGGCTCCGATGCCGACGAGCCCGACAAGAAGCCCGCCAAGGGCTCGCTCAATGGCAGCCTGATGATCAACGGCAAGGCGCCCGAGGGTCTGGGCGTGGTGATGCTGTGGCCGAAGGCCGGCGGCAAGAAGCGCACGCCGAAGCAGCGCATCATCGAGCAGCGCGGCAAGGAGTTCGCTCCCCACGTGATGGCCGTGCCGGTTGGCTCGACCATCTCGTTCCCGAACTTCGACCCGATCTATCACAACGTGTTCTCGCTCTCGAAGAGCAAGGCGTTCGACCTCGGCCTCTACAAGAGCGGCGAGACCCGCGATGTGAAGGTGGACAAGCCGGGCATCATCCGCCTCGGATGCAACCTCCATGCGTCGATGTCGGCCTACCTCATCGTCGTGGACGCGCCGAACTACGTCATCCCCGACGCGGACGGCAAGTTCAGCTTCAAGAGCCTCGCCCCCGGCAAGTACAAGGTCCAGGCGTGGAACGAGCGCAGTGGTGACCCGACCACGAGCGAGATCGAGATCAAGGAAGGCGCCAACGAGACCAAGCTCGACCTCAAGGGCGGCGCGGTCACGTTGTCCCCCGACAAGTTCGGCAACGCACGCCAGTAAGCGCGGCTTCCGAAACGTCCAACAGCCACGGGTGCTCCCCGTGGCTGTTGTCGTTTCGGCGGTCTGAGCTCGTGCTTACAACGTGCGCAGGAACGCGACCAGGTCGTCGTGCTCGCGGTTGGTGAGGTTCATCGTGAAGCGCGTGTTGTAGAAGTCCACGACCTCGTCGAGGTCATCCGCGAGGCCGTTGTGGAAGTACGGCGCGCGGGCGGCGAGGCCGCGGAGGATCGGGCCCTTGAAGCGGCCGATGTGCTTCCACTTGCCGCTGATCATCGCGCGACCCGGGTCGGTGACCTTGACCGTCTGGCCCGCCGCACACGCGCCGTTGGCGACGCCGACGGAGGTGCAGCGGAACGTGTAGAGCGGCATGTGGGGCTCGCGGACGTTCTCGCTCACGAGGCCGATGTTGAGGGGCGCGACCACCGAGTGGTTACCGCCGTTCGGCGTGTCGTGGCAGGTGGTGCAGGTACCGGGGACGTTGGCCGGGTTGCCGAACGCCGCCTCGTCGTTGATGCCCGACACACCCGAGATGTTGATCAGGCGGGTGTTGAACAGCGCCTGACCACGGACGATCGCCTTGCGGTCGTTCTTCGAGCTGGTGGTCCACGCGTCGTAGATGGTGAAGACCTTGGTCGTGAAGGCGGCACCGCGCGTGCCACTTCCGAGCGGAGCGCCGACGACGCGGCAGCCGGTGTTGTCGGCATCGATGCAGTCGCCGAAGTTGTCGTTGATGCCGATGTGGAAGTCCTGGGCGATGATCGCATCCGGGCCACCCTTGGCGCCGCCCATGCGGAGGTCGCCGGCGTCATCGTCGCGAACCTGCGCCGTGAACAGCTGGGTCTCGAACGCGACGATCGATTCACGCTGGCCAGGGGCGAGGGCATCACCCTGCGCGTGACCGGTGGTCGCATCGGTCGACTGCTGCGAGAGATCGAAGTGGATGGTCTGCCCCGGGACCGTCTCGCGGCCATCCCACATGATGGTCGAGAGGAACTTCATGTTCGTCGTGGGCAGTGGGCGGCGAAACATCGAGAGGTCCGCGGCCGAGGAGTGGTGATACGGGTCATCGGTGGCCGCGAGCTCGAACTCGGCGCCGGTCGGGACGGGCATGCTGACGCGGATCAGGCCGTGGTTGAGCAGCATGCTGTAGGCGGAGCGGCGCTTGGACAGGGTCGAGACGTCCGCCTCGGGCGAGTTGGCTCCGTCATTGGTACGGAAGATCGCGCCGAGGCCGAGCTGGTCTTCGATCTCGCCGCCGCGGGTCGCGTTGAAGATGTCGCGCGTCTGTTCGGGCGTGATGCCCCAGCCCGCGGTCGGGAGGTGGCAGGTGACGCAGCGCCGGCCGTTGGTGCCGAGGTCCTGGAAGAACTCGTTGGTCAGATCGATCTTGCCGGTCGTCGCGACCGTGGTGGCGTAACCGTCGTCGTTGCGGACGGGGATGTTGTTCGGGATGAACGCGCCGCCGTGGCGCGCGATCGCCTCCTCCGTCGCGGACGGCTCGGCGAGCTCCACGCCACATGCGCTCGACACCAGCGCCAGCACCCCAGCAGCAACGAAGACCTTGGTCATTGGCGGACGGGTAGTGCACGGTTAGATCCAGCTCCGGACGTCCAGTAAGGCTTTGTAATTCTGATAGTTTTTGGATTGCGCTCGGGACGGAGTGGATGAGTTTCAATACACCCATCGGCCAACCTGCGAGAATATTGAGCAGAATTCTTCTTAGCCTGGTCGATTCTGGGGTGACTGCGACAAGTGTCTGAAATCTAGCCAAAAATGGAACCGCGCCCGGCCGAGGTGTATGGTTTCCAATACGGCGTTCAGGGATCACCCAAGCTTATGGAAGTGCAGGAGATCACCAACATCGCCGTGTGTGCCGCCGGGTCGACGCTCGAGCGTCTGGCTGAAGCGATCCGGGAAGCCGGCCGGTGGAGCCTGGTCCCGGTCGAGTGGCCAGATCCGGCCGCGCTGATCGCTGCGCGCCACACCGCGCGAGCCTTCGTGGTCTGCGCCGACGGGATCACGGCAGTGACCGAGCTGGTCGAGGTGCTCCGTGGGCGCTCCGACCGCACCCCACTCCTCGTGATTGGTTCAGAGCTGCTCCGCCGCGCCGAACCAGACCTCTGGCTGCCGACCCTCGCGAAGCCGCACGTGTTGACCTCGATCTTGAGCCAGCTGCTCGTGCGCGAGGACAGCGCCGCGGTGGGCCTCGCACCATCGTGGCGTCGCAAGACGGACATGATCATCGGCAACAGCGCCGAGACGCGGCAGCTCCTCCACTCGCTCGATCAACTCGCCCCCGCGCAGACCCCGGTGCTGGTCAGCGGCGAGAGCGGGGTTGGCAAGGAGCTCGTCGCGCGCGCGCTGCACTTCTGCGGCCCGCGCTCGACCGAGCCCTTCATCGCGATCAACTGCGCCGCGATCCCCGAGACCCTGTTCGAAGCCGAGCTGTTCGGCTACCAGCGCGGTGCCTTCACCGGCGCCGTGAACGCCCACGCCGGTGCGTTCGAGGCCGCGCACAAGGGGACGCTGTTCCTCGATGAGATCGGCGAGCTCCCGCTCGCGATGCAAGCCAAGCTCCTGCGCGTGCTCGAGACCAGCGAGGTCCAGCGCATCGGCTCTACCGAGCACCGCAAGGTGAACTTCCGCCTGGTCTCCGCCACCAACCGCTCGCTCGAGCACGAGGTCAAGGCCGGACGGTTCCGCGAGGATCTGTACTATCGGATCCTGGTCTACCCGCTGCGCGTCGCCCCACTCCGCGATCGGCGTGAAGACATCCCGCCGATCGTCACCCATCACCTCTCGGTGATCGCGGCCCGAGAGAATCGCGCGGCGTTGCGGATGACCGCCGCAGCGCTCGAGAAGATGCTGACGTACTCGTGGCCCGGCAACGTGCGTGAGCTGGTGAACCTGCTCGAGCGTGCGGTGCTGATGTCCGCGAATCGAGTGATCGATGCCGAGCACGTGATGTTTCCCCACGGCGCCTCGTCGGCGCACGCTCCGAGCCCGGGCACGCTGCTCCCGTATCGAGAGGCCAAGCAGAAGTTCGAGCTCGAGTACTACTCGCAGCTGATGCGCACGTGCGGAGGCAATGTCTCGCTCGCGGCGAAGCTCGGGAAGAAGACGCGGAAGGAGATCTATGACGCGCTCCAGCGCTTCGGTCTCCAGGCCACCGCCTATCGCGACGGCGGAGACTGATCGCGCTAAGGTCGGCTCGTCATGTCGCTCACCAGGCACCCGCGTCATCAGCCCAAGGGTCCCGTCGTCCTGGTGATCATGGATGGCGTGGGGCGCGGCGCAGGTGACGAGGCGGATGCCGTCACGATCGCGTCGACCCCCACCCTCGATCGCCTGTGGGTGCCCGGCGCCCGCGGGGAGCTGCGCGCTCACGGCAAGGCGGTCGGGCTTCCGAGCGACGATGACATGGGCAACAGCGAGGTCGGTCACAACGCGCTCGGCGCCGGCAAGGTGTACGCCCAGGGTGCCAAGCTGGTGAACGCCGCGATCGCCACGGGCGCGATGTTCGAGGGCACCACGTGGCGCACGCTCGTCGAGCGCGGCGCGCGCGGCGGAGCGATCCACTTCCTCGGCCTGCTCTCCGACGGCAACGTCCACTCCAACATCAATCACCTCGAGGCGATGCTCGGTGTGGCGGCCAAGGCCGGCTGCAAGCGCCTCTACCTGCACGCCCTGCTCGATGGCCGCGACGTGCCGCCGTTCAGCGCGCTGGAATACGTCGACCGCATCGAGCGGTACTTGGCTGAGCTACGGATCTCCGGTGTCGACGCGCGGATCGTGTCGGGCGGCGGCCGGATGGGCATCACCATGGACAGGTACGAGGCGGACTGGGCGATGGTGGAGCGCGGCTGGCACACGCACGTGCTCGCGGACCAGCGCACCTTCAGCTCGACCACGCTGGCCGTCGAGACCTTGCGCGGCGAGCGCCCGGGCATCATCGATCAGGATCTGCCGCCGTTCTGCGTCGCCCCGCTCGCGCCGATCCAGGATGGCGATGCGGTGGTGATGTTCAACTTCCGCGGCGATCGTGCGATCGAGATCTCGCGCGCGTTCGAGGACGAGGAGCTCGCGAAGTTCCCGCGCGTGCGGCGGCCCGACGTGTTCTACGCCGGCATGATGGAGTACGACGGCGATCTCCACATCCCGAAGCACTACCTGGTGACCCCGCCGGCGATCGATCGGCCGATGGGCGAGCTGCTCGCGCAGACCCACGTCTCGCAGCTCGCGATCTCGGAGACCCAGAAGTACGGCCATGTGACGTACTTCTGGAACGGCAACCGCAGCGGCATGTTCGATGACGCCACCGAGACGTACATCGAGATCCCCTCCGACAACCTCCCGTTCGAGCAGCGACCGTGGATGAAGGCCGCGGAGATCACCGATCGGCTGATCGCCGAGCTGCGGACCGGCAAGCACCAGTTCGCGCGCGTCAACTACGCGAACGGCGACATGGTCGGCCACACGGGCTCGTTCGACGCCACGGTCCTCGCCGTCGAGACCGTCGATCTCCAGCTCGCGCGGCTGCAGCGTGTTGTCCAGGAACTTCAGGGAATCCTCGTGGTTACGGCGGACCACGGCAACGCCGACGAGATGTTTCAGCGCGACAAGGCGGGCAAGATCCAGCGCGACAAGGTCACCGGCCAACCCGTGGTAAAGACGAGCCACACGTTGAACGCTGTGCCATTCTTGATCGACGATCCAGGACGCGGTGACCGCTACGAGATCGACCCCGAACGCGTGAAGACCGCCGGTATTGCCAACGTGACCGCCACCTGTCTCGAGCTCCTCGGCTTCATCCCGCCGGATGACCTGGAGCCTTCCCTGCTGAGGTTCCGATGAGTGTCACGAACAGCACGAAAGCTTTGATCGGCCTTTTGCTCGCCGGGTCGGTCGGCGTGATCATCTTCCTGTTCGTCCACCTGTCCTCGGATCCAAGCAAGCCGATCTCGATCGGCAGCAAGAAGGCCGAGGCGTGCACGAAGGGCCAGCGCGACTGTCTACCCGACGTCAACTACGTCGACACCACCGGCAAGGCGTATACGCCGGCCGAGCTCGCCGGGAAGGTGGTGATCGTGAACTTCTGGGCCACGTGGTGCAGGCCCTGCCAGAAGGAGATCCCGGATCTCTCGAAGATGTACGAGCACTACAAGGACAAGGGCGTCGTCATGCTCGGCGTGATGACGGACCAGCCCGACAACAACCAGCTCCTCAACTTCCAGTCGGACTTCGAGATGAGCTACCCGGTGGTCCGCTCCAACTCCGACATTCTGGTCTCGTACAACTATCCCGACGCACTCCCCACGACGTTCGTGTTCGACCGCGGTGGCAAGCAGGTCTACAGCCACGTCGGGCCGCTGCGCGAGGAGAGCCTCAAGCAGATCCTCGAGCCGCTCGTCGCGCAGAACTAGTCAGCGGATCAGGTCGGTCGGCGGGAGGTGCGCCGGGTCGAAGATCGCGAACAGGCCGTGGTTGGTCCGATCACCGCGAGCCGCTGCGAGTCGACGAGCTCGACGTCGAGGCAGAGCTGTGGGCCGCTATCGATCCCGCCAATGCGTTCAGCGCGAACGCTCCCAATCGCACGCCCCGATCATATCCCAACGATCTAGCCGTCGGCGCTCGGCGGTGGCCCTCGTGCTCAGCGCGCGAGCTTCGCGCGCAGCCGATCGAGCCACGAGCCCGGCGCTCGCTCCGCATGCTGCTCGCCGGCACGCTCGACAACGAGCTGATGCTCTCCCGCATCGAACCACAGCTGGTCGTCGTGGTAGCAGCGATCGACCTCGACCGCGCCGAGGAACACCGGCTCCATCGGCGCACCGCACGCCGCGCAGGTCAGGAGCGGCGCCGCGGTCCGGCGACCGAGCGTGGTGATCGAGCGAACGCCCGCCTTTGGCAGGAGGTCGGGGGCGATCACGAGGAGCTCGTCGATCAGCTCCCCGACACCCAGCAACATCCCGCCACAACGCTTGCAGCCCCAGCAGTCACGCGCCTCGCTCCGGATCAGCTCGAGGCCGCACCGGGGACAATCGAGCGGCCGATCGCGATACGCGCTCATGTGGTGATCAGAACGTCCCGCCGATGCCGAGCAAGGCGCCGGTGCCGGTGGGCGACGGCGTGATCACGGGTGCCCACTGGAACCGGTGCCTGGCGTTGTACTGATCCATGTCGTCGCGCAGCGTCTTGAAGTCGTACGCCGCACCGCCGATGTACACGATGCCTGCGATCCCGAGCAGCGTGACGCCGGTGTTCGAGAGGCGCCGGCAGAACACCGGCGTGGCGCCACCGCACTGGACCTCGTCGCGTTGCGTGGCGGCGACGAACGTGGCGAGGCCACCGGAGACCAGCCGGATCCCCATGCCGACGGTGAGCCACCGATCCGCGTACCAGTTGCCGAGGGACGGCGTGATCACCGACGTGGCGAGCCCGGTGTAGAGCATCGGGAGATAGATGTCGCCGCTGTGCGGAGGGAGCAGGAACGCGCCGACGATCAGGCCCGCAGACACGCCGGTGCCCACGCCGGAGAGCGCGTAGGCGGTGGTCAGCTTGCGCGGCTTGGCGTGCGCCGCCGTGGGGAGTGCGAGGAGGCCGGCGACGAGGGCGAGGGATGTGAGGGTCCGGTTCATCACAGCACCTGGGCGATGGTCTCGGGATGGGCGAACAGGCCGAACATCCCGCCGGTATGGAGGAAGGCGACCGCGGAGCCG
>JAYVRN010000083.1:0-2542 GCA_043776275.1 Myxococcales bacterium | reverse complement strand
CACGGCCGTGACCCGGAGCTGCGGCTTCTCGCCCTGCGGGACGTCACCCTTCAGCTGGTAGCTGACGGGCTGGGCGCTCGCGGTTCGAGCGAGCCCCGAGATCGTGACGAGGAGACCTGCGAGGAGCGCCAGGTTCAGAGCACGCACTGGCACTGACCGCCCGACATCACGCAGCCACGAGGACCGGCGGCCGGGAAGTAGTAGCCGGTGGCCATGCACATCTCGTTGGTGCGTGCGCTCTGGCCATCGACGATCGAGTTGTTCGCGTTGGAGCCGATGTTGTCGTACGTGCACTCCCACGTGATCTTGCTGCCGAACGTGTAGAACTCCGGCGCCGACCACTGCTGCGCGCCCGGGTGCTCCCAGTCCGCGCTGCGGAACAGCATCTGCGAGCCATCGCGGACCTCGGTGGTCACGGCCTGCTTGTGCGCGTGCGTGGACATCGACCAGAACTTAGCCCCCTGCGTGACGTCGCAGGTGGCGCTGACCTTGAAGTTGGTCGCATGCGCCGGGATGTTGATGTCCGCGTTGTAGGTGCCGAACAGATCGGTGCGGGTGAACCCCGTGTTGTCGTCGAGGGCATACGCGGTGAGCTCGACGTGCGCGGTCAGCGGCGCGTCGCCGGCATTGACGTAGTGCATCTGGAAGTAGCCCGCGACGTTGGGGACCACCACCTGCGCGAGCTGCACGCCCACGTCGTCGAGAGGGAAGTCCTCCTCGTGGTGCGGCGTCTGCGCGCCGTACACGGGCAACGGCTGGCCGGCGCCTTCGCAGTCATCGATCGTGCCATCGGCCGGCTGCGTGCCGCCGAGCGCCTGGAAGTAGATCATGTGATGGCTGCCGGTCGTCATCTCGGAGACCCACTTGTGGACGTGGAGGATCTCGGTGTTCGGCGTGTGGAAGTAGAAGCACTTCGTGACCTCCTCACCCGGTGCGATCGTGACGTCGGCGCTGACCACCGAGAACGCCGGCGATTCATCGGCTGGCGTGCCGCCAGGGTCGGTGCCGCACGCGGCGACGAGCGACGTGACGACGGACGCGGACAGGAACAGGACCGAGCTGCGCATGACATCCCCCCGGGAAACGAAAGCGCCCCGAGCCTACCCCAGCTAGATCGACTGGCGGTCTCGAACGTCTATCGGGCCTGATGAACTCCATCCGTGCCGTGCTTTTCGGGGCTCTCGCCGCGGGCTGTGCCCCGAGCCAGGCCGCCCCCTCCCAGGACGATCCGCCCGCGATCGACAAGCAGATCGCGGGCTTGGCGCCCGCGAGGCTCGGCTCGGCCCCCACCCTGGACAAGGCGATCACGACCTACTACGGCACCCAGCGCGGCCAGCGAACCTACATCCAGACCGACAAGCCGCTGTATCAACCGGGCGAGACGATCTGGTTCCGGGCGGATCTGCGAACCGCCAAGACGCTGACCGGTGGACCGCCAGTGGGCGTGACGCTGCAGCTGATCTCGCCGCGCGGGGCGATCGTCGCCACCAAGCGCGTGCTCGCGCAGGGCGGCATCGCCCGCAACGACTTCGCGCTCGATCCGAACATCGATGGCGGCGAGTACACGATCCAGCTCAGCTCGCCCGGCGGCACCGATACCAAGAAGGTGATCGTCAACACCTACGAGGCGCCACGCCTCATGAAGACGCTCGAGATGCTCCGCAAGGCATACGGCGCCGGCGACCAGGTCTCGGCCGCCGTCGAGATCAAGCGCACCACGGGCGAGGCGTTCGCAGAGCGCAAGGCCACCGCGGTCGTGACGATCGATGACGCGGAGGTCTCGCGGATCCCGATCAACACCGACAAGGACGGCAAGGCGATCGTCAAGTTCCAGCTGCCGGCGCAGATCGCGCGCGGGGATGGCCTCCTGACGATCCTCGTCGAGGACGGCGGCGTCACCGAATCGATCCAGAAGCGGATCCCGATCGTGATGACCACGCTGTCGCTCGGCGTGTTCCCGGAGGGTGGCGACCTCGTGCAGGACCTCGCCGGTCGCGTCTACTTCATGGCGAAGACCACGATCGGCAAGCCCGCCGACATCGAGGGCAAGGTCGTCGACGATCGCGGCGTGGTGGTCTCCACGTTCTCCTCGCTCCACGACGGCATGGGGAGCTTCGAGCTCACGCCCCGCGCGCTGCGCAAGTACCACGTGGAGATCGTGAAGCCCGCGAACATCACGACCAAGGTTGACGTGCCCGCCGCCCGGCCCGACGGCTGCGTGCTGCGCGCCGCCCCGCCCCAGAAGGGCGCAGACCAGCTGCGGATCGCGGCGATCTGTAGCACCAAGCGCACGCTCGAGATCGAGGCCACGCTGCGCGAGAATCGCCTCGCGAGCGGCAGCTTCGAGGCGGCGGCTGGCAAGCCCACGCTGATCGCGCTGCCGATCCCACGCACGTCGCAGGGCGCGGTGCGGGTGACGCTGTTCTCGTCCACGCAGGAGCCCCTCGCGGAGCGGCTCGTCTATCACGGGCTCGGCGCGGACCTGAAGGTGACGCTGACGTCGGATCGCAAGGCGTACTCGCCACGGGATCCGGTGAAGCTG
>JAYVRN010000082.1:0-8379 GCA_043776275.1 Myxococcales bacterium | reverse complement strand
CGTCCGTCGAGTACGACGTGTCACCCGAAACGATCACACCGCTACCCCAACCCGAGCGCGCAGTCAAGAGCTGGTTCGCGCCCGCATTGAAGTCGTCGAGAATGCTCGTCGTCGGAAACGCCATCTAGACCTTGTTCTCCAAGCGGATCCCGTGCCGCAAGCGCGTCGTGATCGACATCTATGCCTTAGGCCGGCCGCAGCACGATCGAGTAGATGCCCGGCTTGTTGACGTACTGGCCGTCCTCCTCGTGATCATCCGCGGGAACCGCGGCGTGATACGCCCGGACCTTCTCATCTGCATCCATCTTATTCGCGCACTCGACCAGCTCGGTCTTGCCGTTCGCGTGCGTGATGTCGAGAACCCACGGGCCTCGCTCGAGCTTCGTTGCCATGCTGTGCTCCTTCTAGATCTTGTTGTCGATGTCGAGCTTGTAGCGGATCTTGCAGGTCGCCGCGGCTGCCCAACGCGCGGACTCCTCCATGCCGAACCCGGACACCTCGGTGCCCGGCACTCTGCCGCCCACGTGGGCGCACTGCTGAACTCGTTGGCCGTTTGGGAGCGTGATCATCGGGTATGCGGCCCACGCTTCCCACCCGTTCGCGCCGTGCTGCGACTCGATCCGAATGTTCGTGCGCGGAAGCGTCTCGCCGAAACCGAGCGCCACGCCCTACTCCTCGTCCTTTGCGGCCGTGTTGAACAGGTTGAACCCGCCGTGCTGGGCGGTGAAGATACGCGGCTCCGTGAGCACGCGTCGAGTGCCGACCTCGTCGCGCGGCTGATTGCGGAGAAACCCAGCCTGCTCCCGCTCGGCCAGCGCTTCCGCAAGGAGACGCTTGAGGAACCGTCGAATCACCCGATCGCCTCGTGCTCCATGTACGAGCGCGCGTTGACGGTCGCTGGTGCCGTGATCCGCATGAGCATCTGCTTCACCGCGCCGGCCGAGGAGTCCATCTCGATCTCGCGACCGAGCGGGAACTGGTACGTGTAGACGCCGTTGAACACCGGCACGAGCGTCGCGAGGTAGACCGAGCCCGGCGTGCCCGGCTCGGCCGAGGCGTTCTCACCAGCGGTCGGCGCGGAGCCGGTCACCGTGCGGCCACGAACCTGGAACGGCGTCGTTGCCGTAAACGTGCCGGCCGTGCCCGTCGAGGCGGTGAGCTGCACGAGCGCCGGGACGGCACTCGACGTGACGCCGTCGAACGAGACGTTGAACTCCGTCAGGGCCAGGCCGTGACCTGCAGGGCTCTGGACGTTTTCGACGCTCTTGATCGTCGCCGCGACGAGCGCGACGGCGCTCGCGACGGTCGTTCGGAACGCGATGCTTGCCATTCAGGACTCCTAGATTGAGTGGGTTTCGTCTGCTTGCGCCTTGCACGCTTCGCAGTCATCTTGGTGCGCGACCGGCTCCGCGCCGATAATGAACCGTCCTCGGTGATAGTCGCAGCCCGGTCGGTCGTCGTCTTTCGACGGCAGCTTGAAGAAGCGATCGATCGTGGCCTTCATGAACGGCGAGACGACGATCATGCGCCCCAGTCCTGGCTCGGCACGCTGCGTCGGAACGAGCGTCGCGGACCTTGCCGGATCCGCTGCGGCGTCCCACCGGAACGCCGATCCATGTAGGCGAGCACCTGGCCGACGTGGTGATCTGCCTCGAGTTGCATCTGGCCGGCCGCAGCCCAGTCCTTCGTGCGCGCCGCTCGAGCGGTCGCGAGCATCTCGACGACATAGTGGTAGGCCGTCGGCACGTACGGCGTGATCTCGGCGTCTCCAACCAGTAGCGCGGGCGTAAAGCCGTAGAGCAGGCTCGCGGTCGCGCCGGCGGTCTGCGTCGGATAGACCATGAACGTGTCGAGCCCGAGCAGCGCGTAGGCCGTCGTGTAGCCCTGCGCGGTCGTCGCAGAGCGCCGCAGCTCGAGGATCTGCTCCGGCGAGAGCTGCGGCACGTCACCGAGCAGCGGCGTGTAGAGCGTGCGGATGTGCATCAGATCCGCGACCACGAGGTCGGTCGCGATCGAGTAGTCGTCCTTGCTCGTCGCGAACGTGATCGTGATGGACTTCTCCGTCGTCCCGCACTTCTCGCAGATCTTCGCGATCGCGTCGTTGATCATGCTGCCGACCACCTGCGGGTCGGTCACGCCGAGGCCGTGCGGGCGCTGCGTGTTGTCCAGCACATTCTTGATCATGCTGCCGAAGTCCGTCACAGCATGACCTCGCCATGCTCGTTCCGCAGCAGCTTGTCGTCCTCGTCGAGCACGCCCTGGAAAATCAGCTTGAACATGCCGAGAGACACCTCGCTCCCGCACATCGGGCAGCGCGAGTCCTTGACCCGGTCATAGCCAAAATCGCGCATGAAGCCTGGATCGCCGTACCCGGAGCGCTCCCACTCCTTGATGTTCTGCTTGTTCGGCGGGCACGGAAAGCGCTCCGTGCAGGTCGCGCAGCGCAGGCAGTCGCGGAACTCCTTGATCGCCGCGCGCTTACCCGCGGCCGAGTTGACGTCCGGCTGGATGTAGAAGCGCACATCCATGTAGGGCTCCTCGCCGCGTCGCAGGTAGCGCGCGACGTGGCCCTCCACGATCGTCGGGTTCGAACGCTGCCAGCGCGGAATCGACTCGTCAACCGTGTCCGGGTGGAGCTCGTTCTTGCCAACACTGCGAGCCACCCTAGAGCGACCCTGCGAGCGCCGCGTCGTCCACGGCGTCCGTGATGGCCTCGAGCGCCTTCTGCTCGTAGAGCTCGAGGAACTCCGGCCGCGCGAGATTCTGCAGCTCGTACGCGGCGAGCACGTGCGGGTTGTAGTCCGCGACCTTGATCAGCGCCGTCATGTTCTTCAGCGTGATGCCGTCGTAGCCCGGGATCGGCGCAGCGATGCGCTCCTCGAGCACCTCGAAGAAGTCGACACCGAAGTCCGGCACAGAGCGCAGCGCGTGCGTCACGAGCTCGGCGTCCTCATCCGCGCGATCCGCGCCACCCGGCAGATGAATGTCCGTGTCGAACCACGAGAACTCGTTCTCCATGCGGTAGATATCGGTTGCGCCGACGACCTGCCCGCCGCGGTAGATCGGCACGACCATCGGCGATCCGCCCGCGCTGCCCGAGCCGGGCACTCGCAGCGAACCGTCCTCCTGGTAGCGCGCGTGCGCCATGAAATACGCGATGCCGATCTCCTTGTCGGCGGTCGACTCGACGCCCTGCACGAACTCGACATCGATCGGCGCGGGCGAGTCAGGCCGCTGCACGATGTGCGCGACGCCGTTGACCTCCGTCAGCACCATCATGGGCGCGCGGATGCCAAGGACGCGGTAGCTGCGGATGCGGGAAATGAACTTAGCCATGCGGAATCTCTCTCCTGGTTTCTGGTTGTGCCGCCGCTCTCCCGGAACCAGGAGGAAGCGGGGAGCGGCGGCACATGGAACACCCCGAGGGGTTACTTCTCGGCGTCGCCGGCGGTGCCGACAACCCCCCTGATCGTCTTGCCTTTGCCTTTCGGCGTGTCGGCAATCGAGGTCGAGTGGATCGACACGTCGAGCTCGTCGGCCGCCTTCTGCGGGATTGGGTACGTGTTCTCGATGCGATCGACGAACGCGCCCGTGTCGGGCTCCGGGTGGGGTTCGAGGTCGGAGGCATCGGTGACGCCGACAGCGAGGTTTGAGAGGAGCGCCTGCTCCACGAACCATCGCTGGAAAGCATTCTTGATGCCGGCTGAGTCGTACCCCTTCTCGCCATCGACGACAACGAGCAGGCCACCCCCATCCGGGTAGCGGACCATGATCTCGATGCCGTTGCTGCTGGTCGTCTCGAACTTCGCCATGCCGTCCTCCTTTCTCCCTGCTGGGCTGATCGCCGCCTACGTCTACGTGTAGGTGGTGATGCCCTTGAGGATGCGGTGGGTGTCCGGCAGGCGGATCTCGAACGAGAACTCGGTCAGGATCTCGCGCACATCCGAGTCCTCGCTCGTGCCCTGCCGGTTCGGCAGCGTGCGCGTGTCGCGGCCCCGCATGTGCGTGTACTGGACGTTGTCCATATCGACTGCGATCGCCCAGCCACCGAACTGGTTGGTGGCTGTCTGGAAGTCCTGCCAGTCCTTCATGAACACGAGATTTGCGAAGCCACCCGGCCCGGTGCCGCCGCCGAGGTACTTGACGAGCTGCACGCCCCACGTGTTGATCTCCGTCGGGTTGTTCGTGCCCGGCTGGAGCTGGTTCGTCGCGAAGCTGGAGATCGCCTGCTGCACGAGCGGGGAGCAGAACACGTACTTGTTGCCGCCGTAGCGGTAGGTCACACGGAGGAAGTCCTCCCAGATGCGGCGCGTGAGCGAACCGCCGCCGACGACGTCCTGGCTGACGGCGTAGTCGGTCAGCCCGCCGGCAAAGCCGGTCGTGATGCCCGACGCCGTGCGCAGGTCGCGCCGGCCGAAGAACGCCGTCAGGTTGATGCCGCGCTTGTGCTCGAGCATCTTCTGGTCGGCAGCGATCTGGAGCTGATTCTCGCCGTACGTGTCGGTCGCACCCATCGTGTTCGTCTGGCCGTAGCCGTCGCGAGCGATCTGGTGGTAGTTGAAGCCGCCGACAGTCTGCGTCTGCAGGAGCGTGCCGAGCGTTGCGCCCTGCGCGGCGGCGATGTTGAGCACGACGACGTCGGAGCCGATCGCGGCTGCGAGGGCTCCGGTGACGCCACCAATGTTGCGGATCACGATGCAGGTCGTCGCGTTGGTGACTGACTGCACGTAGACGTTCTCGCCCGAGATCGCGAAGCGCAACACGTGGCCAGACTTGATCATCGCGGTCGAAGCGACGACGAGGGTCGTCTGCGCGGCCGAGGCGGTCGGGTCGACGGAGATGGTCGTGAGGCGCAGCATCGGCTGCGTGTCGAGCCACTCGGCCTTCGCGTTCGTGCAAATGCGCTTCGACATCTTCATCAGGAACGTCGCGAGCGGCGTCACGTCCGGGTCGAGGCTCGCGATCTTGCTTGCCACGTCACGAATCTTCTGATCCGAGAGGATCGTCGCATCCGTGACGGCTCCCGTGATCACTGCGGGGGCTGCCATAGGGGTACTCCTAGAGAGAGGGGGTGGGAACGTCCGCTGTGTCCTGCGAATGCCCGCCACTCTCGTGGTAGTGGGCGCCTGTCCCGCGATGCCCGCCGCTCTCTGGCGGTAGTGGGCCACACCCCGAGCGGGGTGGAGGATCGTGCTCGCCGGGACGATAGCACGACCCCCCACACGCGTTAGTCGACCGCGGGGCCTGCCCACTCCTCGTACGCGGCACGCTCGCTCACGCCGACCGCAGCAGCACGACTTCCGCCCTGCGTTTGCGCGGCGAGCACGCCCGCACCCGGGGGAGCCGCTTCGGGCGGCGGCGCGGAGCCCGGATTCTTGTTGGCGTACGCGATCTTGTGAAGGTCGCGCAGGAGCGCCTCGGCGGCCTGCGGCGAGCTCACGTTCGGCCGGAAGCCGTAGTCGTTCTGGTAGCTCTGGTAGAGCTTCTCGACGTCGGCGCGGAGCTCGGTCCAAGTCGGGATCTCGGCCGCGAGTCGCGCCTCGATCTGCTGGCCGAGATCCTCCGCGTGTTTCTGCAGGAGCGGCGCGGTCGCAGCGCTCACGCGCTGATCGACGAGGTAGTCCGTCGACGCCTGGTGCCCGCCGGGCATCGTCTGCCAGTAGCCGAGCACGTCACTCGCGATATTGCGGCCCCACTGGGCCTGCGCCTCCGGCGTCTGCGCCCACTCGTACGCCGCCTGCGGCCCCGCCTCGATGTAGTCGCGCATCTGCGCGGCCTCGTCCTCCGTCATCTGCGGAGTCGCGGCCGTGAGCGGCGCGAGCGGATCGACGAACGGCTGCTGTTGCGGGTTGCGCAGCGCCTCGTTCTCGGCCTCGAGCTCCCTGAGCCGCTGCTGCGACTCGTGGAACGCGCGCTGCGTGTCCTTGAGCGGATCACCGGCAGGCGCGTCCGGGTCCGCGCCGCCCTCGAGTGGGGGGTCGGGCGTGATGATCGGCGCCGGCGCGCCCTCGATCACCTCGGGGTCCACCGTCGTCTGCACCGGGCGCCCATCTGGGCGCAGCGGCGTCAACGCGGGCGTCTCCACCTCGGGCGGGTCGAGCGTGATCCCACCCGTTGCCTCGGGCGTCTCGTATACGAATCGAGCAAACCTGTTCATGCTTCCTCCTGGTTCGGGGTCATCGCTTCGAGCGCGAAGCGCAATCCCTTGATCTTGCCGAGCGTTCGATCGTAGCCGCGCACGTCCATTTTCTCGTCGTTCTCCATGATGCGTTGGCAGCGCGCGATCTCCTCGAGCATCTTCTTCTGCGCGTCGAGCGCGGTGCCGAGGCCGAGGTTACTCATCACGCGACGGGTGCTTGCGGGGGCGCCCCGCCCCCGCTACCGGCCAACGCGAGCAACCCGTTCAGGTCGGGCGGCGGCGGCAACGGGGGTAGTGGGGCGCCTCCCGTCTGACTCGCCGGCGCGGCCCCGGCGGCAGAGTTGAGGTACTTGTCGGGCGGATCGCCGAACGCTTCCGCGATGTCCTGCGCGACCGGCTTGAAATCGATCAGGCCTGGCGGCTGTCCCGGCATCATGACGGCCGCGGCGTTGAGTTGCGAGAGCGCCTGCGCCTTCGCGAGCGCGTCCGCGCGCTGCTGCTGCTGATTCAAGCTCTCGGCAACGTCCTCGACGATGAAATCGTAATCGCCCTGGATCTCCTCCGGGCCGACGTACTCGTAGCCCGACTTGTCGCCCAGCAGGATCGGTACGTTCCGGTCGAGCAGTTGCTTGTTCAGTGCGATGCGCTTGCGGCACTCGCCCTCGACGCACAGCATCATCGACCGCTTCATCAGCAGGATCAGCTTCTGTGAGGCGGACTGGATCAGGCTGATGCCGGTCGCGGTGCGATTGTCGATGCCGGTGTTCTGTGCGCCCGTGACGTACGGATTCGCCGGGCTGACCGTCTGCATCTCGCCCTTGAGCTGGCCGATCATCGCCTGGCTCGCGGTCAGCACCTCGGTCGGCGGGCGGAACGGCTCAAACGCGCCCATCTGGTCCACGCCGACCTTCGCGCCTGGGAACAGGTCGAGGTCGTCCTTGCGGATCGAGTCGCGCTGGTAGAACAAGACGAACGCGGCCATCGCGTCGGCGTTCTCGAGCGCCGCGTTGAGCAGGCGCCAGAGCGCGGTCTGCACGTCGCTTAGCATCGCCATCAGGCTGATGCCGCCCATCTTGAACATCTCCGGCGTCGGCATTGCCCAGTCGAACGGGATCATGCCGTGGTCGAACGGGCCGGCGCCGGAGCGGATCACGACCTTGTCGTCGCAGACTGCGACAAGGCCTCCCCGGTCATCCCAGCGCTCGACGACCTTGTGCAGCCCCCTGCGGCTGACGGCATCGGTCGGCGCGTCGCTACGGCTCGAGCCGATCCGCTGGCTGTTGGACTCGCCCGCGGCCGTCGCGTTCTCGCGATTCATCAGACGGACCTTGTCGAGATTTCGGTAGTTCGGGTTCTCCTCGAGCTCGGCCATCGTCGAGTAGGTCACGTAGAACACGCGGCGCACGTTGCGGCGCGTCGTCGCGCGCGAATCGACGATCAGATCCTTCACGTCGACGCAGATCGTGGTCGCGCGCGGGTGGTACGTGGTGACGATCTTCGACGGGTTCTCCGATCCGTCCTGCGCCCATGTGCGCTGCCGCACGCGGCGCTTGTCGACGAGCCACGCGGACTTGAGCGCGCTCGAGCCGCGGATCACGCCTTGTCGGAAGAATGAGATCAGCTCGGCCTCGTACCCATCCTCTTGCTCCTGGTAGGCGAGCACCTTCTCGAAGCACTTGGCCTGTTGCGGCTTCGTGTTGTTGCGCGGGATCAGGTGACTCTTGGGCCGCTCGTCGATCATGTTCGCGACGAGCGCCTCGGCGTTCTGCCAGAGGTAGCGCGGATAGACCTCATCCTCCTGGTCCTTCGTGCGCGTGATCTCGCCGAGGTAGGCGCGATCGCACTTGTCCCAGTAGTCGCATTTGATCTGGTGGGGCGCGTAGTCCTCGACCCACTCCTCGAGAAACTTCGTCAGCGTCGCCGCGTCCTCGGCGTCCGTCGGCGTGTCGTCGAACGTGGTCTGCTCGAGCGTCGCGAGCTCGTCGTCGGGCGCGACCGCGACGGCCACCTACGGCACCTGGCTCATCGCCGCCGAGCCCGCGGGCGACGGCTGCGCCGCGCTCATCGCGAACACGTGCTGCAGCGTCATCTCCGCGATCTGCTGCTGCTGGCCCATCAGCATCGCTTCTTGGTGCTGCCGGTCGAGCTCGGCCTGCTGCGCGAGCGGCTGCATCATGCTCGCGACGAAGTTCGGGTCGAGGCTCGGCAGGCCACCACCGAGAGGTGGACCTCCGGGTGCG
>JAYVRN010000081.1:0-8389 GCA_043776275.1 Myxococcales bacterium | reverse complement strand
ATGCATACCAACGAGGATTTTCCTGTCGATCTGTGGCAGAGGTTCGCGTCTCCAGTGTGGATGGACATCGACTCGAGCGACACGCTCCAGTATCGCAGTGCGCGCGAGGACGAAGACGAGCGACACATCTGCCCGCTCCAGTTCGAGGTCATCAGGCGTGCGCTCAAGATGTGGAGCAACCCAGGAGACGTTGTGCTTTCGCCGTTCGCTGGCATCGGATCAGAGGGGTATGTGTCCATTCAGGAAGGACGTCGATTTATCGGTGCGGAACTGAAGGACAGCTATTATCGGCAGGCTGTTGCGAACCTTCGAGACGCCGCGGATCCGGCCCAGCAAAAGCTGTTTGGTTAGATCGTGATCCCCGCTCTCCCATGGTCCCGCCCCGTCGGCGCGCGCCACTACTGCGCCGTCGTCGAGATCCACGCCTCGGTGGTCACCGCGTGCCGTGGCCGATGGTCCGAGCTCGACGAGCGGCAGTCCTCCGCGAACCCGCCCGCTGCGCTGCGGTGCGGCGGTTGCGTGAGGGCGCTGATGCATCAGGCGCTCGTCGATCTCCGCGGGGCGCAGGCCACGATGTCAGAGCGCGTGCGCGATGCCGCGCAGGCGTACGACTCCGCGGCGGCTGCGTTCGTCGATTTCATGATCGAGGAGGCGCTGCGGGTGTCGGCGGCGGAGCAAGAGCAGTTCCCGGATGCCGAGGAGTATGCCGAGTGAGCGTCTGCGCGATCTGTGTCAACCGCCCCGGCACGCACCTCGAACCGCTGGGGCGGAATGACGCCATGGTCCGGATCTGCGACGAGTGTGCGTCGGAGCATCCGCGCGCGGGTCGCTACGCGTTCGCGGGCAGCGGCGACGGGGACGGCAGGGCCAGCGCCGTAGCGCCGGCGAACGGCAACAGGCAGCACACGAGGCGGCGGTGAAGCTGCGGCCGTATCAGGAGCGGGCTGTGGCGGATCTCCGCCGCGCCTACGCCCAGGGCGCCAAGAGTCCCGTTCTCGTTATGCCGACGGGATCCGGAAAGACGCCGACGGCTGCCGAGATCGTCCGGCTGTCGCTCGAGCGCAAGCGATCTGTTCTGTTCGTCGCCGGCCGTGTCGAGCTCCTCGACCAGTGCGTGCGCAATCTCGCCGACGCGGGGATCCGCGATGTTCGCGTGATCCAGGCGGAGCGAGACTCGGCGCCCGCTCAGGTCACCGTGGCATCAGTGCCGACGCTCGCCGCTGCGCGGTGGCGAGACAACCCGCCGCCGGCCGATCTTTTGATCCTCGATGAATGTCAGCACGGCAAGGCCCGTACTTGGTTCGACTTCGCGACGAGGTACCCGCTCCGGCTCGGATTGACGGCGACGCCCGAGCGTGGCGACGGCTCGCCGATGGGCGATCTGTTCGACGCGATCGTCGTCGGATCCACCGTTTCGGAGTTGACGCAGCTCGGCTATCTCGTCCCGGCGAGAGTCTACGCGCCGTCGCAGATCCTCGACACGCGCACGATCGCCATGGAGCCGGCCGACGCGTACACGAAGCACTGCCCCGGGACGCGCTGCGTGGTGTTCGCGGCGACGGTGAAGCACGCCGCGACGCTCGCCGCGGAGTTCCGTGCGCGGGGAATCCACGCTGAGCACGTCGCCGGAACAATGCGCGATCGGCCCGCGGTGATCGCGCGCCACGCCGCGGGCGAGTTCCCGGTGCTCGTCAACGTGAGCCTGGTCGTCGAAGGCTACGACGATCCGAAGATCGCGTCCGTGATCTTCGCGCGTCGGTTCACGTACGCCGGCGGCTACCTGCAGGCGATCGGCCGCGCGCTACGGCCCGCCGAGGGCAAGAGCATGGCGATCGTCGTCGATCTCTGCGGCTCCGCGCTCGTGCATGGAACGCCGGACGCCGATCGCGTGTACTCCCTCGACGGCAAGGCGATCTCTGGCGTCGACCGCAAGAGCCTGCGCCAGTGCTCCTCGTGTGGCGGCGTCTGCGTCGCTGGCCCACCGCGGTGCCCGTACTGCTCGGTGGAGTTCACGCTCGCGGTGCGCTCGATGCCGACTGCGAGCGGCGTGGGCATCGACGAGCTGCGGCCGAAGTCCAAGCCGACGAGCTGGCCGATGCGCGCGAAGAAGCGCGGGTTGTGTGCGGGGTGCGGGCTGGAGACGAAGCCTGGAGACTGGATTCTGTATTCGTCGACGCGACGGATGGCCATGCACACGAAGTGCGCGGCCCGAGCGGCGGCATAGCAACCAACCAAGAGGAGAGAGCGTGTCCAAGCAAACTAGCATTGGAATTCGGCCATTCGGGGAGGTCTTGTTGGACCTGGCAGGTGGCGACCTCGAGAAGAAGCTAACCGCAGAACTCGCGGACGTTGTCCGTGCCGTCGAGGAGACGGGCAAGAATGGCAACCTGACGATCAAGCTGATCGTCGCGCGAGACGCGAAGGTGCTGCGCATCACCTGCGAGAGCAAGACGACGATCCCGAAGGAGTCCGTCGAGGCAACTGCGTTCTTCACTGACGAGCGCGGAGGACTGCACAAGGACAACCCGCGGCAGTCGACGATCCCGTTCGGCGCCCCGTTCGTGAAGGATCCATCATGAACGCCGTCGACAACATTGCCGAGGCGCTCAAGGCTGGCGCTGCGGGCGTCAACGCCGCGGTCCGAACCATCGGCGTCAGCGTCACCGTACGTGGCGTGAGCGTCGAACTTCCGTACGCGTTCACCTCATCGGGAGAGCCCCGGTTGCTCAAGGAAGCGTGGGATGCGGCATGCGAAGCCGCCAATCGCGAATCCCCGATCCGCGCCGGCAGATACGCGTTTGCGGACATCGCGTCGATCCTGCAGTGGGCGACGCGCTACAAGACCGACGAGACGTCAGCGTATCTAAGTGCGCCGACGGTGCAACAGACTGGGAGCCTGACCGTCATCGTTGATGATCTGCCGTCGGGATCCGCGGGGACCACCCGATCCGTTCGCGCCTCGCTTGCGATCTCGCTACACGAGCGGCTCAAGGCGTGGATTGCATGCGCCGGGTCCTGGCATGCGGCCGAGGCGTTCTGTTCGTTTGTAGACATGGCCGGCGACGAGCTGGTCTCGAGTGATCTCATCACGATGACGCAGAACCTTGAGGTGCGCGGCGCATCGACGTGGAAGCGCACCGTCGACGAGAAGGGTGCTGTACGCGTGCAGACCGAGGATCAGAGCGGGCCAGCAACCAGGATTCCGCGTGACTTCCGGTTTGCGGTTCCGGCGTTCGAGACCGACGAGGCATCCATGGTGTTCGCGGCGAAGCTGTTCTCGAAGGTAGAGAAGGGTCAGCCGCTGTTCCAGTTCTCGATCTCGGATCTCAAGAAGACGATCGCCGGAGCTATGACGTCGATCGCAGTACAGGTCGCCGAGGTCGTCAACGCAAGCCAGGTCTACGCAGGCACAGCGCCGTAGCCGTTCATGACCGAAGCGCAGATCCAAGACGCCGTCCGGCTCGAGCTCGGTGACGTTGAGCGGCACCCGGAGCTGATCCTCTGGCGTAACAACGTCGGTCAGATGATCGACGCGAACGGTAGGCGCGTCGTGTTCGGCGTTGGTGGTAAGGGCTCCGCGGATCTGATCGGCATGTGGGCGGGGCGCTTTGTCGCGCTCGAGATCAAGTCTGCGGACGGTCGGCAGTCACCGGAGCAGCGCGCGTTCGAGTCGCTCGTTACCCGGCGGGGCGGCGTTTACGCCGTGATCCGCTCCGTCGAGGAGGCCCAGCAGTGGGCGGAAGGAATGAGGAACAAGGCATGACGTCGAGCGAGATGAACTTCGCCGGTGACTCTCCTCTCACGGCGATTGGCCCTGAACGATATGCGATCGGCGAATGGGAGACCGAGGCGGAATCGGCGGCTGCTTTCGATCGGGCCATCGCTGAACTCGGCATCTTCGAGCGCTCCTTCAAGGAGGTCCGCGGTTACTCGCTTGCTCCACGGATCAACCGCGACCAGAAAGATCTGCGGATCGATCGCGTCCTGATTCCCGGTGCGGCATTGCGAGCTACTGGATGGACGCATGTCGTCGGCGTCGAGCTGAAGCGCTCCGGTTCGATCGTCGACGGGCGCATGGAGAAGACGAAGCTCGGACCGCCGCTTGCGCAGGCCATCGACTACACGTACGCGGCATGGAACGTCGGAATCTACTGGATGCTCTGCGAGTACGTCTTCCTGTGGCCGTTCCCGAAGCAGAGCGGAGTCATCGAGAGCGTCATGGCGCAGAACCGCGTCGGCGTCATCTACCAGAGTCGCATCGACCTGGTGTTTCAGCTGAATCAGCAAGTCATTCGCGCGAACGCGGATGGGGAACTGCGCGTCGCAAAGCCGACCGCTGGCAACAAGACAGGATCCAGGTAGACGTGACCATCACTGTCCTCGACGCGGCATTCTGGTTCGCAAGCAAAGGGCTCTACTCCTTCCCCGTCGTGGCGCGAGGAAAGCGTCCGGACGGCGCGCTCGTGCCCAACGGCAAAGACGACGCGACGATCGATCTCAAGACGCTCAACGGCTGGTTCGCGAAGCGCGATCTGAACATCGGCATCGCGTGCGGTCCGTCGAACATCGTGACCGTCGACATCGACATCCCGAAGGCCAAGAACAAGTGGACCGACGGGCGCGCGGAGCTCGAGGTCCTCGAGCGCGAGTTCGGCCCGCTTCCGCAGACCGTCACCGCCGACACGGGATCCGGAGGCGAGCACCGTCTCTATCTGGCGCCGATCGGAATCCCGCTCGTTGGCAAGCTAGGCAAGGCAATTGACCTCATTCGGAACGGATACATCGTGGCGCCGCCATCGGTTCACGAGAGCGGATCGTCGTACCGCTGGCGAGATGGTCACGCGCTTGACCAGATCGCGCTCGCGCAGTTCCCGCAGGAGTGGCTCGAGTACTCGACGCAGCCCGAGCCGTCCGAGAAGCCTGCCCCACGCGCAAGCGCCGAAGGTGAAGACTTCTATGCGGCGCTCGAGTCTCTTGATCAGCGGTACGTACTCGAGAGCCTGAGCGGTTCGTCAATCGTCGGCGGCGAGCGGTTCGCATTCAAGCGTTCGACGCGCGGCAAGTACAACCTGTTCGTGGATAAGGGCGATGGCTTCGAGCCGACGTCGAACTTCGTCGACGCGAATGGACGCATAGGCGCGCGCGACACCGGCGCGAACGACAGCGGGCCACTCGCGTCCACGTGGTTGCGGTTCTACACGAAGGACGACAAGGCGATCCGCCGAGTGCTGGTCGAGTCCGTGCAGGCCCTCGCGCACTTCGGCGGCAAGCGCAAGCGCAAGCCAGAGTCCGTCGAGGCCGTCGAGGCCGTCGAGGCCCCACCCGTCGAGGCCGCTGGCGGATCCGGAGAGCCGCCAAAGAAGAAGCAGCGCGGATTCAGGAAGGACGACAAGGGGAAGATCTACCACTCGCAGGAGAACATCGAGATCGCACTGGAGCGGCTCGGCGTCGTCGTCAAGTACGATCGGTTCTCCGAACTGGAACTGATCGACGGGCTCCCCGGGTTCGGCCCCGAGCTCGACGACCACGCAATGGATCGCCTGTGGCTCAAGATCGAGCGCGAGTTCTCCTTCCGCCCAGCGCGCGAGTACTTCTTCGTGGCGATTTCGGACATCGCCCAGTCGAATGCCTTTCATCCCGTGCGCGACTACCTATCCGCGCTCGCATGGGACGGCAGAGATCGGATCTCCTACTGGCTAACGAACTACGCCGGCGCAGAAGACAGCGAGTACACGCGCGCGGTGTCGCGAATCATGTTGATCGCAGCGGTTCGGCGCGTGACGCAGCCGGGCTGCAAGTTCGACGAGATGCCGATCCTCGAGGGCACGCAGGGCACGAACAAGTCCTCCGGCCTACAGGTGCTCGCGGTGCGCCAGGAGTGGTTCTCGGACGACCTGCCGCTCGGCGCCGACACCAAGCGCCAGATGGAGGCGATGGCGGGCCGCTGGATCATCGAGGCCGGAGAGCTCAAGGGCATGAACCAGGGCGACGTGGCGGCGCTCAAGGCCATGCTCTCGAGGACGGTCGACCGCGCGCGCCTCTCCTATGGGCGCAAGAACACCGTCATGGAGCGCCGGTGCGTCATCGTCGGCACTACGAACGAGACCAGCGGCTACCTCAAGGACACTACGGGCAACCGCCGCTTCTGGCCGGTGCTCGTGAAGCGGTTCGACCTTGACGCACTGAGGCGTGACCGGGATCAGATCTGGGCCGAGGCGGCGCATGCCGAGGCTCAAGGCGAGAGCATTCGGCTCGACGCCGGCCTATGGGGCGATGCCGCACTCGAGCAAGAGGGTCGAGAGATCACGGACCCGTTCGAGATCCTGCTCCGAAACGCCTTCGCGGAGGAGACCGGCCGCGTGTGGATGCTCGACCTCTGGCGGATCGTGAACGTCGAGCCGGGTGATGCGACACAGGATCAGAATCGCAGGCTTGGCTCCACTATGCAAAAGCTGGGCTGGGAACGGACACGCCGCAGATGCGGAGAGGAGGGACGGGTGTATTGCTATCAGAAGGGTGACGACGACACTCAGCTAACCATTGATATCGACAAGCGATTAGACGGTCGAGGGTACTGTGCTGTCGTCACGAGGAATCGCTAGTGTCCCCCCTGTCCCCTCTGGCCGCCCTCTTTTCCATGGAGCACCCGGGCGTTGCTCTTGTCTCTGTACTCAGTTCTTTTTTAAGGAGGGACAGGAGGGACAGTGGGATTCTCCGACGGAGATTGCTGTCCTCCCTAGGGGGGGCAAGAGGAGGGACGGAGGGAGGGACAGCGCGTGATCGCAGTCCGCTGCCCCGCCTCACAGCAGCGACCTTTCACGCCCGCAACGGAGATCCACGGTGACCCTCGCCCTGTTTCCGGCCGCACTGGTCCCGATCCGTCTCTCGACCGACGCACAGAACACGCCCCACGCCCTTGCGCGCGACATCGGCCGGTTCGAGCTCGACCCCTGTAGCAACCCGCTCTCCGCAATCCAGGCCACGCGGACCTGCTGCCTCGAGTCGGGCCAGGACGGGCTCGCTGACCCCTGGACCCTCGACGGATCTACCAGCTCGCGTCTGGCGAGCGTCTGGTGTAACTGGCCATACTCGGAGCCGCTGCCGTGGTGCGAGCGCCTGCGGGCGCACAGAGCACCGTGGTGCGCGCTGGGGAAGCTCGACACGACGACCCGCTGGTTCGCTGAGGCGCTAGCGAAGGGGCCTGACAGCACGCGGGCGAACTGGGCGCCGTTCCGCAAGCGCCTCAGGTTCGACCGCGCGGGCAACGTCGGGACGGCTGATTTCCCGAGCGTGCTGATCTGGCGCGACTGGACGCCGCCCGCGGCAGTGCTTCGCAGGCTGTGGAAGCCGAGGAGAGAGACATGACCCGCGACATGACCACCGAGATCGCCCTCGCGCAACGCGACGAGGCGCTCGACGCGATCACCGCGCTGCTCCGGCTGCTCCGGGGCGGCGAGTACACGACCACGCCGCAGCAGCGCGTGGTCAGGGCGGCAAGGGCGCTGTTGGCAGAGCACGGGAGGATACCATGAAGCAGCACGAATCCTTCCGCTGGCGCGGCAAGCGGCGCGTGAGCGGCTACGTCGGCGTGCGCGTCACCAACCCGGTGCTGCGCGGACGAACGCAGACGATCAGTGTGCCCGAGACGACCTACGAGCGCGTTCGGCGTCACGCGCTCGCACGCCGCGTCTCGGTCAAGGCTGCGCTCGAGGAGATGATCGCAGGGTCGCCGCGCGCCTCGCGTACGCGTCGGCCTCGGGAGGCGAGGCGATGACTGAATTCCGGCAGCAGGTACTCCGGCTCGCGAGTGGTTCGGCCCTCGACGCCGAGCTCCACGCGCCACCGGGATGCACCGGCGACCTCGAGTCGCGTCGTCCGTGCCCTCGGACGCTGTGCCGCGGTCATACGGGCGTGCGCAACGACGAGCCGAATGGCAGGCCGCACCCGAACGGGAAGCGCCCATCGGTGCGGCTCGACATGACCGGATCGACGTGCGTGTACGACGAGATCGCGAGCCAGCCTGACGGACTCACGGCCGACGACATCGCACCGATCCTCGGCATCGGAAGCGGCGAGAGAGTGCGGCAGGTCGAGCACCGAGGCGCGCTGAAGATGGAGGGCGTCGAGTATTGGCGGCGGGTCATCGACCATGCGTTACCGGCTGCCCCGCCTGGGTTCGAGCTCGAATTGTTCCTGCCGAGCAACGAACACCAACTGACCAGCAGGCAGTTCGTTACGTTGGTGTTCGCGGTCGAGCCCAAGAAAGATCGAAGGCCCAAGGCCCCGGTGAGCGGCGTGATGGTCAGGCGAAAGCGGAAGTAGATGTAATGGGTACCTGGATACCCACACCTGGTCAAAAAACCCGGTTCAGATCTGGGCTAGGACGGGG
>JAYVRN010000080.1:0-2549 GCA_043776275.1 Myxococcales bacterium | reverse complement strand
TCGAGTCCGGGCTCGAGATTGGCCTGCTCCGCAAGTGCCACCCCGAGCTGGTCTCGGCGGCGCTGCTGGGCCTCATCCGCGGCGTGATCGAGCAGCTGGTCCGTAAGGGCAACGAGCTGACCGTCGAGGACGTCGTCAACGAGATGTTGATGGTCGCGCTGCGCGGCGTGCTGAAGTAGCGCGCTCAGCGGAGCATCACGTCACTGAGCGCGGGTGAGGGGCTCAGGGTCGCGCCTGTGGTGGTGCGCGAGCGCGCCTTGATCTCGGTGCGCCCGGCCGCGCCGCCGCCGCCACCGCCGCGCGCCGTGGTGACGGGCAGGTCGCTGTACGTGCTGCCGTTCGTCGGTAGCGCCGAGCCGGTGCCACCCTTGCCGCCGCTCGCCGTCAGGTATGTGCCGCCGTTGGCGGGGTTGCCATCGGTGACGTGGCCGGCGGAGCCAGCGTTAATGCTCGGCCCGGCGCCGCCACCACCGTTCGCGATCAAGTCTCCGCTGATCGTGACCACCGGCGATTCGACCAGGATCGCACCGCCGCCACCACCACCGCCGCCGCCGTCGCCGGTCGTGCCGGTCAGGCCGCCACCGCCCGGCACGGCGACCGAGCCGCTGATCGTGATCGATTCCATCGCCACGAGGGCGAGACCTCCGCCACCGCCGCCGCCTTCGCCACCATGGACCGTGTCCGGAGAGGTCGCGGTGTCGACGCCGGCGGCACCTCCGCCGTTGCCGCCGCGCAGCGGGATCGTGGTCGGTGACGTGCTGCACGACGGGCCGCCCGTGCCGAACGTGGTGAGGGTCGAGACCGCGCCGTTGCCGCCGGCGGTTCGGCCACCTGCGCCGCCACCCCCTTCACCGAAGCCCGCGGCTTGCCACAGCCCGGCCTTGCCGCGGCAGGTGGGGCCCGTGGATCCCGTGGTCGCGCCATCGGCGCCGCCGGGGCCGCCGGTCCTGGTGTTCGCGCCGCCATCGATGATGCCCTGGACATTGATCGTCGTCGCGGCGAACAGCACGATCGAATCGCCGCCGTCGAGATCCCAGTCGTCGGCGCTGCCGGTTCCGCTCTGGACGTCGAAGCTGTGCGCGCTGAACACGCCCATCTGATCGAGCTTGGTGAAGCCAATCCCGGAGATCACGCCCGGTCCTGCGGTGCGCACGACGGTGTTTCCTCCGCGCGTGACCTCGCCCGTGTCGGTGTTGAAGTGATAGTCGAGGCCGCTGACGTCCGCGGTCGCGCCGACCAGCAGCGCGGTGGTGATCCCGTTCGAGGGCACGAGCTCCATGCAGTGGGCCGGGATCGTCGCATCGCCGTCCGCGCAGCCGAGTGCGCAGGTGATCCGACTCCCGCAGCCCGCGAGGTCATTGCCCAGGCAGCTGACCACCGGGCACGCATCGATCGCCGCATCGACGACCTGCGTGCCAGGGACCTGGCACAGGTCATCGATGCAGGTCAGGCCCGACGGGCATTTACCGAGGCTGCTGCACGGCGCACCCGCGGGCGCGCTCGGGTGGTAGCACCCCGTCCCCAGCACCACGACCAGCAGGTAGCGACGCATCTCTGGATCATCCTACCTGACCGCGTCGCGAGTTACGCAGCTTGTGCGTGTTGTGTAAGGGATCTCACGAACGCGTGCGAAGGGCGATTCGCACCAAAGAGATCATTCCTTGCCCACACTTAACTCTGGACTGACACGTCAGTCATTCCTAGACTGACGCGTCAGTCTAGTGCTACGTCTGGGTCGTAGTTTCGACCAGGAGAACCGCATGGCAAACGTACCTGAAGCAGTCGTGATCGGAATCGACGTTGGATCGACCACCGTCAAGATGACCGTCGTCGACCCGACCACCAAGGAGATCCTGTGGTCGAAGTACCTCCGTCACGAGACGCGGCAGCCCGAGATGACGCGGGAGATGCTGAAGGAGATCCACGCGGCGTTCCCGACGCTGAAGAACGATCAGATCCGAACGTTCATCACCGGCTCCGGTGGCAGCCCGATCGCCCCGATCCTCGGCTCGAAGTTCGTGCAGGAGGTCAACGCGGTCACGATGGCCGTGGAGAAGATGCACCCCGACGTCGGTAGCGTGATCGAGCTCGGCGGCCAGGACGCCAAGATCATCATGTTCAAGAAGAACGAGGAGACCGGCGACAAGACCGCCCAGACCTCGATGAACGACAAGTGCGCCTCGGGCACCGGCGCCACGATCGACAAGTGCGTGCTGAAGGTCGGCATGCCGCGCGAGGAGGTCCCGGGCCTCAAGTTCGATCCGACCAAGCTGCACCACGTCGCCGCGAAGTGCGGCGTGTTCGCCGAGACCGACATCGTCAACCTCGTGAAGTCGGGCATCCCCCGCAACGAGATCATGAACTCGCTGGCGGACGCGATCGTCAGCCAGAACCTCGCCGTCCTGACCCGTGGCAACACGCTCAAGAGCAAGGTGCTCCTGCTCGGCGGCCCGAACACGTACCTGCCGTTCCTCCAGGAGTGCTGGCGCCTGCGGATCCCCGAGGCGTGGGCCGAGCGCGGCTACGAGTACGACAAGACGGTCCCGATC
>JAYVRN010000079.1:0-8397 GCA_043776275.1 Myxococcales bacterium | reverse complement strand
GTCATCGTCACCTTGGAGCCGTCCTGGACCGTGGTGACCCCGACGTTGGTCGAGGTGTTGCCTGGGGTGAAGTTCGAGAGATTGCAGCCGTTGTCGCCATTGGTCAGCGCGATCGAGTAGTTGCCGGCGACGTTGGCATCGGCGCCACAGCCAAGCAGGAACAACGTGAACAGGATCCGGCCCTTCATGGCCCGAGGATAGCCTATGGTCGGCCCGGTCCCGCCAAAAGATGCCCTGGGTCTCTCGCCGTGCCTACACTCTCGTCGCTGCCGCGTTCGTGGCGGGGTTCGCCGTGCAGGACGTTTCCACCCATCGCTTCGACAACGGCCTGACGCTGCACATCGCCTCGGGGCATCCGGCGCCGGTGGTCGCCGTGCAGGCCTGGGTCGGCGTCGGTTCGGCCGATGAGACCCCGCCGATGGCCGGGGTGGCGCACGTCATCGAGCACATGCTGTTCAAGGGCAGCTCGGACTACGGCCTCGGCGAGCTGACGCGGGCGATCGAGCGAGGCGGCGGCGAGATCAACGCCTGGACCGCGTTCGACCACACCGTCTATCACGCCGTGCTCGGCCGCGATCACGCCGACGGCGCGATCGACGCGATCGGCGATGCGCTGCTCTCGCCGCGCGTGGACCCCGAAGAGCTGGCGCGCGAGCGCGAGATCATCCTCGAGGAGATCCGGCAGGGCGCGGACGATCCGGCGCGGTCGGTGGCCCAGAGCCTGTTCGCGACCGCGTTCGTCGCTCACCCGTATCGCCGCCCGGTGATCGGCACGGCCGAGAGCGTGCGCCGGCTCGGCGAGCGGCAGCTGGTGGAGTTCTTCCGCAGCTTCTACGTCGCCGACAACCTGACGCTCGTGGTCGCGGGCGACGTCAATCCAGATCACGTGCGGCGCAGCGTCGAGCGCCGGTTTCGCGCGATGCCGAGCGGTCGGCCCACGCGCTGCGTCGCCGCCGAGCCGCCGCAGACCGCACCTCGCGCGAGCTGCACCCTGCGCGATGTCAGCGAGGCGTACCTCTCCGTCGGCTTTCATGTGCCCGCCGCCCGCCACCCCGATGTCGCGGCTCTCGACGTCGCCGCGATCTTGCTGGGGCAGAACGAGTCCGCGCGCCTGCCGAGGCTGCTCCGCGATCGCGATCAGCTCGCGACCAGCGCCTACGCGAACGTCCACGCGCTCCGCGATCCGGGGCTCCTCGTACTGTCCGCGACCTCGAAGGGCGGGGATGCGCAGGCCGTGGTCGGCGCGCTCGTAGATCGCAGCCTCGAGCTCACCGGCGAGCTCACGACCGAGGAGCTCGACAAGGCGCGGATCGCGGCCGAGACCGCGTTCGTGCGCCAGCTCGAGACCGCACAGGGCCGGGCGCGCTCGCTCGGGTGGCACGCCACCGTGGCCGGCGATCCGCAGTTCGGGCACGTCTACCTCGATCGGATCCGCGCGGTGCGCCGCGATGATGTGGCCGGCGTGATGCGCCGCTACCTGCGCCCAGAGAACGCGAGCATCGCGGCGATCCTTCCACGCACACAGCAGCGGGCGACGGCGCGGTTCGCGCGGCAGGCCGAGCAGCGCGTGCGCCGCTCGCTCGCGAAGGTGCCGGTCGCGGCGGTGCCCGTGGAGAAGCGCGTGACGCTCTCCAATGGGATGACGCTCCTGGTCCGGCGTGACGCCTCGGTCCCCGTCGTGGCGATGCGCGCGGTGTGGAAGGGCGGCCAGCGCGTCGAGGACAAGAAGACGGCGGGTGCCACCGCGCTCCTGGCGCGCATGCTGACGCGTGGTTGCGGCACGCTCGATGCGGGAGCGGTGGCCGACGCGATCGACAGGCTGGGTGGTTCGCTCGGTGGCGTCGCCGGCCGCAACAGCTTCGGGGTCGCGGGTGAGTGGCTCGCGCGAACCTGGAAGCCCGGGTTCGAGTTGCTCGCCGACTGCATCCTCGATCCTCGGCTCCCCCAGGCGGAGCTGGTCCGCGAGCGCCGGCTGCTCCTCGACGATCAGATCGCTCAGACCGACAGCCCGACCCAGGTCGCGTTCCGCGTGTTCAGCGAGGCGCTCTACGGTGATCATCCGTACGCGCGAGATGCGCTCGGGACCGCCGCGTCGATCGGTGAGCTCTCGCGTGGTTCGCTCGCCGCGTTCTATGCCGATCGCTACCCGGTCGCCGGTCTCACGCTGGCGATCGTCGGCGATGTGGAGATCGACGAGGTGATCGCGGCCGTCAAGCGGCGGTTCGGGGCGGTGCCGAAGCGGACGCCTAGCGCGCCGGTGGTGAAGCCACTCGCGCTCGATGGCAAGAGCGCCACCGAGCGGGAGGTCTATCGCTACCTCGATCGCCAGCAGGCACACCTCGTGATCGGGTTCCCGGGCGCCACCGTGGATGCCACGGATCGGTTCGCGCTCGAGGTGCTGGTGGCGATCCTGGCGGGGCAGAGTGGTCGGCTGTTCGCCGAGCTGCGAGAGAAGCAGGCGCTCGCCTATCGGGTCTCCGCGCACTCGATCGAAGGCGTCGACCCGGGGTTTGTCGCCGTCTACCTGTCGTGCGCACCCGAGAAGCTCCCGGCGGCGATCGCCGCGGTGCGCGCGGAGCTCGAGCGCGTACGGGTCGCGGGCGTGACCACCGACGAGGTCGAGCGTGCGCGCAGCTACCTGATCGGGAGCCATCAGATCTCGATGCAGCGCCGCGCCGCGGTCGCGAATGCGATGGCCTATCACGAGGCTTATGGGCTCGGCTGGCAGACCTGGGCGGGCTACGACGATGCGATCCGCGCCGTGCGCCCTGCCGACATCGCGGCAGCGGCCGCGACCTACCTGCGCGCCGACCGCGCGATCACGGCGACCGTGCAGCCGCCGTCGGCGAGCCCCGCCGCCAAGCGACGCTCGAAGCTCCCCACGCCGACCAAACCGAAGGCGAAGTCGAACGCGCCGCGCCCGGCGCGCGTGCGGCCGCGCGGCAACGTATGACCCGGCGCGCACGTCGAAGCGCTGCGAGCGCATCTGCCCCGCCGCGGTCCGTGCCCGCATCGCTCGGCCACGGCGAGCTGGCGGCGAGCCTCGTGCTGATCTTCCCGCTACTCCTCGCGTACGAGATCGGCGTGTTGTTCGCCGGGCACGTCAACGGCGCCGATGTCGTGACCCGCGGGCTCTACGGCGCGGTGGGGAGCCGCGGCGTCTATCTCCTGATCCATGCGCTGTTCGCCGTGGGCTTCCTGCTGTGGGTCCGTCGGGATCGGCGGTGGACCACGCTGACCCTCGAGATCGCCACCCCGGTGATCCTCGAGGCCGCGATCTACGCGCTGACCCTGGCCGCCGTGGGGTCCTTGATCGTGGAGCGGCTGCTCGGGCTGGGCCTGACCGGGGATTCGGTGGTCTCGGCCCTCGGCGCGGGGGTGCACGAGGAGCTGGTGTTCCGCCTCGGCGCGATGGCGGGACTCGTGGCGCTGCTCGCGCGGACCCAGGTCGATCGGCGGATCTCCGTGGCCTTCGCCTTGCTCGCCTCGGCGGCCGTGTTCGCCGCCGCCCACCACGTCGGCAGCCACGGCGAGCCTTTCACCACGCACGCCTTCGCATACCGGTGCGTGGCCGGGGTGGTGTTCGGCCTGGTGTTCTGGTTCCGCTCACTCGCCCACGCGGTCTACGCGCACGTGCTCTACGATCTGGTGATCGCTGCGTCGTGATCGGCGAACTGCGAGCTACTCGAGGCCGAGGACGCCCTGGCCGTCGAGGTCCATCCGGCCGACGTACATCTCGAACTTCATGCGCTTGATCTGATCCGAGCCCGCCGTCGAGGGCGTCATGCTCAGGTGGACCAGGCCCACCTCGTAAAGCTCGATGCGGAACAGCACCTGATTCTTGGGGCCCAGGAACTCGATCGAGCCGTGCTTCTGGACCTTCGGATCGGCGGTGCCGACGAGGTTGGACGCGTCGTGCCACTTCTGCAGGGCCTCGACGTAGTGCGCGGCCAAGGTCCCGATGATGTGCGGGAACTCGATCTTGGTGGGCTCGATCTGCGGGAATCGATCCTCGCCGGTGTACAGCTTCTTGATCCCTTGCTTGATCGTGAACGACTCGATCTTGTTCGTGTACTCGAACTCGGGGATCGTATCGATCTTCAGACGGAACGACGAGGCCGTCCACATCTTCTGCTTCTCGCCGAGGTTCGAGTTCACGCGGCTGCCGCCCTGGACCTTCTTGGTGACGATCCGCTCGGGCTGGACCTTGATCTTGAGGTACGCCGCATCCTTGGAGCCGCCGTCGAGCGCCGGGAACACGGTCTCGGCGATCAGGGCGTCAAAGAACTCGTGTTCGTACGTCTTGTAGAGGTCGAAGTCGGCGTGAGTGATCTGACCGTTGCGGCGGCTGAACTCCTTCCGCCAGGAGTTCTGGATCCACTTGAGGACGTCGCTGGCCCCTGAGAGGCCGAGGTCGATGGTGATCGGCTCGATCTCGACCACCGAGCCATGCTTGATGCGCATGTTCTCGGGCCCGATTGGCTCGTCCATTACCGCGGTCTTGACGTGCCCGCCATCGACCGCCTTGAGATAGGCGGTCGAGACGTGGCCGTCGATCTTCAACTCGAAGTGTCCGGCCGTGGATGCACGATTTTGAAATGTCATTGGGCGAGCCTCAGCTTATCGCGATCCTCATACGGTCGCTGGCGTCTGGATCCCCCCGACGAGGCAGTTAGTCCCAGGTGGATCTGGAGTCTGTGATCCCCGGCCCTCGTCAGGCCCCGAACGGCCAAACGAAACGCGCATGATCTCACCCGCTTGACTGTGTGCCGTTGTGGGACAGCCGGGGAACGATTTCGTGGTTCGGGTGGAGATCAGGCACGGGGCTTGTAGAATAGGAGGTCATGAGGGTGTCGGTCCGATTTCCTGTATTGCCCCTCGTTTTGGTCGTGGGCCTCGTTGCCCTCGTGGCCTGGCCTGCCGTGAGCCAGGCCGAGAAGGTGAGGACCAACGCGAACGCGAAGGTCTACAACCGCCCCGGCGAGCGGGGGAAGGTCGTGGTCAAGGTCAAGGAGGGTCAAGCGATGACCCTGGTGTCCAAGGATGGGCGCTGGCTGAAGGTCCGCGTCTCGGGCCGCACGGGGTACATCCCGCGCAGCAAGGTCGACATGCCCGAGGGCGACGACGAGATCGTGCGCAACACGCGTCGCCGCGCGTTCGTCGACGGCCGCGGCACCAAGCGAGGCTTCGGTGGCGAGGCCGGCCCGGACGACCGGATCGGCGCCGATGCGACGGGGGACAATGCCCCGAGCGGTGATGAGGGCGACGGCGACGAGGGCGATGGCGGCGACGAGGGGGACAAGGGCGACAAGGGCGGCAAGAAGCCCCCCAAGGGCAAGAAGGCCCCCAAGGGCGGCTCCAAGGGAGGTGGCGACGACGGCGAGGAGGAGGATCCGATCGCCAGCAAGGGCGACAAGGGCGACAAGGGCGGCGACGACGAGGCTGAGCCCACGGATGACTCCGAGCCCGAGGACAACCGTGTGAAGGCCTCGGTGCGGTCGAAGACGGTCGCGTTCTCGGAGCCCTCGAAGGACTCCGACGAGGCGTTCAAGGCCAAGCCCGATGACGTGTTGTTCGTGGAGAGCAGGAAGGGCAAGTGGACCGAGGTCTCCGTCGAGGACGGCGATATCGGCTGGATCCAGACCTCGAAGCTCGAGATGCAGGATGACGGCGAGGACGGCGGTGGCGGGAGTCGTGGTGGCCGGATGATCGATGTGCGTGCCCGCCTCGGCTTCACGCTGGTCAGCCAGACGCTGACGTCCGGCGGCGGGACCACGAAGTGGCCCGACAAGTACACGGTCGGCAGCTCCTCGGTGGCGATCGCCCTCGGTGGCGCGCTCCTGTATCCATACAAGGCGCGGTACCTGGTCGGCGGCGAGATGACGTACGACATCGCGAAGGCGGTCCCGGGCGTCGCGTTCGATCCAGATGGCAACGCGGGCCCGATGCCGTCCTCCACCACCGGCTTCACGATCCACAACGTCAACGTGCGTGGCGTGTTCGGCTATGACCTGAAAAAGAAGAGCGGCGCGGTCCTGTTCGGGCGCCTCGGCTATCACTACGAGGCGTTCCGGGTCGACAACGTGACCGACCTGGCCAAGAACAGTGCGCGGCTCCCACAGGAGAACATCTCGGGACCGATGCTCGGTGTCGCGCTCGCGATCCCGATGCTGACGAGCAAGCTCGGCTTGCGCGTCAACCTCGACACCATCCTGATCGGCGGCAGCATCACCCAGACCAAGAACCTCGAGGACGGTGCGAACCCGGCCGTCAAGAAGATCGTCATCGGCGCCGGGGTGACCTACCGGTGGAAGCCGGGGATCGATCTCTCGGGCGGCTACGATCTCAACTACGCGAGCCTGTCGTTCGGCGCTCCGGTGGCGAACTCGATGCGGATGCACACCGGCACCAGCGTCGCGCGCACCGACCTCAACCACACGATCTCGATCGGCATCGCCAAGGCGTTCTGACGAGCCGCGCGCGCTACTGGCGCGGCGTGCCGAGCTTGTCGAGATCGATCTGTGACAGCGCGAGGCGGATCAGCTGCGACTTGTTCGCCTTGGTCCAGCCGCGGCGCTTGAGCTCGGCGACCTTCGCGTCGAGCTCCTCCAGATCGCGCGTGTACATCGAGATGCAGATCACCTTGTAGTGTGTCGGGCGGTTCTTGGCCGCCGGATCCGCGGTCCCAGCGCGCGGGCGCTTGCGCGCTCCCACTTCGGTGCCCTCGGCGCGACGCCCATAGTATTCCTCGCTGAGGATCGCGTCCGCGTCGCTCAGAGGGTCGTGTCCCATCAACTTCTCTTCCTTCATATGACCTCTCATGCGGCCGCCGGAGCGGTGGGTTCAGGGTGGCGGGTGGTATCGGTGTGTACGGCGCTGGTCGCGAGCATCCAGTCGACGACGCGGTTGTAGTCCGCGGCACCGTGGCTGACCGGCGCGTACTCGAAGATCGTCTTCTTGTGGCTCGGTGCCTCGGCGAGCCGCGTGTTGTGGCGGATCGGCTCGAGGCACTTGTGCTTGAAGTGACCCTGCAGGGTCTCGAGGACCTCGCGCGCGAGCCGGGTGCGGCCGTCGTAGAACGTCGGCAGGACCGCGGAGATCCGCACGGCGTGGCCGAGGTGGCGCTCGACGTCCTTGATCGTCTTCAGCACCTGCTTCACGCCAACCAGCGCGAGGTAGTCGCAGGTGACGGGGATGACGACCTCGTCGACGTACGACAGCGCGTTCTGGTTGAGCAAGTTCAGCGAGGGGCCGCAGTCGATGATCACGTAGTCGTAGCGGCGCGACACCTGGAGCAGGTTCAAGCGCTTGGTGAGCATCTTCGCTCGCGCGTCCGTGGTCTGGCGCGCGAGCCAGATCTCGGCGGCGGCGAGCGTGGAGTCGCTGGTGATCACGTCGAGGTGCTGGCGGACGGGGACGGAGGCCTCGCCGGGATCCACGCCATCGACGAGCACGTGATACAGCGACCGTTCGCCGGCGACTCCGAGGGACACGCCGACGTTGCCCTGCGCATCGGTGTCGATCAGGAGGACGTCGTTCTCGCGTTCGGCGAGACCCGCTGCGAGGTTGACGGCGGTGGTCGTCTTACCGGTGCCGCCTTTCTGGTTGAGGATCGCGATCCGTCGCGCGCGCTTTGCGCGAAACGCTTCGACCCCGAGCGATTCCTTTCGGCACTCGAGGGAGCAGAAGTGACTCTTCTGTCCCATCGGGCTCACTGCGATCTGAAACACGAAGGCCGGGCGGAACACCTGCCCACACGCGGTGCACGTCTTCTCCATGCCCTTATCGAAGCGGCATCGTCGACGCCGGGGCAACTTTTAAGCCCGCCGGAGCTATAGTCGGCGCGATGACGGCGATCGCAAGGCAGGTGGTGGCGACCGGGACGGACGCTGCTGAGGTGGGGCGTAAGATCGTCGAAGGCCTCGCGGGCCCTGACCTGCGCATCGCCTTCGTGTTCGCAGACTGGAAGCTCGACGCTGCGCAGCTCGCGGGGACGACCTATCGCGGGCTCAAGGCGCCGGTCGTCGGCGGAACGACCATAGGCGTGATCGGGAAGGGCGTGCCGCGCGACGCGATCGCGGCCGTCGCGATCGGCCTGTATGGGGACTGGGCGCGGATCGGGATCGGCGTCGGTCAGGAGCTGCCGAAGGCCGCGCTGACCCGGAGCCGGGACGCCGTCAATCATGCGGCGGCGATGCTCTCGACGACGGTCGATGCCCTCGACCCCGCGCGCCACGTCGGCGTGACACTCGTCGATGGCACCTGCGACCACAAGGAGGCGTTCTGCATCGGCTCCGCGGCGGCGGCGCCGAAGATCCGGTTCGTGGGCGGCGCGTCCGGGACGGAGCTGGCCTCGGATCGTCGGGCGCTGATCTGGGTCAACGGCGAGGTGATGCA
>JAYVRN010000078.1:0-8402 GCA_043776275.1 Myxococcales bacterium | reverse complement strand
GGGCGGGGCACAAGGGCAATGATCCGTGGGGGCGCAGCGTGTACGCGAGCATCGATGATGCACGCTACGTCGCGCTGTATCGCTGGGCCACGGCCGCGAGGACCCCGTGAGAACCGCCGCGAGAGCCGCCCTCTGGCTCGCGTCGGTGGGCCTCGCGATCGGGTCGCCGGCGCGCGCCTTCGCGTTCTCCGATCCTGCGCTGTTCGGCCAGGGCGTCGACACGGGTGGGGGCGGCGGTCGCTACTTCACCGGCTCGCGCGCCGACGGCTACGCGTGCAACGTGTGCCACCGCGGAGGGCCCGCGCCGAACTTCGTCGTCGAGGGCATCCCTGACGTCCCGGTCGCCGGGACCCGGTACGATCTGGTGGTCCGCTGGGACGATCCGGCCACCCCCCACGCCCTCCAGCTCGAGCTGGTGACGCCGAGCGGTGCCCATCCTTCGGTGACCGTGACGCCCGCGGCGTCGCTGCCCGCGGCGTCCCGCTGCGAGCAGAAGGCGGATGGCGCTCCGGCGATCTACACGTTCGATGTCGGGGTCCGGCGGATCGTCGGCGTCGAGGACTGCAACGCCGCGATGGTGACGCTCTCGTTCGTGGCCACCGGCGAGCCGATCGAGCTCGCGATCGGTGCGATCACGAGCGACGCCTCGGGGACCGTCGAGGGCGACGGCACGTACGAGCTTCGCACCGAGATCGGCGAGCACCTCGCCTCCAGCGGCGGCGGCGGGTGCAGCACGACCAACACGAGTGGCCCGGGTGGGTCGCCTGGTGGCGCGGGCGGGCTCGGCCTGGTCGCGCTGGTCCTCGTGCGGCTCAGGGCAGCTCGACGCCGACCAGCCCGGTGAGCTCGAGCGCCCACACGTGGTCGAGCCCGACGTACGCGAGGTAGTCCGCCCGTGACAGCGTGGTCCGTACGCCCCAGATGATGACGTGGTCGCCGTCCTCGTTCTCGATCCGCATCAGATACTGCGCGCCGAGCTCGTTGCCGACGAGGGCGGACAGCTTGCGGTCGCGGGTCACGTAGCCGGAGGTCATCGCGAGATCGAAGTATCGCGGCCGATAGAACGAGGCCTCGCTCTGCGCGGAGTAGCGATAGCGGAGCGAGATCGTGTGTTGGTCGGCGATCCGCCACGCGACGTCGGACTCCACGGCGTGCGACTGGATGCCCCAGTCATCGAAGTAGAACCGGTACTCGAAGCCCGCCGACAGCGTGCGCCCGAGCGCCCGCCGCGCGCGCGCGGTGAACGCCGTGCGGATCCGCTTGTTCGGGACCTGCTCGGGGATGCAGAACGGCGCCTTCGACATGCAGGTGCCGAGATCCCCGATCGCGACGAACCGGTACGGGCTCGCCTGATAGCCGTCGACCAGCGTGGTCTGCGCGCCGAGCTCGGCGATCGTGCGGCGATCGATCACCTGCGCGAGCGTGAGCCGGCCGCCGAGCGTGCGCACGGGGAGCGCGAAGTCCGGGTCCCCGGAGCGGCCCACCCGGTCGTCGCTGCCGAGCGCATCGATCGAGAGGGTGGTGTTCTTGCCGGCGAGCTCCGAGCGCAGGCCGAGGGTCAGGCCGTGCGATTGGTAGTCGGGCTCGTAGGAGAACCGGTAGTTCGCCGACAGCCGGGTCGTCTTGCCTTCGTAGCCCAGCGCGGCATCGACCTCGTTGCGGCGCTCGTGGATCGCCTTGGTCGCCGCCGTCACCACGTCGACCGAGGCCCCGGTCCACGCATCGACGACGTAGGTGCCGTCGAGGGTGACATGGTCGAGGGCGCCCGCGACCTTCACCGTCGGTGACACGATCGTCGTCGCGTCCGTGTCCGAGCGCACGTAGACGGAGGACGATGCATCTGTCACTCTGGGTGCGTGACCGGCGCAGCTGACCAGAAGCGCCAGGACCGCGCGGTACAACATCGCGAGATGATGTGGCCGCGGGCTGTGGTCGTGTCAACGCTCGGCGTGCTCATGATCGTCGCGTTCGTGGCGGGCGCTGGGTGCTTTCCGCCGGACACCGGCGCCGACGTGATCCAGCCGGGCACCGAGCCGCCGGGGCAGCTGTTCGGCGCCGATGCCGGCACCAACAATCCTTGCGGGACCCAGGATACCTCTCCCCTGACCAAGCTCCACATCGTGGTGCGGACCACGGCGTTCGGCGGCCGATACAAGCCGCGCAACGTCGGGGCGATCTGGATCGAGACGGCGCAGGGTGCGTTCGTGAAGACGGTGGAGAAGTGGGGCAAGACCCGCGCTCGCTACCTCACCAAGTGGAACGCGGCGTCGGGCGGCAACATCGTCGATGCGGTCACGGGCGCCACGCTCTCGCAGCACGCCACCCACGATCGCACCTGGAACCTGACGGACAAGAACATGTGCAAGGTCCCCGCCGGGGACTACCGGATCGTGATGGAGCACACGGACTTCAACGGGACCGGGGCGTCGATCCAGATCCCCTTCACCAAGGCCGCGGCGCCGGTCACCGCGATGCCGACCGAGACCGTGTACTTCCACGATCTCCTCGTCGAGCTGCAGTAACGCGCTCGGGCAGCGAGCAACCTGATCCGTGGTCAGGCGTAGCGCGCGAACTCGTGCGGATCGTGCGCGCAGAACAGCTCGATGTCCGCGTAGCTGGTCCGCAGCTGGCGGAGCGCGGCGGCCGAGGCCCGGCGCGCGGCCGGATCCATCTGGGTGGCGGCCTCGAACCCGCGAAACCCGAGCGGCACCTTGCCCGCGCCGTCGACGGTGTGGTGGTGGAAGTACGCATCGCCGGCGTGCACGAGCCAGCGGTCGTCTGCGTGGACGACGATCGCCGAGTGGCCGCGCGTGTGGCCGTGCATCGGGAGCAGGCCGATGTCGGCGTCGAGCCCGCGGAGCTTGGTCACCGCAGGGAGGCCACGCCAGGTGTCGCCGTCCTCGGTGTAGACCTCCCAGTGCGGGCCGTGTGACCACTGCGCCTTGAGGTAGCGCTCGCGCTCCTTGAGGGCGCTGCGGGCCATCGCGGCGGCGTGCTCGCGCGCATGGAGGTGGACCTTCGCCGTGGGGAAGTCGGGCAGGCCACCGGCGTGATCCAGATCGAGGTGCGTGACCACGATGTGGCGGACGTCGTCGGGATCGAAGCCGAGTGCGGTGACCTGGGCGATCGCGGTCTCGCTGTGGTCGAGCGTGGGACCGGCGAGCCGCTTGAAGGCGCGCGACAGCCCGGTCTGGCCCTCGATGTCGCGGGTGCCGAACCCGGTGTCGATCAGCACCAGGCCATCGCGCTCGGTCTCGACCAACAAACAGTGGGCGATCATGTGACCGCGCCCGAGGCCGCTGCCACCGAACAGGAACCCGGCGAGCGGGCACATCGTGGCGCAGTTCAGGTGATGGACGGCGCGGATCGACATGCGCCGACGGTAGCGCAGCTCTTACTGCTGGACGACCAGCTTGACGTGAAAGCCGTAGGCCGGAGCGGGCTCGGTCGTCGGCCCATCGGCCATCGTGATCGCCGCCGCAGGCGCGCGTCGCAGGTAGTCGACCGCTCCGATCACGGCGAACATGCCTGCGATCGCCACCGCGACAGGCAGCGTGCGCGGGCGCAGCCAGCTCCAGCGTGCGGCGAGCCACTGCTGGAGCTCGCCGATCATGCGCGCGAACACCGAGTGAGGTGCGCGCCGTAACGTGGCGACCGGCAGCTCGCGGCCCTTGTCGAACAGCATCCCTCGATTATCCACGCTCCGGGCCCGCGCGCTCGTCGAGGCTGCGCGGGGCGATCGCTTTCCACGCGTGTAGGGCAGGGTGCGCCGTCGCAAACCATGCGGACGAAGATGCGGACGAGGACGCGGGGCGATCCAACCCGGCGAGATCACGCGAGCTCCGGGGCCGCCTGTCCGCGGTGCTGAAACGTGCCGTTCTGCTGGTACCGCTTCCGCTGGAGCTTGTTGAGCGTGACGCGCGCCTTCCATCCCAGGTAGGCGCGCGTGAACGTCAGCATGTTCGAGCGATCGAGATACGGGTTCTTGACGCCGGGCGCCACGCCGACGAGCGCGAGCACCTGCTCGGCCACGGAGACCGGGCAGCCCTCGAGCCGGATCACGTCGGATGCGAGCTTGGACTTCGCCGACGCGAGCTTGGCGAAGATGTCCTGGCTCGTTGCCGTATGCGGATCGAGCGTGCTGCGATCCTTGTAGAGGTTCTTGATCTCGATCGGCTTGTCGTGGAGCGTGCCCTTCCAGTCCGCGCAGTCCCCGATGAAGATCACCTTCTCGCCGGGACCGGCGTTGATCGCGCCGTCGTACGCGCCGAACACCACGTGCATCCGCGGGAGCTTCTTGTCGGTCTCCTTGTCGAACACGCGCAGGATCTCGATCGCCTCCTCGATCGCCCCCGGGCAGCCACCCCAGCAGTAGTCACCGACCTCGGACTCCGGCGGCGGTCCGGCGTACGCGGTGATGTTGGTGCCCTCGAAGTACTTCTCGACGCGGATCAGGCCGACCTTGAACCCCTTGGCCCGGGCCTTCGCCTCGTCGAGGGTGACGTCGCCCGTGATCTTGATCTTGGACAGGTCGGTGGTGCCGAAGCCGTGCTCCGCGGCGAGCCGGATGTGATCGACGGTGTTCGGATCGACGCCGATGATGTTGCAGCACACCGCATCGAACGCGACCTGGCTGTTGCCCATGATGATCATGCCGAGCGGGAATGGCGTGGGCGTGAGCATGCGGCCCTCACCCGCGGTGATCGCATCGATCGCGATGAACGACGGCTGGATGATGTGCTGGAGGTCCGCGATCTTCTCGTTGAGCTTGTGATCGTGATCGATCAGCCGGTGCCGGTCATCCTGGATCCCGATGTACGCCTTGAGCGAGAACGTGACCGTCGTCCACGGGTGCGCCTTGAACTTGGGGCAGTTGACGAAGAAGTCGGCGCGCGCGATCGGCTCGGGCGTGAACAGGTAGTCGCGCAGGCGATTCGGGTGCGAGATCGGAATCTCGACCTGCTGCTCCTCCTCGAAGCAGTAGCGCTTGACGTCGACCTTCTTCAGCATCGCGTCCCAGCCTGACTCTCGCATCGCCACGCGGGTGGGGACCGTGATGCCGCAGCGCTCCCCGGCGGCGAGCTCCGTCATCGACGAACCGCCGACATCGCGCAACGCGCGCAGCACGCCCTCGCCGAACTCGGGCCGCGTGTACGCGTACGGAAACAGCGGACCGGCTGCGACCAGGTTCGGCTTCACCAGCGTGCGGCCGAACGGCCGGAGGCCGAGCTCCTCGAGACCCTCGCGGATGATCGTCCGGATCCGCTCGGGGTCGTAGTCACGACAGCTGCGGAGGATGACCTTCGGCTCGACCGGGATCTTCATCCCGACAGCATAACGGCTTTAGTCGTGGGCGGCAGCGGAACCCGCGGCAGCGGGAGTCGCGGCAGATCCAGCAGCCGAACCCGCGTCAGGCGCGTTGGGCGTCATCGGGATCTCGGAGGGCGGCTGCGTGGGCGGAGGCAGGGGAGCCGCGGGGCGGTTCTCGACGTTCATCAGCCAGTTGTCGACAGCCGCCAGGTTCGCGCGAACGCTGACCTGACCTGCTTCGAGCTTCTCGAGCAGCTCGTCCGAGGCGCGGCTGACCTGGTCCCCTTCGCTGGTCTTGACCGCCTTCTCCATCGTGTCGGTCGCCTGGCCGAGCAGGGCGCGCAGCTGATCGAGGCTCGCGCGGGCCTCGCTGAGGAGGCGGCCGGCATCGGCGATCCCGGGGGCATCGCCGCCGAGGTTGCGGCCGCGGACCATCAGCGCGTCCGCGCGGCGCTGCAGCACCTCGACGTCCTTGGCGTGCATCTTCACGAGGCCGAGCGTCTCCTCCTGCATGCGGCCCAGATCGGCGGACTTCTCGCAGCCCGCGCCGGCGAGCACGAGAAAGAGGAGCGAGGACAACAACAGCTTGGGCTTGTTCACGGCAGCCAGGTTGTCCCAGAAGATCCGCGCCGACTCAAGACAGCGGGGGCGCGTCGTCGCTCCAGGCGCTCCCGTGGGCGTCGATCTCGTCCACGTACGACAAGAACTTCGCGTAGTACGGGTGCTCTCCGAGCGTCGCGGAGTCCGCGATCACCAGGAGGAACCTCCTGGCGCGGGTCAGCGCGACGTTCATCCGCCGCGTGTTGGAGAGGAAGCCGATCTCGCCGTGCTCGTTGGAGCGGACCAGGTCGACGATCACCGCTTCTTTCTCGCGGCCCTGGAATCCGTCGACGGTCCCGATCTCGAGCCCCGCCTCGCGCTCGACCTTGAGCAGCTCGCGCAGCCGCCGCGCCTGCGCCGAATACGCGGCGATGATCGCGATGTCCGTCGGGGCGAGCCCACGCGAGAGCAGGCGGCGGGCCTCGGCGGCGACCCGCTCGGCGTTCCCGCTGTTGAACGTGCTCGGATCGAACTGGAACGAGGGCAGGTTGTTGAGCGAGCCGCCCGGATCGAAGTCGGTGCGCTGCTCGAGCCAGTCCTTACCGGCGGTGTCGATCATCCACAGGGGGCGCGGGCGGAGCGGATCTGGTGCGACGTCGAGATCGGCGAGCTCGTGGGCGATGACCTGGGGTGCAGCCCGGAGGCGCCCGTCGTACATCGAGCGCGAGGGGAACGTCATGATCTGCTCGTGCATCCGGTGCTGCTGCTCGAGCATCACCGCGGCCGTCGAGGCGAGCCGCTCGAACACGGTCGAGCCGAGCGTGGCGTCGACCGAGGGCCCACCGACCACCACCGGCCCGAGCTGGTGCGGATCGCCCGCGAGCACACACACCTTGGCGCGCGCGAGCGCGATCAGGAGCAGCGGATCGGGAGCCTGAGCTGCCTCGTCGACGATCACGGCATCGAAGATCGTGTCGCCGAGCAAGAAGTGATCGCAGCCGACGCACGTCGCGAGGATGACGTCGGCCCGCTCGACGATCGCGCGCTCGGCGTTGTGGATCTCCTTGGCGGCATCGCGATCGAGCGCGCGCGCCTCCTGCCACAGGTCCTTCGCGTCCTGGCCCCTGCGGCCGGCGGCGGACTTGCGCAGCGCACGCGCGCGGTCCCGCCACTCGCGGGCGAGCCTGGTCGCGCCGTCGGCCTCGACCTGGGCGTCGAGCGTCAGGGCCGCGAGCGCCGGTGCGACGCGCGCCGGGTGACCGAGCCGGACCGCGCGGACGCCCGCGTACCCGAGCCGGAGGCCGAGGTTGTCGACGGCGGTGTTCGAGGGCGCGGCGCACACGACGCGCTCCCCCCGTGCGACGCGCTGCCGCACGACCTCGACCAAGGTGCGGGTCTTGCCGGTCCCCGGCGGGCCGTGGATCAGCGCGATGTCCCCCGAGCGCAACGCGGCGTCCACCGCGGCGCGCTGCTTGTCATCGAGCTCGGGATCGAACGGCGTCCAGCTCGCACCAGCGATCGGACGCGGTGACCGCACCATGGCGGCGACATCGCGAACCCGCGCGAGATCGCTGGTGGCGAGCGCGGCCTTGGCGCGCGCGAGCGCGTGGTCACCGCGATCGAACGTGACCTCCGCGACCTCGGGATCGAGCGCGTACTCGCGATCGACCTCGTCGACGGGACGGTCGAGCATCAGCCACAGCGATTGCTCCTCGCGCCGCTCGAGCACGCCGCGCACGGCTCCGGGCTCGTCGGGGTGCTCGGCCCACAGGCGGATCGGCTCGCCGGGTGAGATCCTGAGGTTGTCGAGATCGACCGCATCAGGGACCGCCACGCGCACGCGGGCGCGTTCGCCGGGCGCGGATTGTTCATCGACGATCCGCAGGCCGGCGAGCGCGATGCCGAGCGCGACCCGCTCGGACAGCACGCGTCCGGAGCGCTCCATCGCGAGCTTCGCGCGGGCAGCGAGGCGCTCGGACCGCCAGGCGGCTCCGAGGGCATCTAGCCAGTCACGCGCGTCGACCGTCACCGTCCCAAAGCTACCGCGACTTTCGCGCGCAGCGGGCGGGGAACCGCCGCCCCCCATGGCATAGTTTCCCCGCCATGCCCGAGTCGACTGCTCCCGAGCGCCTCACCCGCAAGACGACGTCGATCGCCCAGCTGCTCGTGCGTCGCGTCCAGGAGACTCCGGATCGCGAAGCGTATCGCTATCCGGTCGGCGAGGACTGGCGCTCGATGACCTGGAAGCAGGCCCACGAGCGGGTCAAGGCGATCGCCGCCGGCCTGCTCTCGCTCGGTCTCCACCGCGAGGAGCGCGTCGGCCTGCTCGCCAACACCCGCGTGGACTGGCTGCTGTGCGATCTCGGCATCCTCTCGGCGGGTGGCGCGACGACGACGGTCTATCCCTCGAGCACCTCGGAAGAGTGCTCGTACATCCTCGCGGACTCCGACACGAAGTACGTGTTCATCGAAGATGCGACCCAGCTGAAGAAGCTGCTCGCGCACCGCGGCGAGATCCCGAAGGTGCAGAAGCTGATCATGATCGACGGCGC
>JAYVRN010000077.1:0-8423 GCA_043776275.1 Myxococcales bacterium | reverse complement strand
CTGGCGCTGCGGCACCTGGTGCTCCTGGCGGCTGCTGCTGCATCTGACCACCACCCACTTGTTGGTTCAGCTTGTTGTTGAACTGTCCGACCTGGGCGACGGCGTCCTTGCCTCGGTTCGCCAGGCCCTTCGCGCGCATCGCCTCGACCTGAAGATTTCCCTTCGTGGTCTTGATGCCGAGCCACTTGTTGTAGACCCCGCGGATCGGCTTGAAGATGAAGTCCAGGTACTCTAAGAACATGGGCCCTCCTAGGGGACGCCCCCAGGCGCACGCTAGTTTAGCACGCTCGCACGGCGCTTCCCCAACGTCGATCCCGCCTGGCCTCTAGTCGAGCGGGAGGCCGGCAGGGAGCCCACGAACCGTCGTCGGTCCGCCTATTTGGGCTGGTAGACCCAGATGTGGAACATGTTGATGTCGCGGCCGGCCGTGATCGACTGCTGGCGGACCAGCAGCGTCCCATCCGTGACGGCATCGGCGGGCAGCATCGCCGGCCAGTTGCGCCAGCGGTGGACGCGGTCGGTGCCGACGCACGAGACCACGCTCACCTTCTTGCCGTTGACGCTCATCTCCATCTCGTAGTCGCCGTACACGTAGTCCATGCGGCGAAGGATCACGACCGGGCGCCCGGCGGTGATGTTCAGCAGCTTGAACTCGCTGTAGCCATCGACGTGCGCGCGGCCCGTGTCCTCGACAGTGGTGCCGTCGGGGTACTTGAGCTTCTGCCGTGACCGGTAGGAGTCCTTGGCCTCCTTGATCGTGAAGATGTGCTTGTCCTCGGAGTCCTTGTTGAGGATCTCGATCTCGTCGACCAGCACCCAGGTGATGCCTTCGAGGTCCATCGAGGGCTTGGGCTGCGGCATCCCCTTGACGCCCTCCCAGTCCTTGATGTCGGCGACCTTCGGCGCGTCCTTCTTCTCCTTGGGCGCCTCGATCAGGGCCTTCTCGCCGGCGACCGCGGACATCGCGATCTCGGCGCACTTCGCCTGATACGCGAGGAGGTTCATGTACGCGTCCATGTTGTTCTTGTTCTCCGCGAGCAGGCCGCGAAGGATCTCGACCTGGCGCCGGTATTCGGAGAACTCCTTCTTCTGCGCGATCGTCGGGTGGTGGACATCGACGTCGAGGGCCATCTCGCCCTCGCTATCGATCACCAGCTTGAAGATGTCGAACACGTTCCGCAGGTCCAACAAGTTGGCGTAGAGCAACATCAGCGCCGTGTTGCAGGCCTGAACCACGTCGTGCGCCGCGATCACGCCGCGGCGGGTGTACTCGAGCGCGCCGCGACGGACCTGCCACAGGAGGTTCTCCATGCGGAGCCGGAGATGCGGTGCGAGCGTCGAGCCGGACATGCCGCCGCGCGGCGTGTAGCGCATGTCGATCTCGTTGGCCTTCGGATCGGCCGGGTCACGCGCATCGCGGACGCGCTGGACGCCCTTCTCGAGATAGATGCGGGCGAGCTCGACCTCGCGCTGGATGTCGGGCTCGGTCTGCGAGATCTCGACGCGGCAAGACTCGAGGACCCGGCGGTGGCCCTTGTACTCGAGGTTCTCCTTGTACGCGATGAAGTCGGTGAGCTCCTCGTAGTAGCGCAGCACGATGTAGATCGTCTGCGGGAGCCGGAACTCCTCGAGGTTGATGTTGCGGATCGCCGCATCGAAGATCATCAGGTCGTTGCCCTGACCATCGATCGCGTAGCCCGGCTGGACCTCGACAGAGAGGTCGCCACGCGCGCGCGCGTTGACCTTCAGATCGCCGGAATAGCCGTAGATGATGCCCGGCGAGTGGAGCATCCGGTTGTGCAAGCGACGCTTGTCGATGTGGTAGCGCTCGGCGTCGTTCCAGTCCTTCTCGGTGGTCAGGAACCCCTTGAAGAAGTTGATGCGCTTGAAACCCTGCTGTGCGTTCTCGCTCATGACTTGTCCTTGTCGACGCCGCCGGAATGGGAGCTACCTGAACCGCCGGAACCGCCCGTATCGTCCTCTTCGCCTTCGACGACCTCTGCTCCGATACCGATTCCAGAGCGCAGGCCGATCGCGAAGAACTCGCGCAGCTCGACGTCGCCCTTCTCCTCGGCAAACCGGAGGTAGTACTGCGTGTGCGCCGGCTTCTCCATCTGGATGATCTGATGGATCCGGATCACCATCTCGGGCGTCACCGATTCGAACTTGATCGGCATGGTGACGACGAAGCAGTGCGCGAGCTCGACGGGCGGGAGGATGACGGAATCGATCCCGACCCGAGCGCCCTGCTCTGACCCTTCGGCCTCGACGCGGAAGCCCTTGAACGGCCAGGTGTTCTCGACGATCTCCGGCTCGTTGCCGGTGAACAGCATCAAGAACAGCGCGAGGCCGCGCTTGGTCCCGCGGATCCGGTAGAGGTCGACGGCCCGCTTGATCAGCGCGCGCTTCTGCGCCTCGGGCCAATCGAGATCGACGGTGAACGCCGACCAGCCAGCGAGCCAGTCGAGGAAATCGAGCGGCGAGACGTGGGGATCGTAGAACCGCCAGCCATCCGTGAGGTTCTTCTCGACGGAATCGAACATGTGCTCGAACACGAAGCACACGTCACGGACGAGGTTGCGACCGACGGCGTCCGAGCGCCGATAGATCGCGGGCAGGTTCTCGAGGTAGCCGCGGCGGGCGATCCAGATCGTGACCTCGGTGGTCTCGTAGACCATCTGACCGCGCGCCGGGCGCTGCTCGAGCACCGTGTCGCGATCTTCGTAGCTCTCGCGATACAGCGTGATGACGCGCGGAAGCCCGGCGTCCTCCATGAGGATCTTCGCCTTGGTCAGCGGACGCCCGATGACGTCCGGAACCCGGACGACTCGACGATTGAGGAGTGCGTCAGTGGCCATCGCTACTTGATGTCGTCGCGGACCTTCTCCGCGACATGGACGTGCACGAGGAACGGTAGCTCGTCGTCATCGAGCCGGAGGTGCTCGACGCCGACATTGCGCTGCTCGTCCCAGATCCCGAGTGAATCCACACCCTCGACACCCGGCACCTCCTCCGCGAGGTGCACGAGCTCGGCCTTGAGCACCGGACGACCGAACTCCCAGCCCTTGCCATCGCGCCCGCCGACGAGCGCATGCAGGTACTTGCGGAGCTTGGCCTCAATGTCCTTGCGCAGGCGATCGCTGGTGCCGACGGTGCGACGGATCAGGACGACGCGAAGCGAGAGGTCCTTGTACCGAGGCTTGACGACGTTGAGGACGGTGCCGACGAGCTTGCGGTCATCGAGGTACCGCTTGACGAAGCGCAGCACCTCGTTCGAGGGCACGAGCCGCCGCGTCAGCTCCTGGCCGCGGAGATCGCCCTTGGGCACCATCGCGAGCGTGACGTGCCCGCGGTTGGTGCGATCGGGGACGCAGCGCGCGCGCGCCAGTGTGGTCGAAGCGCGCAGCGCCAGCATCTCGTAGTCCTCGGAGGTCACCGCGCGATCGCGGCTCTTGATCGTGTACGGAGCGCGGTTCTTCGCCTCCTCGATCGTCTCGCGATTCGCTCCACCCGTGGCCGGGAGCGGGTTCGACACCGCTTCGATGTACGCCAGCGCGCGGCCGAGCGAGGTCAGCGTCCCCGCGTTGACGTTGCCGAGCGCGCCGCCGCCGATCCGATACGACGTGGCGATCACGCTGTTCTTCGCCTCCGGCGGGACCATGCCACGGCGACCATCGCCGAACGTGATCACGCCGGTCACGTAGTCGAGCGTGTAGTGGCGGCTGCGCGGGCCCGACGCGAAGAAGCTGTCGACCCGCTTGTAGCGGACCCAGCGCTCGTTGTTCTGCGGGTTGTCGGCCTCGACGACGCGCACCGCGTCCGGCCCAAGATCCGCGACCTCGTCGGCCGGCGGGACCTGTCGCTCGCGGACGTCCACGGCCTCGTCGTCGAGCATCGGCTGCCGGAGGAACCGGAACGACTGCATCGGCGACCCGTCGGAGTTGCCGAGCGTTTCGTCCCGGATCGTCTCGTGGTTGAAGGCGTCGATCGCATTGGTGACGACCATGCGGATGCGTGGCGGCTTGACGTATCCACCCTGCTCGAGCCGAGCGCGGAGCCAGTGCCGCTCCTCGGTGAACTTGCTCGATCCCACCCAGTCATCGGGCGCGATGAAGAAGGCGAAGCCCGAGCTGGTGAAGCCCTGGGTCTCGTCATCGACGGCGAGCGGCTCCCACTCACGACCGTCCCAGTACTCCCAGACCACGCGTTGCCCGCTCTCCCACGCGAGGCGGCGCATCGTCTCGTACTTCTCGAGCTCACCGGTGGCGATGCCGGCTTCCTCGGTGGGGAGAGATCCGAGCCCGAGCTCCTCGTCGAGCTGGAAGTAGAGCCCGAGCGGATCGTTGGGCGGCTTGCCCTGGTAGCCCAGGTAGAGCGCCGGAGATTCTTCGGCCTTGGCCTGGAACGGCTGGAAGATCGTGAACTCGGTGCGCGCGACCTCGGTCACGTCGGTGTACTGGAAGTCGTTGAACGACAGCACGAACCGCACATCGCGATAGTCCTCGCGATAGCGGAACGTCATCGAGCGGAGCGCGGGCGGACGCAGCGGACGGTCGTCCTTGAAGATCCACTTGTCGCTCTCGAGCGTGTAGCTGCCGCCCTCGCCGTAGTCACCCTTCTCGATGCGGACGCGGATCCACCGCTTCGCGACGCCGTTGATCTCGAGCGCCTCCATGTCCTTCGGGCGGCGGAAGCTGACCGTGCCCGATTGCGAGAGCGCCTTGGTGTCGTCGTGGAAGCCGAGCTCGTCACCAGCGCCCGGCAGCGCGCCGCGGGGCGCCGATCGGCCGAGGTGCCGCCACCGCTTGCCGTCCCAGTACTCGAACGCGAGCACGAGCTGCTCCGACGGATTCGGCCGCGGGATCACGCTCGAATCGGCGAGCAGCATCTCGATCGAGATGTACGCGTCGGCCGTCTGCAGGAGCTCGTCGCACGCGAGGTACAGGATGCAGTCGGCCTTCGGCTCCTTGCCGAACGGATAGATGTTCTTGCCGAGATCGAGCGCGAGGAACGCGCTGGTGTCGAGGTTCGCGTACGCCTGGGTCGGCAGCAGACCTTCGCCGACGACCTCGACGCGGGCCCGGATCGTATCGATCTCGGTGTCCTCGGGCGCATCGGGCACCTCGGCGAGGCGGCCGCGCATCCACAGGCCTTCGATGTGATTGACGGTGGTGGGCTCGAAGCGAAGCGGCCCGAGGAACGCGACCTCGCCGCGATCGACCTCGATCGGCGCGGGCTCGAGCTCCTTCCACCGCGTGCCCTCCCAGTACTCCCACTCGAGGAGGCGGGCGAGATCACGGGCGCCACGCTCCGGCGTGCCGAGAAACACGCGCAACAGCGCCGAGTCTCCCGTGTTCGCGAACCGCGGATCCGAGAGGTACAGGTAGCGCTCGATGCGCTGGGCACCGGAGAACACCTCGAACGACCCTTCGGTGGTGTTCGGCGCCGCGTCGATGAAGCGGCTGTTCTCGGAGTAGCTGTTGTCGTAGTAGGTGAAGCAGCGATCGGGGAGCGCCGCGGAGACGATCGCGTCTCGCGCCGTCTCGAACGTGACGGTGTGCTCTTCCGTGGCCTGTGGCGTGGACACCTGCGTGCCGCGCGGCACGCGCTGCTTGGTGGCACCTTCGACCAGCCCGAATCGAACCAGGGCGCGCGCCGAGCGTGGCGCGTTGAGCTTGATCCCGAGGAGGTTCAAGAACGCGACGTAGTTCTTGTCCGGGACCTGATTCATCCGATAGATGAGCAGGTCCGTCATCCAGGCCGCGAGCTCGATCAGCGTGATGCCCGGGTCGGACGGATTGTGATTCGTCCACTCCGGCGCATAGCGCGGGATCATCGAGATGGCTTCTTCGACGATGTCGTTGAAGGATCGGTCGTCCAGCTTCGGCGGTGGGATCATGGGATTGGATCGGCTGCTAGGTACCGTTGGAAGTGACGCCGTTCTTTTGCGAGTCGTCGTCCTCGTTCTTCAGATAGAACGGGAACACCAGGTTGCGGTCGCTGTTCGAGCCGGAGATCTGATACTCGACGCGCAGGTCGAGCAGGTTCGGCTGCGTGGCATTGGGCAGCGCGCGGCAGCTGACCTTCGAGACGCGAGGCTCGTACTTGTAGATCGCCTCCTCGCAATAGATCTCGGCGCGCGCCGCGGTCATCTCGTTGTTCGGCGCGAACATCAGGTCGTGGATGCGGCAGCCGAAGTCGGGGCGCTTGAGACGCTCGCCCGGCGCCGTGCCGAGGATGATGAAGATCGATTGGCGGACGTTCTCTTCGAGCTGCGAGCTCGAGACGCCACCGTTGAGGTTGATCGACACGGGGAACCGAAACCCCTTGCCCAGAAAATCGCGATCGTTCGACATAACTACGGAGAGAACCGACCCTGGATGAACTTCTTGCACTTGCCGCACGAGATCTTCGTCGAGTACTCGACCTCTTCGATGGTCAGCGGACGATGGTTACAGAACGGGCATCCGACTTCGCTGGGACGACCAGCGGCGACCATGTCGAGCACATCCTGCCAAGCAATGAGCGCTTCCTCGTCCACCCGGAGAGTCCTTTCGTTTCGACCCCTTCGAACCGAGCACGAATCCTAGAAACAGGGCGAGGCGCGGTCAACGCGTGGCGGGCCAATTCGCGACCAAGCGCGACCTGACCCCCGGTGGATTTCGTGGCGAAACGGTGGCTTCTTCGCCGCTACTTCTTGTCGCCTGGATCGCGCGGCTTGTTCGCGACTTCGTCGGAACCGGCCGAGATGCCGACGGCGCCCTGTGCTTCGAACTTCGCCTTGTCGATCTCGACCTCGCCATGCTGCTCGGCGGCGAGCTCCGGATTGCGAGCGTCGTCCCGGATGACCTTGGCGTCCGCGAAGGCGGCCGGAGCCGCGCCGCCTGAGCGCGAGGTCGCCTCGCCCATCGCGGCGGTCTCGGCCTGGGAGCTGGCGGCCGCGCGCGGGTCGTGGACGGTGTTGCGAATCTGCTCGCGGTCGGTCTCGACGACGTCGGCCTTGGCCCGCACATCACCGCCGGCGCGGCCCGAGAGCAGATCGGCCCGGCCCGCCTCGCCGGTAGGATCGCGGTAGCCCGATTCGCTGATCGCGGCTCCCTGTGCTCCATCCACGGTGGTGCTCGCCGCGTGGCCCCCGAACACCGCGGTGCTCCCGACGGTGGCAGACGCCTGCGAATCGATGTTGGTGGCCCCACCCATGTGGTTCTGGCCCGCACCGACAGCGCCGCCGCTCATCACCGCGGAGCCCTCGGAGCCGATCGAGGAGTTGAACCCGGCTTCTGCAGCGTTCCCGCCCGCGGAGCCCTCGAGGTCCTGCGTACGCGACGCGATGTTCGTCGGCTCGCGCATCGCGGAAGCCGTCGTCTGATCGACGCTGTGGTCGTGGACGTCACGCAGGCCGGTGTTCCCCGACGGTGCGGACGGCGTCGACGACGTCGACGAGGTCACCGACGACGCCTGGCCCTGGACATCGAACTCTCCCGACGACTGGGAGAACTGCTTGCCGGATCCCGCCGGGTCTCCGACGTTCCCGGCCGCACTGGCAGAGATGCCACTGCCATCCGGAACGCCCTGCTTGGCGCTGCTCACGTCGCCGAAGCCGCTCGCATCCGGCGCGCCGCGCTTCGCGCTGCTCGCATCGGCGAAGCCACTCGCATCGGGCGCGCCCTTGGCGCTGCCACCTGCGTCGGCGAAGCCGCTCGCATCCGGTGCGCCGCCCTGCTTGGCGCCCGCGCTCGCGAAGCCGCCCGCATCGGGTGCGCCCTGCTTCGGGTTGGCGAACCCACCGGCGTCGCCACCGACGCTGGCACCTGCGGCCGGCGCACCTGCGCCACCCGCGCCACCACCGAGATCTGCGGCACCACCGGCACCTGCCGAACCACCGACGCTGGCTGCGCCACCACCGGCACCCGCGCCTGCGTTCGCCGATCCGCCGGCACCCGCTGCGCCACCCACGTCGGCAGCCGGGGCACCGCCGGCGCTCGCGCCGAGGTTCGCAGCACCGCCACCAGCGCTCGCGCCACCGGCGGACGGCGCACCACCGGCGCTCGCGCCCGCACCGACGTTCGCCGAGCCGCCAGCATCAGCACCACTCGCGGCGCCTGCGCTCGGGGCACCACCCGCGGCTGCGCCCGCGGAGACATTGCTCGCTCCGCCGGCAGCCGAGGTTCCTCCGGCCCCGCCAGCGCTCGCCGCGCCAGCGCCCGGTGCGCCACCTGCGGCTGCGCCTGCACCTGATCCGGCGCCTGCGCCACCGCCAACGGCAGCTCCGCCGGCACCACCACTCGCGCCAGTTCCAGCCGCCGCGCCGCCAGCGCCAGCGCCTGATCCACCGTCGGCGGCCGCGCCCGCACCACCGCTTGCGCCCGCGCCTGCTGCGGCGCCTCCGCCGGCGCCCGCGCCCGGTCCTGCGCCACCTCCGG
>JAYVRN010000076.1:0-8428 GCA_043776275.1 Myxococcales bacterium | reverse complement strand
GGGCGCTACGCGAACAACCAGCCCGAGGGCCGGTGGAAGATGTTCCACCGGAGTGGCAACGTCGCCGCGGAGGGCGAGTTCTCGTCGGGCATGCGGGTCGGAAAGTGGCGGTTCTACTACGACAGCCCGAAGCGGATCCCGATCGCGCTCGGCACCTTCGCGAGCGATGGCTCGGTGGCCGGTCGCTGGGAGCACTTCGACGCGGAGGGCAAGCTGCTCGCGCGCTCGTGGACCGAGACCCCGTCGCAGTGGCAGGACGACAGCTACGGCATCAACGGCGGCGAGGGCTCGGTGCTCGCGATCGTGCCGGGGGCCGATGGCGTCGCGCACTCGGTGCATCAGGGCACGCCGGGCAAGGAGACCATGGCGAATGACTTCTCGCTCGAGCTGTACGCGAGAGGCCGGGAGCGCCTGTACATCCAGCACGCGCTCGGTCACGAGACCTGGTTTGGCGCCGATGGCGCGAAGCTCGAGCACGTCGATGGCACGTGGCGCGCGACGAGCTGTCACTGGTCGGAGACGCGCAAGGAGATCGCGCGCGCGGGTGATGTGGCGCGGCTCGATGGCGTGCTGTCGGCCGATGCGCTCCGGCGCGCGCGCGCCACGAAGGATCGCGAGGAGTGGGAGACTGGTGAGGATCCTGGGCCGGTGTGTAGTGGTGAGGTCGAGATCGGGGCGGTGCGCGCGCGCAAGCTGGATGTGCTCCTCGTCTCGCGCGAGCAGGTCCGCTCGGCCTCGCCGGAGTTCGTGCGCAAGCTCGTGCTGAACCAGGAGGACGATGCGATGCCGTCCGAGCCCGCCGGCGACGAGGCCGACGCGGATCCTGCGGACAAGCTCGCCGCCGATGATCTCGCGCGGGTGCTCTCCGGCCACATGGCGATGTACATCGAGTGGCCGCACATCAACCGTCGGTTCCGGCAGGTCTACGACACGATGCCGGGGCGCTACCAGAAGGACTGGGCCTCCCGCAGCGAGGACGATGGCGACGTCAACCTGGGCGAGACCAACTGAGGGCTGATCGGGGTGAGCTCAGCGCAGCGCGACAGCGGCCGGTTCAGTGGCTGGGTACGAACGAAGCAGGCACGCTCCGGCGGCCAAGCGTTCCCCGTTGGGGTGCAGCGTGTTGCGGCCATGCTGCAGCGTTTTGCGTTGCAGCGGGGGGCACGCCAGGCCGCCCGTGCGACGCTGTTGGAGCGCCTCGCGAGCCTGCGCGCGCCATGAGCCCCATGATGGGGTTCGAGTCACGCATCCCGGACCACCACTCCGATCACGCAAGCGACGCCTCGGCGCAGCTCGCGCGAACGATCACCCGCGGCCGCGCCGGGTGCCGCCGCCGCGATGCCGCGGAGGTGGCCCGCCCTTGTGAGGGCGTGGCGCGGAGGGACCAGGGCGACGCTGTTGCTGCTGCGGCGCGCGCTGGGGTTGTTGATGCTGCTGCGGGCGCTGCGCGGGCTTGGCTTTCGGGAGCAGCTGCGCGAGCTCCTGCTCGGTCAGGTTGCGCCAGCGGCCCGCCGGCAGCTGGCCGAGGCGGATGTGCATGATCCGGATCCGCTGCAGCGCCTCGACCGTGTAGCCGAACGCCTCGCACATCCTCCGGATCTGACGGTTGAGGCCCTGCGTCAGGACGATCGAGAACATCTTCGGGCCGACCCGCGTGACCTGGCACTTCTTGGTCGTGGCGTCGGAGAGCCGGACGCCGCCGGCCATGCCCTCGAGGAACTCGGGCGTGATCGCGCGATCAACCGCGACCACGTACTCCTTCTCGTGGTGGTGCTCGGCGCGGAGGATCTCGTTGACGATGTCGCCGTCGTTGGTGAGGAGGATCAGGCCCTCGGAGTCCTTGTCGAGGCGGCCGATCGGGAACACGCGCTCCGGGTGATCGACGAAGTCGACGATATTGCCGGCGACGTGCCGCTCGGTGGTGCAGGTGATGCCGACCGGCTTGTTGAGGGCGATGTAGACCGGCCGGGTCTTCTTGCGAGCCGCTCCGACGACATCGCCGTCGAGCTTGACCTCGTCGCCGTCGTTGACCTGGGTGCCAAGGGTGGCGGGGACCCCGTTGATCGTGACCCGGCCCTCCTCGATGAAGGTGTCGGCCTCGCGGCGCGAGCAGGCGCCGCTGTCGCTGAGATACTTGTTGAGCCGCACGTTGGTGGCGTCGAACGTACACGAGTGCGCTACCTTGGTGCCGCTTGCGCCTGCTCCTGATCACGCCGCCGATGACGCAGCTGAACACGCCGTACCCCGCGACGGCGTACCTGACGGGGTTCTTGCGCCAGCACGAGGCCAGGCTGGGGCTCGAGGTCAGCCAGGCCGATGCCGCGATCGAGCTGTTCCTTCGCGTGTTCAGCCGGGCCGGCCTCGAGCGGATCCACGACGAGCTGGCCCAGCGGGCCGGGGAGACCGACGAGCTCCTGCCGCCGGCGATCGACCAGTTCCTGGCCCATGCCGAGGCGTACGTGACCACGGTGGACGCGGTGGTGCGGTTCCTCCAGGGGCGGGATCCGGGGCTCGCACTGCGGATCGTGGGGCGCGAGCTGTTGCCCGAGGGGCCACGGTTCGCGGCGATCGCGCAGGGCCCGGGATCCGGCGACGACGATCCGCTGGCCTGGGCGTTCGGGGGGCTGGGGCTCGCGGATCGCGCGAAGCACCTCGCCAGCCTGTACATCGATGATCTCGCCGACGTGATCCGCGAGGGGATCGCGCCTGACTTCGAGTTGTCGCGATACGGGGAGCGGCTCGCGGCGAGCGCGCCCAGCTTCGATCCGCTGCGCGAGGCGCTCGAGGACGAGCCCACGCTGATCGACACGATGCTCGACGAGCTCGCGGCCGAGCTGTATGCGCGGTTCAAGCCCGACGTGCTCGGCCTGACCGCACCGTTCCCGGGGAACATCTACGGTGCGTTCCGGATCGCGCGGGCGATCAAGGCGATCGCACCGGCGACGCGGGCGATCCTCGGGGGTGGCTACGTCAACACCGAGCTGCGCGAGCTCTCGGACCCCCGCGTGTTCGACTACGTCGACTTCATCACCGTCGATGATGGCGAGGCGCCGATGCTCGCGCTCGCGGAGCACCTGACGGATCCGGCCCGGCCCCTCCTGCGAACGTTCGTGCGTCGGGCAGGGCGCGTGATCTTCGCGAATGATTCGCCGTTGCACGATGTGCCGATCGCGCTCGCCGGGACGCCGACGTACGCCGGGCTGCCGCTCGATCGGTATCTCTCGTTGTTCGAGATGCTGAACCCGATGCATCGGCTGTGGTCCGATGGACGGTGGAACAAGCTGACGATCGCGCACGGCTGTTACTGGAAGCAGTGCACGTTCTGCGACGTCACGCTCGACTACATCGCGCGCTACGATCGTGCGCCCGCGGAGCTGCTCGTCGATCGCATCGAAGCGCTGATCGCGGAGACCGGGCAGGCCGGCTTCCACTTCGTGGATGAGGCGGCGCCGCCTGCGGCCTTGCGCGCGCTCGCCGAGGCGTTGCTCGCGCGCAACGTGATCATCACGTGGTGGGGCAACGTTCGCTTCGAGAAGGCGTTCACGCCCGAGCTGTGTCAGTTGCTCGCACGCTCAGGGTGCGTGGCGATCAGTGGTGGGCTCGAGGTTGCCTCCGATCGCCTGCTCGAGCTCATGCAGAAGGGCGTGACCGTGGATCAAGTCGCGCGGGTCACACGGGCGTTCGCCGACGCCGGCGTGATGGTCCACGCGTACCTGATGTACGGGTTCCCCACCGAGACCGCACAGGACACCATCGATGCTCTCGAGCGCGTCCGTCAGCTGTTCGCCGAGGGCTGCATCCAGTCCGCGTTCTGGCACCGGTTCGCGGCGACCGTGCACAGCCCGATCGGCAAGCACCCCGAGCTGTTCGGCATCACCCTGCGCCGCGCCCCCAAGGTCACGTTCGCGAACAACGACCTCGCGTTCCACGACCCCACCGGCTGCGACCACGACGCGCTCGCGGCCGGCCTGCGCAAGGCCCTCTACAACTACATGCACGGCCTCGGGCTCGACGAGGACCCACGCAGCTGGTTCGCGGCCCGCGTGCCACGCGTCAGCGTGGCGCCCGACCTCGTGCGCCGAGCGTTGAGCGTTGGGAGCGTTGGGGACGGTTTCAACTTGAGCAACTTGCGATCTCGAACCGTTCGAGATCATTGAAGCGCCATTCTTGCGCGGGTGCGTGCTCAGCCGAGATCAGGGACTTGGCGATCGCAGGTTGTTCAAGTTGAAACCGTCCCCTCGCTCCTCGCTCCTTCGCTCGCGAGAGTTCAGGGACTTGGCGATCGCAGGTTGCTCAAGTTGAAACCGTCCCCATCGTGATCTCGGGGAAGTCGTCCTCGATCACGGTCTCCGAGAGCCGGTCGTCCTCGTCGAAGTCGTAGCAGCGGACATTGCGCGCGTGGGCGAGCGATGGGATCTCGATCGCGATCCGCCGGCGGCTCTCGCGTGCGACGGCCTGGGCGTTGTCGATCTCGAGGAGACGGATCAGCTCGGAGGCCTCGATCCGCAGGGTGGGGCGGGCGGGCGGCTCGAGGACGTCGAAGTGGGCCGGGTTCGAGCCGCGGGCGAACGCGTGGGCGTCCTCGGCGGCTTCGCGGAGAGAGGGGATGAGATCGACGCTCGACCGCTCGGCTGCCACGGGCTTCATGCCAGTTGAATCGGCCCGGGGCTCAACTCGTGAAGGTCCCGCGGTCGATCGCCGGTGCCGAACGCGCGGCTAACTGCCCGCGATCCCCCGGATCCCGTCGGTTGCGTGGGTGGAACGGTTCGTTGCCCCCGCGGCGCGGCTCCCTGAGCCTGCGGACGAGGTCGTGGCGTGCGCCCTCACTGGAGCTCGTCGAGCGAGTCGCAGTGCGTGGCGAACACGTGGCCCACGATGGTTCCGGCTGCGAACGTCAGCGAGACATCGACTGCGGCGAAGCCATCCGCATCTGCCGGCGCCGGCATCCCCACGCACGTCGGGCAGACGTCGAGCGTCTTGGTCTGGAGCGTGACGGTCGTGGCGGCCGCCCCGAGCGGACCGTCGAGCAGGTCACCGGTGAAGTCGAGCAGGTTGCCCGGAGAGGTCCCGCCACTCGTGATCGGGACCTTGCCGAGGATCATCGTGTAGGCCGGGGTCGGCGAGGTATTGGTCGGGCATCCGGCCCCACCGTCCTTGTAGGCCTCGACGTGAAGGGTGGCGTCCGTCGCCGTCTTCGTGATCCCGTAGTACGCGCGATCGAGGGTGCGCACGTCGGCGCCGAACGTGGCGGTGAGGCTGGTCGTCCGACACGCACCGGTGCACGGGCCACCGGCTGGAGCGTCGACTGCCGCGTCGAGACTGGCGGCAGCATCGACGGGCGTGCCGCTGCCACCGTCGTCGCCGCACGCCGCGAGGACGAACAAGATCACAGGCACAAGGCGCATCGGGCCATCGGCTGCAGGTGCCGTGCCCTGGACCCCTCGTGTGGTTTCGCCCGGGTAGCGCCGCAGGAGGTGGCTGTCTCGCTGGCCGGCAGGAGGAGTCGAGGGTCGCGTGATACCGTGATCTCGTGCGACGCCTTGTGATCGGCGGGTGGCTCGCGCTCGCGGGCTGCGACAAGGTGTTCGATTTCACGCCGGCGCCCTCGTGCCCGGCGCCCCTCGACTGTGGCCTCAGCAGCCCCGACGAGGACCGCGATGGCCTCCGCGATGCGTGCGATCCCTGCCCGCAGATCGCCGATCCCGACCCTGCCGACGGCGATGCCGATCACCTCGGCGATGCCTGCGATCCAGCGCCGACGATCGCCGCGGCCTGCCAGAGCCGCCGGTTCTTCGGCCTGACGACAGCCGACGGCTGGGACGTTGCGAGCGCCGCAGGATGGACGTTCGACGGGGACGCGAGCTATCCCGGCGTGGGCCTCGGCTGGCTCGTCTCGATCGAGCGGGTGCCCTCGGCCCGGATCACCGCGAAGATCTTTGACGGCGGGCCGCCTGGAGTCGTCGATGCGATCGCGGGTGTGGTGGGGTTTGGGATCGCGGGTCACGCGTACGCCTGTGCGATCAACCAGGACGCAGGTGGCGCCGTGGGCAAGCTGGTGCTCCTCGAACTCGACCGCACCCGAGGCGTCACCGTGCTCGCGCAAGGACAGGAACGCGCGCTGGGAGTCACCCCGGGAAACGCTCACGAGGTCTCGCTCCAGGTCACCGCCGACGACGAGCTCGCGTGCAGCTCGGCGAATGGCACCACCGTGGAGGACACGATCGTCCTCGCACCGCCCGACCAGCTCCCGGCCGCCGGGACGTTCGGCCTGGTGCTGCAGCACGATCTGGCGTACGCGGCGTGGCTCGACGTCGTCCCCGACTGACGATCTCCCGCTGCCCTCAGTCGCTCCGGCGCACGACCGCAGGCATGCGAGGATGGACGCGTGAAGTCCTCCACCACGACGCTCCCGGGCGTGCTGCTGCTCGAGGCCGAGGTGCACGCGGACTCGCGCGGTAGCGTGATGGAGCTGTATCGCAGCGAGCGCGCGGCGGCGCTCGGGATCTCCGACGTGTTCGTTCAGGACAACCTCGCCAGCTCGGTGCGCGGTGCGCTGCGCGGCCTGCACTACCGGCTGTCGCCTCAGGCCAAGCTCGTCCTCGTGGTCCACGGCGAGATCTACGACGTGGCGATCGACGTCCGTCGCGGCTCGCCCACGTTCGGGCAGTGGTTCGGGACCGAGCTGTCCGCGGTCAATCGGCGCCAGCTGTACATCCCGGCGGGGTTCGCGCACGGCTATCAGGCGATCTCCGAGCGCGCGGACGTACTCTACAAGCTGACCGCACCCTTCAATCCCGAAGACGATCGCGCGCTCCGCTGGGATGATCCCACGCTCGCGATCCCGTGGCCGTTGACCACGCCGCTGGTCTCGGCACGCGATGCTGCGGCACCGCTGCTCGCGGATGCCGAGCTCCCGGCGTTCTCGCCATGAGGATCCTCATCACCGGCGGACATGGCCAGTGTGGCCGCCGCCTGATCGTTCGCGGTGCCGCGCGCGGCCTCCAGGTCCTCGCGCGATCGCGCGCCGAGCTCGACATCTGCGATCCCGACGCGCTCGCCTCCCGGCTGGCCGCCGATGCACCGGATGCGGTGGTCAACGCCGCGGCGTTCACACAGGTCGATGCCGCCGAGACGGCGGGAGAGGCGACATATGCGGTCAACGCGATCGGCGCCGGGAACGTCGCGCGCGCCTGCGCCGCGCAAGGGATCCCGCTCCTCCAGCTCTCCACGGACTACGTGTTCGACGGCGAGCTAGGCCGGCCCTATCGAGAGGACGATCCGCCCGGCGCCGTGGGCGAGTACGGCGCGAGCAAGGCCGCCGGCGAGGCGCTCGTCCTCGCGGCCGGCGGCACGGTGATCCGGACCTCGTGGGTGTTCGCCGAGGGAGGCCACGGCTTCGTCCAGCGGATCCTCGCCGGGCTCGCGAGCAAACCGTCGATCCGTGTGGTCACGGATCTCCATGGCACACCCACGTGGGCAGACGATCTCGCGGACGCGTTGCTCGAGCTCGCGGTGCGCGGCGCGCCAGGCGGGATCCTTCACTACACCGGCGACGGCGCCACCAGCCGCCACGGCTTCGCCTGCGCGATCGCGGAGGCCGCCGGAATCGATGTGACGCGCGTGGTGCCCACGACGAGCGAGGACGATCGGCGCAACGCCGCGCGGCCGCGTGCCACCGTGCTCGACACGACCAAGATCCAGGCGCTCGGCATCGTGCCGCGACCCTGGACGATCGGGCTCGCGCGGGTCGTCTCCGCCGAACGAGGGAGGCGATGCGGCCGTTCAACGTGACGCAGATCGTTCCGGACGGCTATGTCCACGCGCACGCGCTCGACGACTGCGCCGAGTACCTCGCGGCCATGCTCGTCGCCTGCGGGCAGCGCGTGGTGCGCTCGACCAACCACATCGATCTCGAGGCGTGGAACCTGATCGTCGGTGGACACCTGCTCGCCGAGGCCCACATCGCCGCGCTGCCTGCGGACACGCTCCTGTTCAACAGCGAGCAGCTCGCGGTCGTCGGCAACCCGTTGATCACGCCGGCCTATCGAACGGCGCTGGCGCGGTTCGCGGTGTGGGACTTCTCGGCGACCAACCTCGCGCACCTCCCGCCCGGCCGCGCGACCCTGATTCCGTTCGCGCACTGCCCCGCGATGATCCGTGCCGATCGGGTGCGCGAGCGCGGCGATGCCCTCGTGTTCCACGGCGCCGTGACCGCGCGGCGCGAGCAGATCCTCGATCGCCTGCGCGCGGCGGGCGTGCGGCTCGAGGTCGCGTTCGGCGAGTACGGCACCGCGCGCGACGTGCGGATGTTCCGCGCGCGGGCCGTGCTCGATCTCCGTAAGGAGGATGACACCGCCGCGTTCACGCCGATCCGTTGCTTCTATCCGCTGATCAACGGGATCCCGGTGATCGCCGAGACCTCGAGCGA
>JAYVRN010000075.1:0-8452 GCA_043776275.1 Myxococcales bacterium | reverse complement strand
TCGCGCAGCTTTGCGAGGCCGCGAACGAGATGCGTCTTGGCGGTGGCGAGCTCGACTCCGAGCATCTGCGCGACCTCCGCCACCGGAAGGTCGTGCCCGTAGCGCAGCACCAGCGCGGTGCGCTGCTGCGCAGAGAGATCTTCGAGCCGCCCCAGCATCGACGCGAGGGCCTGCTGCCCGGCGAGCGCCTCGCGCGGCTCCACGGTGGCCATCGCATGCATGCGCTCCGCGATGTCGTCCGTCCCGGTGTCCGCGGTGGTCTTCGCGCCACTCGGTGCGGCATCGGTGTCGTCGTCCTTGCCCGGCCACCATCCGAACAGCTTCTTCTTGAGCCGGCGGCGACGCAGGGTGCGCAGGCACATGGTCGTCACGATCCGGAGGAACCACGCGGGTGCCGCGGCGGGCTCGCGAAGATCGCCGATCGATTCGCACGCGCGCGCGAGCGCCTCCTGCACGGCCTCCTCGGCCTCGGCGCGATTCCCGAGCAGGTCGTACGCGATGCCATAGCCCCTGCGCGCCGGTGCCGCGGCGAGCTCCGAGAGCAAGCGGCTACGAGCATCCGTGCGAGAAGCCACGTCTAGCCGAGCTCCCGTTCCAAGTGACATGAGTCCACGAACCTGCACGCTGCCCAGTAAGAGCCTCGACGCACGCCTCCGGTGGACACGGAAACAGCATGCCCTGATTCCGCGGACTTGGACGCTGATCAGGCCCGGAGACGCTCAGGCGGCGACGGGGAGCATGATCGTCACCGTGGTCCCGATGCCGGGCTCGCTCTCGATCCGGAACCGCCCACCCGCGCTGCCGATCAGCCGCTGGCACTGCGCCAGCCCGAGGCCCGTGCCCTCCGCCCGCGTGGTGAAGAACGGGGTCCCCACGCGCCCGAGGATCTCCGGCCCCATCCCCACACCATCATCGCGGACGCACAGCTCGACCATGTTTGATTCGGTGCGCCCGACGATCGAGACCTTGCCCTGTGGCGCACCGCGCGCGGCCACGGCCTGGGCGCTGTTCTGGACCAGGTTGATCAACACCTGGGTCAGCTCGGTCGCCGACATCTGCACGCGCGGCAGCACGCCCGGCCCTTCGTAGTCGATCGACGCATGTGCGCGCATCACCAGCTCCTGGCACACCGCCATCGCATGGCGAACGATCGGCAACGGATCTGCGGCTTGCAGGTTGGCGCTCTTGTCGCGCGGCCGGCTGAGCTCGCGCAGCCCTTCGATCAGCGAGCTGAGGTGCATCGCCGACGTCCTGAGATCGGTGGTCAGCGGATCGAGATCATCGACCAGGAGCCCGAGCCGTACCCGCTCTCCTTGATCGAGCGGCGCCCGAGACAGCGCGTCCTGCAGCGTCGGCGCGGCTTTCGCCAGCTCGCGCAGGTGATCGACGTTGATGAGGAGCGACATCAGCGGCTGCTTGAGATCGTGGACGAGCATGCCGGCGATGCTGCCCAGTGTGGCGAGCCGCTCGGTCTCCATCAGCCGTGCGTGAAGCGCCATCGAGTCTCGCGAGAACGTCCAGGCCTCGGTCGCCCAGCGCAGCACCTGCACGAGCTCGGCGCGGATCCATGGCTTGATGATGTACCTCGCGACCAGACCTTCGTTGATCGCGCGGAGGATCGGATCGACGTCGGCGTACGCGGTGACCACCATCCGGATCGTGGAAGGCTTGCGCTCCTTCGCGATCCGCAGCAGCTCCTCACCGCTCATCCCCGGCATCCGCATGTCGGTCACGAGCACCGCTACTTCTTGCGCGTCGAGAACCGCGAGCGCGGCCGCGGCATCCGCCACCGCCTGGATGCGAAAGTCGGCGCCGAGCGACTGCTCGAACACCACGCGGTTCGCTCGCTCGTCATCCACGTAGAGGACGAGCGGTCGGGCTGTCACCGGCTCGGTCACGGATTCGTGAATCATACCGTGCCGATGGTGCGGTCGCGGGCGGAATCGACGGGAAGCTCGATGACGAACACCTGCCGCGTGGCCCCGGGATCCGTGGTGCGGTCGCGGATCTCGAGGACGCCGCCGTGCTGATGCACGATCGCGCGCGCGAGCGGAAGTCCCAGCCCCGTCCCGGCGCCGGGCGGCTTGGTGGTGAAGAACGGCTCGAACACGCGATCCCGCAGCTTCGCAGGAACCCCCGGGCCACTATCCGCGACCTCGAACACGATCGAACCCTGCTGTGCCCGCGCACCGATCTCGACCCAGCCACCCGCCCCCGCCGCATATCCCGCATTCTCGAGCAGGTTCGTGAGCACCTGGATGAGCAGCGGTGGCGCACACATCACCTCACGCTGGAGCAGCAGGTCCGAACGAATCTCCACCCCATGCAGCGCACGGTGCGCCAGCGACACTGCCCGGCTCACCAGCTCCTGGGCCGGTGCGGAACGGAGCTCGAGCTGGTTGCCACTGCGGAAGCTCAGCAGCTGGCGCGACAGGAACCCGATCTGCTCGGCACAGCCGGACATCACGTCGAGCAGCTGCCCCGGCCCGGTCTCCGGCGCTGTCAGGTGCTTCGGCAACAGCTCCATCAGCGGCGCGATCGCGTTGACGATCCCGTTCGCGGGGTTGCGCAGCTCGTGCGCCAGCCCCGCCGTCAAGATGCCGAGCGCCGACAGCTGCTCTGCGCGATGCAAGCGCAGCGCGAGCGTCTGCATCCGGAACTGGGCCTTCACGCGCGCGCGGAGCTCACGCGGATCGAACGGCTTGGTGACGTAGTCGACCGCGCCCGCCTCGAGCCCCGCAACCCGCGTGCCGAGATCGATGATCGCGGACAGGATGATGATCGGCGCCAGACGATCCTTCGTGGCCACGCGAAACTGCTTCGCGAGCTCGATGCCGCTGAGCCCGGGCATCTGGATGTCCGTGACCAGCATCTGCGGCTGATGCTGCTCGACGAGCTGCAACGCCGTCGCACCATCATGGGCGACCACCACCGTATACTCGTCGGACAGCTCACGCGCGATCATCTCCGCGAGCTGCTCGTCATCCTCCGCGAGGAGGATCGTCCCACTGGACATCCCGCTCGGCGCAAGCACCGTGCCGGCCGGGATCGCGCTCGTGACCGGGACGGCCTCGATCGTGGGCCGCACCGCCGCGGTGGTCGGTGGCTGCACGGCCTCCGGGATCGTCACGCGGAGGTGCGCGCCCGGTGCAGCGCCGCGCGACATCGCCGTGACCTCACCGCCATGCGCCTCTACCAGCTGCTTGACGAGCGAGAGGCCGAGGCCATGGCCGGCTTTGCGGCGATCGTCACCGCTCGACCGCTCGAAGCGGCCGAACAACCGCGCCGCGAGCTCGTCCGGGATGCCCGGTCCGGAATCGAGGACCGAAAGCTCGACGGTGGTGGGTTCTCGGCTCTTGAGCTCGATCTCGACCACCCCTCCGGGGGGCGTGTACTTCACCGCATTCGACATCAGATTGGTGGCGATCCGCTCGATCGCGACGGGATCCACATTCGCGACCAGCACCGCCGGCGCCCGCGCGAGCAGCGTGAGGCCGGCGGCATCCGCGGCCGGGCGCCACGCCGAGATCAGGTTCGCCACCAGCGCGGCGAGCTCGGTGGGCTCGCGATGCAGGCGAAGCTTGCCCTCCTGGCCGGCCGCGAGCAGGAGCAACTCGTCGACGAGGCGCACCAGCTTTCGCGCCGCATCGTTGACCGCGCCGAGGCTCGCGCGGCCACGGTCGTCGAGTTGCGCTCCGGCGCGGCGCTCGATGTCCGAGACCGCGAGCATGATCAGCGAGAGCGGCGTACGGATCTCGTGCGAGATGTGGCCGAAGAACCGCTCGCGCACCCCCTGCGCGGCGGTCAACTCCTCGACCGTGCCCGCGAGCTTGGCGCTCGTCGACCGCAGCTCGGTGGTGCGCTCCTCCACGATGGTCTCGAGGTTCTTCTGGTAGTCCGACAGTGCGCGATAGCCGAACGCGTTATCGAGTGCGAGCACGATCGTCGGCGCGAGCAGATCGATCAACGTCTGGGCCTCGGCTGCCTCGGCGCCCGCCCGGAGCGCCATCCGGATCGTGCCCGAGAGGTGACCGCTGCTCGAGAGATCGAGCGTCTTCGCACCTGCGTCGTCGACGGCGGTGCCCGCGCGCGCCTGCTCGGGCCGTGCGTGGTGATCGTCGAGCGCGACCGAGATCTCGGCGCCCGCGAACCCGGCGATCTCGACGAGCGCGTTCGCGATCGCGATCGCCGTGGTCGCCGGATCTCGCTCGCTGTAGATCCGCTGCCCGAACCGGTACGCCGTATCGAGCAGCGCGCGCTGGTGATCGAGCGCGGTGTTGGCGGCATCGATCTCCGCGTACCGATCGCGCAGCGTCTCGTGAGCCTCCTGCAGCTCGCGTGCGGCCGCGCGCACCGTGAACGGCCAGGTCAGCGCGCGCCGGAGCCGGGTCAAGAATCGCGTCCGCTTGGGGATCGTGATGTGGTACCTGCCGCCGCGCGGGATCCGCTCGAGCGTGACGCCGGCGGCGGGATAGCCGAGCAACTTCGGCATCTCCTCCATGTTCCCCTTGGAGATCAGGAAGAAGTCCCAGCACACCTCGTAGCCCTCCTCGACCGTGAGCTCGAGGACGCATTCGTGCTCCGAGAGCTCCTGATGATGGGGGACCATGCAGTTGAACATCTGATTGCCGGCGCCCTTCCTCGGCTTGTTGAGGAACCGGTAGAACCCCATCGGCGTCAGCCGGAGGCGGGCGATCACGAACACGAAGCGAAGCGCGGGCGAGCGAAAGTACGAACGCCCGATCTCCACCAGCTCCTCATCGGTGAAGTGCGGTCGGAGGTTCGCGTGGATGGCGCAGAAGTCCGACCAGTCGATCCGCGCACTCTTGCTGCGGAGCTTCGCGATCGAGACCTGGGTCCCTTCGACCATCTGCTCCAGCGAGATCCCCTTCTTGGCGATCGGCTTGAACCAGATGTGCAGCACCCGCGAGGCGACCTCGTTCATCCAGCGTCGCCCCACCTGAGCACGGATGCTCCATACGTCGACCCGACGCCACCGCCGAACAGGACCACGAGATCGCGCGCGCGCAGCTGGCCTTCTCGAAGGGCGATCGCGAGCACCAACGGAATGCTCACGGCGACCATGTATCCGGTCGTGGCGAACACGTCGACGGCACGCGCGTTCGTCAACCCGGTGACATCCTGGATGACGTGCCGTAGCCACGGCGTACCCTGATGGGCACCGAAGAAGTCCACCTGCGTGGGGAGCAGGTCCAGACGCGCGAGCACCGCATCGACCGCCTCCTTCGCGCGGTCGGCCGTCTCGAGGAAGGTCTGGATCGCGTGAACGGGGTCGGCGCGATGCAGCACCACCTGCCCTGGGTCGTACCAACGTCCCCCGGGTACGCTCGCCACGAGCGCTCGAGGGAGTGCGCCATCGGTGCGGTACACGCTCGCCAGCACGCCACCCTCTGCCACCGGCCCCACGATCACGGCGGACGCACCGTCGCCCAGCAACGGCGAGTGGGGATCATTCCTGTCGATCAGGCGCGACGACGCACACGACTGCGTGCACAGCACGTAGCGTACGCGTCCCAGCGCGATCATCTGCTCGGCGATCCCGAGCTGCATCATGAACGAGAACCCCGACGCCTCCGCCTGCATCGAGAAGCAGTCGGCCGGCAAGCCGAGCCGGTGGTGCAGCAAGCTCGCGCTGTTGCTGAGCAGGTACTCGGGGACCGCACTGTGCGTCAGGACCGCGCCGATCTCCCGACGGTCGATGCCCGCGATGGCGATCGCCTGCTCGGCAGCCATCACCTCCATGTCGACGGACTTCATGTCTGCCGGCATCACGCGGCGCTCGGTCACGCCCTGGAACGGATCGTAGGCCTGCTGGGTCATCGCTGCGATCACGCGCGCCATGCCCGCCGTGGGTGCCGGCGGCAACGGAGGCGGCCCTCGACGCGCCGACATCCACGCCTCGACGACCTCGGTGGGCCACCAGTCGTTGCGACGTACCTCCTCGGGGAGGTACGTGCCGATGCCGAGGATCCCGGCGCGTTGCACGGGACGCATTCTACAGATTCTACATCCAAGTGCGCCCCGGCGAGACTCCTCGTACACTCGCCCGGCGTGGACCTCTCAGATCCGGATACCTATCTTCACGGTCTCCCACACCAGGAGTTCCGTCGCCTCCGCACCGAGGATCCGGTGTCGTGGCAGAGCGAGCCTGGTGGACGCGGGTTCTGGGCGATCACGCGTCACGCCGACGTCATGACGGTGCTCCGCGACCCTCGTCGGTACTCGTCCTGGCGAGGCGGGGCCTTGCTGGCGGACCCACCTGCGGAGTTCCTCGAGAAGCTTCGCGAGGGCATGTTGAACCGTGATCCACCGGATCACACGATGCTCCGCCGGCTGGTGAACAAGGCGTTCAACCCGCGACGCGTCGCCGAGCTCGAGGTCCGGGTCGCACGTCGCGCGGCCGAGCTCGTGGCGGCGGTGCGTGACCGCGGCGCCTGCGACTTCGCCGTCGAGGTCGCGGGCGAGATGCCGCTGTTCGTGATCTGCGAGATCCTCGGGGTCCCCCTCGAAGATCGCGCGCGCCTGTTCGCGCTCACGGAGCGCATGCTGGGCACCAGCGTGACCGACCGCGCAGCCTCGCTTCTAGATGGCATGGCCGCCGCGGACGAGATGCGAACGTACGGCGCGCAACTCGGCGCCCACAAGCGTGCCCACCCGGCCGACGATCTGGTCAGCGACCTCCTCGCGGCCGAGTTCGACGGGCGCCGCCTCACCGATGGTGAGTTCCAGGCGTTCTTCATGTTGCTGTTCAACGCCGGGAGCGACACCACACGGAGCCTGTTGTGCTTCGGGCTGGACCTGCTGATCGATCGCCCGGACGTGTATCGTCGTCTGCAGGCCGATCCAGCGCTGATCCCGAATGCCGTCGAGGAGATGCTCCGCTTCGATCCGCCCGTCATCCAGTTCCGTCGCACGGCGACCGACGCAGCCGAGCTCGGCGGGCGAACGATCGCGGAGGGTGACAAGGTCGTGGTGTTCTTTCCATCCGCCAACCGCGACGACCACGTGTTCGCCGATCCGGACCGCTTCAACATCGACCGCCCTCCCGGCGACCACCTCGCGTTCGGGTATGGCACTCACTACTGCGTCGGCGCACCGCTCGCTCGGATGGAGGCGAAGTACGTGTTCCGCGAGCTCGTGAGCTGCGTCGAGCAGGTCGAGCGTACCGGCGCACTCGTCGCCTCACGCTCGAACTTCATTCGCGGTGTACGCCACCTCGAGATCAGGTACCGGCGGGCGTAGGCCACCTCGCCGCGGGCGCTCGGCACGGGACCGAGTTCGCCCGCAGCATCCGCCGGTCGCCTATCCGTTCAGGTGAAGATTCGCTCATCTCCTGTGTCCTCGGCGCACGTGTTGGTGTCGCGCGATCGCGCCGCCCGACAGAACTTCATCGCGGGTCGCGCGTCTCGACCCGGATGAGAGCACCTTCCCTCGTCTTCCTCGCCTTGCTCGCCCCGCGGCCCTCAACCGCGTGCGACTGCATTCCTCCCAAGCTCGGCCCCGCGATGAAGGCCGCCAAGCACGTGTTCGTCGCGAAGATCGTCCGCGAGCTCCCCCGGGTGACGAACGCGAAGCAATGCCAGGGGCGCCCCGACCTCTGCCTCTACGCGTACTCGTACAAGGTGGCGGTGGAGGGCAGCTGGAAGGGCGACATCACCAAAGACCTCGAGCTCGACATGAGCCAGGACGATTGCAGCATGGGCAAGCTGACCAGCCCGCGCTACGTGTTCTTCGCCGAGGGCACGGCCGCGGCTCCTCGGATCTCGGGGTGCAACGGTAGCCGTCCGGCCACCGCCGCCGTGCTCGCGGAGATGACCAGGATGTTCGGCGCTCCCGCGAGACCGTGACGCGTCAGTTCACGAGCTCGAGCGGCGGCCGAGACGGCCGAGACGGTGGCGGCGGCGGCACCGGGGTCATCGCGGCCACGCGATCCTGCTTCGCGAGCATGATCTCGTGGTCGATCGCGACGTCGATCACCACCGGGCCCGCGGCCCAGCGCAGCATCTCGCGAGCGGCATCGAGCTGATCCACGCCATCGATCCGGAGCGTCAGCGCGCCGAGTCCCACGGCCACCGCGCACACGTCGAGAGGTGTGGTCGGATACGCAGGGCGACGGCCATAGACCTTGTGATGGCCGTTCTCCACCATCCCGAGGCGCTCGTCGTTGAACACGAACACCCGGAGCGGGAGGCGCTCGGCCACGGCGGTGGCGATTTCGAACGCGTTCATCGCGAAGCAACCATCACCGCAGATCGCGGCGACGGTGCGCTGGGGATATGCGAGCTGCGCGCCGATCGCGGCGCCGATCGATTGGCCCATCGAGCCGAGGCCGGTCATCACGATGAACGCATCGGGATCGTTGACCTCGAGGAAGTGCGTTGCGAACAGGAAGTGCTCTCCAGAATCGACGGTGAAGATGGTGTCGCGCGGG
>JAYVRN010000074.1:0-8455 GCA_043776275.1 Myxococcales bacterium | reverse complement strand
TGGCGGTGGTCGCGGTGATCTCGATCAAGGAGCTCGATCGCCGGCGCGCGGAAGCGGAGGCGGCGACGATCAACGCCGACAACGAGCGCGTGAAGGCCGAACGCGAGTACGCCAGGTTGCTGGTCAAGCTCGCGCGGAAGGCCCTCAGCTCCGATCCGAGCCAGGCGGCGGCCATCCTCAAGGGACTCGCGAGGAAGCCCGAGGCGCTCGAGTGGCCCACCACGCTCGAGGTCGCCACCGAGGCGGGCCGCCTCGGCATGGCGCGTGTGCTCGAAGGCCACACCAACGATGTCGAGCACGTGATCGCATCACCCGACGATGTCCACGTGGCGACCGGAAGTGACGACTCCACCGTGCGCTACTGGCGCCTGGACGATGGGACCTCCGTCGTCCTCGCGAGGCACACCGGACCGATCGAGACGATGACGATGTCTGCCGACGGCAAGTACCTCGCCACCGCCGGAACCGATCACGAGATCTACCTGTGGGAGCTCGATTCGGGAAATGCCCGGCAGCTGCACGGTCACTCGAACACCGTCCGTGGCGTCGCCTTCTCGCCGGATGGGACCCGGCTCGCCTCCACCGACGAAGACGGCCGCGTGTTCGTCTGGGACGTGACGAGCGCGCGCGGCAAGGAGATCCGTCGCCACCATCACGGCCTCCGGCCGGTGGTGTGGAATCGCGAGGGCACCGTCGTGATCGTTGGCGGCTACGACGGAACGATCGGGCACCTCGATCCGCTCACCGGCAAGGGCGAGATGGTGCAGGCACACGCCGCCGAGCTCCGCGCCCTCACGCTGTCACCGGATGGGAAGTACATCGCGGCGGGTGACGAGGATGGCGTGGCCACGCTGTGGACCAGCGAAGGCGCCCGGATCCGAACGCTCACGAGCCACACCGATGTGGTGCGCGACTTCGTGTTCAGCCCCGATGGCAAGCACGTGGTCTCGGCGGGTGGCGACAACATCGTCGCCGTCGATGACATCCCGAGTGGGCCCGGCCAGAAGCTGCTCGGCAACGAGGTCGGGATCAAGGACATCGACGTGAGCCGCGACGGGAAGTGGATTGCCTCCGCGGGGATCGATGGGACCGTCTGGGTGTGGCCGCTGGGTGGCGGGCCCGGGCGCCGGTTCATCGGTCACAAGACGGCGGTGAAGGCGGTCTCGTTCACCCCGGGTGGCTTGCTGATCTCCGGGGCGGAGGATGATCGCGCGAGGATCTGGCGGCTCGACGATGCGGGCCCACCACCGAGCGGACCCGCGCTGCTCGGCTGGCTCAACCAGCGCACGAACCTGACCGACGAGGATCCGAAGCCGCGAAACTGATCAGGTGTCGCGATCGATCGTTCGGACGGCCGGATGATCGGGGTCGGTGTCGTGCTGCGGGATCTCGAGATCGAGCAGCGGCGCGTCGAACTGCACCGCGGTGAGGTAGCGGAAGATGTTGTCAGGGTGATCGTCGGTGTCGACGCGCACGACCTGACCGCCGGTGGATCCCTTGGCGCGATCGACCCGGAACATCAGCGCGAGCCGCTCGCCGATCGCGAACCGCGACAGGCTGTGGAACAGGATCCCGCTCCGGCTGAGGTCGCGGATCATCCCGACGCGATCACGCCGCGCACCAACACTCACGTTGACCGGCACCTGGATCGGGTGCCGCGTGTGGTGCCTGCGCTCGCTCATCTCACCCCTCGATACCGCGGGGTCCCCATCGGGCGCAAACTACTTCTTCAGCGGCATCCCGTAGAGGTCGAACATCGCGGGATCACCGAGATCCAGCTTATCGATGTCGGCGCGAACCTTGCTCATGTCGCCCACCACCGAGATCACGAGCTGCTTGGTGGGGACCACGGCCTTGGCCGTCGCCTTGACGTCCTTCGCCGCGACCTTGCGGACCCCGTCGGCGTACCGCGCGTACCAGTTGTCGGGCAGCCCCTGCAGCACCAGCTCGGCGAACGCGTCCGCGGTGGAGGCGTTGGTCCCGAACCGTGCGGGCAGCGCGCGGATCAGGTTCTGCTTCGACTTCTCGAGCTCCGCGGCCGGGATGTCCGTGGTGGTCAGCTCCTCGACCAGCTTCAAGGTCTCCGAGAGCCCCTGCCCGGTTGCCGCGGTGACGATCGCCGTGCCGATCACGAACGGCCCGCGCGCGACGCGCCAGTCCATGCTCGCGCTCGCACCATAGGTGATGCCGAGCTGCTCGCGGAGGCGCTGCGTGAGGCGGCTGGTGAAGCCATCGCCGAGCGTGGTGCGATAGACCTCGAACGCGAAGAACCGCTTGTCCTTGCGATCGGGGCCGATCAGGCCGATCCGCACATCGGACTGCGCCGCAGCGGGACGATCCACCAGCAGAAGCCGGTTGGTGAGCTTCGCCGGGGCCGCCGTCGCCTTCGCCGGGCGCTTGCTCCCCGTGGGCTTCCACGCACCGAGGCCGGCCTCGAGCTTGGCCTTCATCGCCTTGGGATCGATGTCACCGACGACGACGAGCGTCATCACGGCGGGGTTCCAGTGCTCCTGGTAGAACGCGCGCGCGTCGGCCACGGTGACGCTCTTGAACTCCTCGCGGAGGCCCGAGCCCGGGTGGCCATAGGCGGAGTCCGCGCCGTAGAGCGCGCCATTCAACATCAGCGCGGCGACCTCGCGTGGACGATCGCGCCGCAGCTCGAGCGAGGTGCTGCGATCGCCCTTCACGCGATCGGCTTCCTTGTCGTCGAACCCTGGCTGCGTGATCACCTTGGTCGCGAGCTCGATCGTCGAATCGAGCGTCTTGGCGAGCGTGCTGATCGAGACGTACGCGGCATCGGCATCGGTGCCCACGTTGATCCCGGCGCCGAGCCGATCGGTCTCCTCGGCGATCGCGATCGGAGACAGCCCACCGGCGCCCTCGTCGAGGAGGTCGGCGGTGAACGCGGCGAGCCCGCCCTTCCCGCTCGGATCGGCGGCGTAGCCGGCCCCCGGGATCACGAGCTGCAGCGAGACGATCGGCAGCTTGTGGTTCTCCACCACGAGCAGCTGGACGCCGTTCGCGAGCTTCATGCGCTTGCCCACGGGAGGCGTGAACCCCGGCTCCTTGGTCGGCTTCGGTGGCGTGGCCCAGTCCGAGATCCCGGAGCTTTCGAACACGGTGGGAGCGGGCGCAGGCCGAGCGCCGGCCCCGGGCTGTGCAAACGCGGACGTCGCGGTGGCGACGAGGATCGAGGCCAGGATCGAGGTGATGAGCTTCGAGTGCTTCACGGCTTCTCCTGCGGCTTCTTGCCAGGGCTGATCGTCAGCACGACCCGCGCGTTCGGCTTCAAGTACTTCGCGGCGACGGCCTGGACCTGGGTCGTGGTCACCGCGCGACGGCGTGCGAGATCCTTCGCGAAGTAGTCCGGATCCTTGGCCTGCACGTCGTAGCCGGCGAGCGCGATCGCGCGCGACAGCGTGGGCTCGAGACCATTGAGAAACGAGGCCTCCTGCGAGTTCTGGGCGCGCTCGAGCTCCTTGGCTTCGGGCGCCGTGCTCGCCAGCTTCGCGACCTCCTCGGAGATCTCCTTGATCAGCCGCTGCGGATCGACGCCCGGCTTCGCGGTCACCTGGATCGTGAAGTCGCCGCCGATGTCCTGGCCATCGAAGCCGGCGTTGACGTCCTGCGCGATCTTCTCGTCGTACACGAGGCGCTTGTAGAGGCGGCTGGACTTGCCATCACCGAGGATCGCGGCGAGCGCATCGAGCGAGGGCTCCTCGGAGGTGTACTTGGCGGGGCCACGCCACGACAGGTAGACGCGCGGGACCTGCACGTCATCGGTGGTCTTCAGCACGATCTCCTTTGTGATCGGCGCCGGCACCTTGTACTGCGGGCGCGCGGGCGCGGGCGCGCGAGGGATCCACGAGAAGTACTTCTCGACGAGCTTCTTCGCGTCCGCGAACTTCACATCACCGGCGATCACCATCGTCGCGTTGTTCGGCACGTAGTACGTGCGGAAGAACTGAGCGACGTCCTTGACCTGCGCGGCCTTGAGATCCGAGGGATACCCGATCGTCGACCAGTGATAGCCGTGATCCTTCGGCCACAGGTTCTCCGAGATCATCAGCGAGGCCATGCCGTACGGCCGGTTCTCGTAGCTCTGCCGCCGCTCGTTGAGGACAACGTCGCGCTGGTTGTCGAGCTTGGGCTGAGTGAACGAATCGAGGAGGCCGGCGAGGCGATCGGATTCGATCCACAGCATCTGCTCGAGGAAGTTCGAGCCGGCGACGTTCTGATAGACCGTCATGTCACCGGAGGTGAACGCGTTGGACCACCCGCCGGCCTCTTCGAGGAGCTTGTCCATCTTGCCGTCGGGGATGTGCGCCGAGCCCTTGAACATCAGGTGCTCGAACAGGTGGGCGAACCCGGTGCGATTGGCTACCTCGTCCTTGGAGCCGACGTCGACCCACAGGACCTCGTAGGCGATCGGTGCCTTGTGATCCTCGATCACGTAGACCTTGAGGCCGTTGGCGAGCTCGAACTTCTGGTACGCGATCTTTGGTTCGTCGGCGTGCGCGACGTGCGCGCCGAGACCGATCGCACCCACGAGGAGCAGGGGTAGTGCGCGGTTCATGATGCGCGGACACTAGCGCACGTCTCTGGCGGAGAGTACGACGACCGACGCTGTCCCAGGTGTCGCAGCTCAGTACGGGTTCGGCTTGACCGACTGCTCGGTGAGCTTGATCGGCTTGCTCGCTTCCGAGCGGCGGCCATCGGCGGTCACCCAGGACAGCGTGACCATCGAGCCGACCGCGGCCACCGTGGTGCCGTTCGGCAGCATCCCGCAATCGCTGTGCGAGTACGGAAACTGGACGAGCCCCTTGGCCACGCGCCCCCACGACTGGGCCGTGCCCTTGGCATCGGCGATCACCACCGCATACGCCTCCGGCGGTGCCTCGCCCACGAGCGTGGCCTGGATGCTCTGCGAGGAGTGGCGAGACATCGTCGCCGAGAACGACACCTTCTTGACCTTCGGAGCGGCGAGCTGCGCGACCTTCGCCTTGCTCCCAGCGACCTTCGCCACGACCTTGTGCTCCTCGTCCTCGAGCTCGACCGGCGCGGCCTTGCCATCGAACGTGACCCGATACACGGCCAGGCCGGGCGCCAGCACATCGATCTTCGGAGCGGTGAGCTTCTTGCCGCGCAGGCGCCAGCCCGGGCGCACCGCCTCCCCGTCCTTCTCCTGCCTCGGACCCGTTTGGAACGTCGAGGCCACCAGGATCCCGCCATCACTGGGGATCTCGGCGCCCTGGGGGGTGACGACCGTGGTCTGGAGCTCCGCGGCTGCGCAGTCCGCAGAGGCGGCCCTGGAGGCGAACCCGGCAGGCACGAGAGCGACGAACAGCACCGTGGCGAGGCGAGCACGCGTCATGGGACTACCAACGTATGCCACCGAGGGGCGGTCTGTCGCCCCGGCGCCTGGAATGCGGCACACTTGTCCCATGACGATGGCCGACCTCGGACCCGAGCGCCCCAGCGGGCACGCGTCCGACACTCGGCAGTGGGGCGAGCGAGGGCGCACCGAGTCCCAGCCCAACGTCTCGACCCGCCGGTTCCTGATCCTGCTCGCTCTCCTCGTGGTCGCGCTCGTGGTCTTCTTCCTCGTCCGCTGATGTCTGCCCCCGGCCCATCGAACACGCCTTTCGATCTGCTCGGCGGAGCGGACCGCGTGAAGGCGCTGGTCGAGACGTTCTACGACGTGATGAGCGCCGACGAGCCGGTGCTCGCTCACCTGCATCCGTGCGATCCGGACGGCAAGGTCTCGCGCATCCCGCGCGATCGCTTCGCGCTGTTCCTGATCGGCTGGCTCGGCGGTCCGGACGACTACGTCCAGCAGCACGGACACCCGCGCCTGCGGATGCGCCACGGCCGCGTCGGCGTCAACCTCGCGATGCGCGATGCCTGGCTGCGCTGCATGGCGGCGGCGATGCAGCAGCACGCGATCACCGGCGAGGTCCGCGCGTTTCTCGACACCCGGTTCGCCGAGGTCGCGGACTTCCTCCGCAACGCCGAGGGCTGAGCTCCGAGGGGTGCGACACTTGCTGTTCCGCGCGCTCCGCGCCCTGTCACGAGGCGTTCGCGGCGCGCGATAGGCACCGCGAGCGCGACCGCGTATCACCAGGACATGGGGATGTCGGCAAGCAGCAAGGAGATCAACGTCACACCGTTGATCGATGTCCTGCTGGTGCTCCTGATCATCTTCATCGTGATGATGCCGATCATGGTGCGCATGGAGACCGTCGATGTTCCTCCAAAGAACGTCGAGGTGATCCCGCTCGCCGAACCGATCGTGCTGAAGATCAACGCCGATCTCTCGGTGACGATCGACGACGCGCAGACGATCGAGGGCATCGATCTGGCGGCGCGGATCGGCGAGCGCGTACGCACCGCGAAGTCGGTGTTCATCGACTTTGGCGACGGTGTGCCGTGGAGCGAGGTGCTCCACACGGTGGATCTGCTCCGCGGCTTCTCCGACGATCCTCGCAACCCCGATGCGATCAAGGTCGCGGTGCGGGTGCGCGAGGACCTGGCGCCCTGATCACAGGTGCGCCAGCAGCCCGTGCGCGCGCGCGAGCCGCACGAGATCGTAGAGCGGCTTGAGCGTGTTGCGCGGCGTGGTGATGAACCGCGCCGCGTGGAACGCGTTGTAGAGCAGCGCGCGCCCATCGGTGCGCTCGGCCAGCGTGAGGATCGCGTTCCCGAAGATCCGGTGATCTTCCTTCGAGAGCAGCCCGTGGCCGACGATGACGTCGTTCGGGATCGTCGCTGTCCACTCGAGGACGCGCACGGAGTGCTCGGGCGCCACGACCACGAACCCGGCGCGCGTGACGGGGGCACCCTCGGCGGGGCGCTCGGCGTAGGTCGCGCCGACATCCGCGCGCCCCTCGAGCACCGCCCGCACGACGCCGGCGTGAGACTTCTCGAACAGCTCGCCGCCGAAGAAGCCCTCCGGTTCGATGCCGCGCGCCGCGAGCTGGAGCCGCACGAACAGATAGCCGCTCGCCGAGGTGCGATCGACCCACGCGATCGTCTTGCCGCGGAGCTGCTCTGTGAACTGCGCCGGCGACCCCGCATCCACGAACAGCGCGGAGCAATAGTCTGTGCGTTCGTTGCGCACCGCCGAGAGCAAAGGCCGGAGCTGGATGTGCTCGCCCGCCATCACCATCTGCGCCGGCGACATCCAGGCGTACTGGACACGGTCCTTCGCGAGTGCGTCCGTCAGCTCGCCATAGGTGGCCGGATGAAAGCACGTCACGGTGGTGGCGAGCAGGCGACCGAGCTCGGCGCACAGCTCAGCGAGTGCGGCTCGACTGTCCCCGGGCGTCGCCGAGGGCACCACCGCGAGCGAGATGCTCGGCACCGATCCAGTCTAACCAGGTCTGGCCCGACATGCAGCCGAACTTGCGGTACCAAGGAGTGTGCAGAGTTTCGCACCCGAACGTCCCGAGCCCCGCGCGCTGTGTACGCGGTGCCTGCGTCCCGTCAGCGTGTGCTACTGCGCGCAGCTCCCGCGGATCGAGACCTCCACCAAGATCGTGATCCTGCAGCATCCCCGCGAGCGGTTCATGCCGATCGGGACCGCGCGGATGGCGAGCCTGTGTCTCCCTCAGACCACACTGCACGTCGGCATGCGCTGGGGGGAGCACGCGCGGCTCGCCGCACAGCTCTCGGATCCCGCGCGGCCGCCGATCTTTCTCTACCCGGGCCCCGACGCGAAGGACATCCTCCGTGATCCGCCGAAGGGGCCGGTGACGCTGGTCGTCGTCGACGGCACGTGGGCGCAGGCCCGCGGCGTGGTGCGTGACAATCCGATCCTGCAGGCCCTGCCCCGCTATGCGTTCGCGGCGCCAGAGCCGTCGATCTACCGGATCCGCAAGGAGCCGAGCGACGAGTACGTCTCGACGATCGAGGCGCTGATGCACGTGCTCGGTGCGCTCGAGGGAGATCCCGAGCGATTCCGTTCGTTGCTCGCCCCGATGCGCGCGATGATCGATTCGCAGATCGCCTGCCAGGCGGGCTCACCGCGCCGGAGCACGCCCCGCCAGCCACGCACCGCGCCACCGCGCCACCCGTTGCCCGAGATGAGGAAGCGCTGGGAGGATCTGGTCATCCTCGTGGGCGAGGCCAACGCCTGGCCCTACAACACGGCCAGCGCGAGCCCGCGCGACGAGCTCGTGCACCTCGTCCTCCACCGCCCCGCCACCGGCGAGATGTTCTCGCGCGTGATCGCACCACAGCGGCCGCTGTCGCCCACCGCCACGCATCACACCGGGCTCACCGAGGAGCGGCTGCTCGCCGGCGAGCGTCGCGACACGGTGATCGCCGAGCTCGCCGCCTGGCTGCGCCCCACCGATCTCGTGGGCGCGTGGGGTCACTACGGGACGTCGCTCGTGATCGATGCCGGCGGCACGTTGCCTCGCCCGTGCCTCGATCTGCGCGCCGCGGCGTACCG
>JAYVRN010000073.1:0-8516 GCA_043776275.1 Myxococcales bacterium | reverse complement strand
CGAGCCCGGCCATCCAGCTGCCCAAAGCCGACGAGTAACAACGGACCCTGAATTTGCGATTCCCGGTTCCGCTCCCGGGCGCGTAGCTGTTCTTGCGCCGCGCCTGCTGCCCCCGACGCCGGCCGCTCAGGCCGCGTCGAGCTCGACCACGAACCGTGCGCCGGGGTTGGCCTGCTCGACCCACACCCGCCCGCCCATCGCCTCGATCTGGCTCTTCACGATCGCGAGCCCGAGACCGCTGCCACCGACGGCGCGGCTCCGCCCGGCATCGATCCGATAGAACCTCTCGAAGATCCGGTCCTCCTGCCCCTTCGGGATCCCCGGCCCCTGATCGCTCACCGTCAGGACCACGTGCGCACCGCGGCGCTCTGCGCGGACCTTCACCGGCGTGCCGCCGCCGTACTTGACCGCGTTGTCGATCAGGTTCTGGACCACGTGATCGAGCCCGTCGCGGGTGCCGAGCACGGCGAGGTCCGCCGCGAGCTCGACCTCGACCTGCGCGCCTGGACTGACGCCCTTGGTGGTGCGCGCCGCATCGCTCACGACCTGCGCGAGTGCCACGGTGCCACGATCTCCAACGATCGACGGGCGACCGCCGAGGGTGTCGAGCACGAGCAGATCCGAGACCAGTGACGCGATCCGCTGCGCGTTGCGATGGATAGTCTGGAGGAACTCCTTCGAGGTCTCCGCGTCCACGCCACCGCCGAGCAGGGTCTCGGCATAGCCCGAGATCGAGGTCACCGGCGTGCGGAGCTCGTGCGCCGCGTTGGACAGGAACTCGCGGCGCACCGCCTCAAGCGCGCGCATCCGCGTCACGTCATAGAGCACCACGATCGCGCCCGGATCGCCGAGCGGCCGCGCGCTGGCGCGGACCTCGCGCCCGAGCAGCACGAGCTCGGCGTCCGCCTGCTCACCGGCGAGCGCGCGATCGATCAGCGGGCGGAGCGGTGCGGGCAGTGCGTCCTCGTCGCCGACCAGGGGCTTGGCCGCATCATTGCGCAGCACGACGATGCCGGCGCGATCGACGACGAGCACGCCCTCGACGAGGCCGCCGAACACCACGGAGAGCAGATCGCGTTGCTGGGTCAGCTCGGTGACCCGGGACTTGACCTCGCCGGCCATGTGGATCATCGCGCGCGCGAGCACGCCGAGCTCGCCACCGGCGTCGGTCGGTGGCGGGACATCGTAGTCGCCCTCCGACATCTTCACGGCGGTGCGGGTCATCGACTGCAACGGGCGCGTGATCGCGCGGATGAAGATCCACGACAAGAACAGGCAGCCGAGGAACGCGAATGCCGCGCCGACGAGCAAGCGATTGCGCATGCGCGCACGGGTGTCGAGCACATCACCGAGCGGCACCGCGAGCCGGATCACCCGGTTGAAGTCCGCGGGGACGGCCACCAGATACTGAGGCGGCTCGTCACTGCGGAGCTGGCGGATCGTGCGCCCGACCTCGCCGCGCCTGGCCTTAGCGACCTCGCTCGCGTCGCCGATCGGTCGCCCGACCGTCGAGGGCTCGAGCGAATCGCCCTGCACCAGGCCATCGGCGCCGATGATCGTGATCCGCGTTCCCGTCACGGCCGCGAGGCGTGGCGCGAGCCGATCCGGGTGGCCGGCCACCGTCAGCCACGCCGCGACCGCACGGCCCTGCTTGGACAGGCGGTTGTCGAGCGAGGACACCAGGTCATCGGCGAGGGTCCGCTCGATCGCGAACAGCGTGCCTGCCCCCACCACGACCACCAGGATCAGGAACGTGACGAGGAGACGGTTGCGGAGCGAGTTGCGCACGCCCGCCCGAGGGTATCAGGCCCCGTCGCGCTTCGCGCGGTACCCGAAGCCGTGGACCGTCTCGATGACGTCTGCGGCAGGGCCCAGGCTGACGCGCAGCCGACGCACGTGGACATCGACGGTCCGCGTGTTGATGTCGCCGCGCATCTCCCAGACCTGCTCGAGGAGCTCTTCGCGAGAGAACACCCGCCCCGGCTCGGAGACCAGCAGCTGCAGGAGCTTGTACTCGAGCGGGCGGAGCTGGGTGGGCACGCCACCGATCCGCACGTCGTGCGTCACGGGATCGAGCTCGATCGATCCGACCTTGAGGACCGCGCTGGGATCGCCGGCGGCAGGCCGCGCGCGCCGCTCGGCGAGGCGGTTGGCGAGTGCCGTGACCCGGAGCACCACCTCGCGGACGACGAACGGCTTGACCACGTAGTCGTCGGCGCCGACCTCGAGCCCGAGGATCCGATCCTCGGCCTCGCCCTTCGCGGTCAGCATCAGCACGCCGACCTCGGCGGACCGGGAATCCGCGCGGAGCTGCTTGCAGACGTCGTAGCCCGACGTATCGGGGAGCATCAGATCGAGCACCACCACATCGGGCTTGTGCAGGTGGACCAGGGCGACGCCCTCCGCTCCGGTGGCGGCCGAATGGACCTCGAAGCTCGCACTACGGAGATTGAACTCCAGCAGCCGAGACACATCGCGCTCGTCCTCGATGATGACCACCCGGCGTTCCATCACGCACGAGCATACCCCAGCGTTACATCACGGTGACAGCGTGACCGTCGGGCGATCGCGCGATAGGCTGGTACCGTGCGTAGCTGCTCCGTCCTGGCGGTGATCGCCCTCGCCGCGTGCTCCTCCCGATCGGGCGGCGAGCGCAAGGTGCGGATCGCCGCGGCCTCGGACCTCCAGAAGGCGTTCACCGAGCTCGGCAAGGAGTTCGAGGACAAGACCAAGGTCAGCCCCGAGTTCAACTTCGGCTCGAGCGGCCTGCTCGCCAAGCAGATCGAGCAAGGCGCGCCGTTCTTCCTGTTCGCGGCTGCTAACAAGGACTTCGTCGCCCAGGTGGTGGCCACCGGGCGCTGCGATGGCACCACCGCGCGGCTCTACGCCCGCGGCAAGATCGTCGTGTGGACGGCGAGTGGCGGTCCGGCGCCGATGAAGCTCGAGGATCTCGCCAAGCCCGAGTTCCGGCGGATCGCGATCGCGAACCCCGAGCACGCACCGTACGGGCGCGCCGCCAAGCAGGCGCTCGAGAAGGCCGGCGTGTGGTCCCAGGTCGAATCGCGACTGGTCCTCGGAGACAACATCCAGGCGACGATGCTGTACGCGAAGGAGCACAACGTCGACGCGGCGATCGTCGCGCTGTCATTGGCGGTGGTGACCGATGGCGGCACCTCGCTGGCGATCGATCCGGCGAGCTACGACCCGCTCGAACAGCAGCTCGTGGTGTGCGGCGCCGGCGAGGAGGCCGATGCGGCTCGTCAGTTCGCGGACTTCGTGAGCTCGCGCGAGGGCCGCGAGGTCATGAGCCGCTACGGCTTCCAGCTCCCCGACGACAAGCGAACCCCATGAAGCCCGAGACCCTCGCCGCCCAGGCGCTGCACGCGATCGATCCTGCGACCGGCGCGATCGTCCCGCCGATCCACCTGTCCACGACGTTCGCGCGCGACGCGGACTATCAGCCGCGTGGCCCGATCTATGCGCGCGACGAGAGCCCAGGCCCCGTGCATGCCGAGCGCGTGCTGGCGGCGCTCGAGGGCGGCGCCGCCGCGATGGTGTTCTCCTCGGGCATGGCCGCGGCGTGCGCCGTCTTCCGCGCCGCATGCCGCCCCGGCGATCATGTGATCGCCCCGCGCGTGGGCTACTACGCCCTGCGCGGCTGGCTCGAGCGGTTCTGCGCGCGGTGGGGCGTCGGGCTCGACCTCGTCGACACCACAGATCTCGCGGCGGTCAAGGCCGCGCTTCGCCCGGGCACCACGCGCCTGGTCTGGGTCGAGACCCCGGCCAACCCGACGTGGGAGCTCACCGATCTCTCCGCCGTGGCCGCCCTCGCGCACGCCGTGGGTGCACGACTCGCCGTGGACTCCACCACTGCCACGCCCGTGCACACGCGCCCCCTCGAGCACGGCGCCGATCTCGTGATGCACTCGGCCACCAAGTACCTCGGCGGCCACTCCGACGTGCTCGCCGGCGCGCTGGTCACCGCGAAGCTCGACGAGACGTGGGCCGAGCTCGCGCAGCTCCGCCACGACGAGGGCGCGTGCATCGGGCCGATGGAGGCGTATCTGCTCCTGCGCGGGATGCGCACGCTGTACGCCCGCGTCGAGCGCTCGAGCCGCACCGCGTTCTGGCTCGCCGAGCGCCTGGCCGCGCTCCCCGAGGTCACGGTGCGCTACCCGGGCCTCGGCAGTCATCCGCAGCACGCGCTCGCGGTGCGCCAGATGCAGCGCGGCTACGGCAGCATGCTGTCGATCCAGGTCGGCGGCGCGGGGCCGGCGGCGGCGCTCGACGTGGTCAAGCGCCTGCGCGTCTGGGTGCCGGCGACCTCTCTCGGCGGCGTGGAGAGCCTGGTCGAGCACCGCTACTCCGTCGAAGGTGCGAACACGCCCACGCCACCTGACCTGCTCCGGCTCTCGGTGGGGCTCGAGCACGAGGATGATCTGTACGAGGATCTTCGCCTCGCGCTGGCGCAGCGATGACGCGGGCCCCCAGGCTGCGCGTCGCGACCTGCGTGACCCTCCCCGAGGTCGATGTCGATGCGGCACCGCTCGCCGCCGCGCTCGCCGCCGCCGGCATCGAGGCCGAGCTCCTGGCGTGGGACGATCCGGCCGTCAACTGGGACCTCCCGATCCCCACGATCCTGCGCTCGACCTGGAACTACGCCCTCGACGTCACGGCGTTCCTCGCGTGGGTCGATCGCGTGGCCGCCGCGGCGCCGCTGTGGAACCCGCCCGACATCGTCCGCGGCAACGTCCACAAGCGTTACCTGGTGGCGCTCGCGGCGCGCGGCGTGGGCGTGGTGCCGACCACGCTCGTCGAACGTGGCCAGACCCTCGCCCTGCCCTCGCGCAAGCTCGTGATCAAGCCCGAGGTCGGTGCCGGATCGCTCGGGGCGCGCGTGTTCGAGCCCGATGACCCGGAGGCCGCACGTCACCTCGCCGCGCTGACCGCGATCGGCGCCGCGCTGGTCCAGCCGTACCTCGCCTCCGTCGACGACTATGGCGAACGCTCGCTGGTGTGGATCGATGGGGCGCTCTCGCACGCGATCCGCAAGACGCCGCGGTTCGCCGGGGACGACGAGCGCATTGATGGTCCGTTCCCGATCGCGGAGGACGAGCGCGCACTCGCCGAGGCCGCCCTCGCGCCGGTCGCGAGCCGCATCCTCTACGGCCGCGTCGATCTCGCTCGCGATGAGGCCAACCGGCCGGTGGTGATGGAGCTCGAGCTCGTGGAGCCTTCGCTGTTCTTCGCTCGCCAGCCGGGGGCCGCGGACCGGTTCGTGGCGGCGCTACGCAAGCGCCTGGGCTAGCCGGTCGATCGCATCGATCGTCCACGCGCCGTACCAGAACAGATCCTTGCCGGAGACCCGCACGATCCGCGCGGCCGGCAGCGCCTCGCGGAGCAGCGCCTCGTCGCCCGCGGAGAACGCATGCGGTTCGTCGGGGAGGATCACGAGCTCGGGTGCGCGGCCGCGGACCTCGTCGAGCGTGACCCGCGGATAGCGCACGTCGCGCCCGGAGGTGTCGCGCGGCGCCTCCTTGCCGAGATCCGCCGCCAGTGGGTAGAGCCGCAGCCGATCCCCGAACGCATTCGCGATCCCCACGCGCGCGAGCACGTCCGAGCCGAAGGTATCCGCGTTGAGCGTCATCAGCGGATCCATCCAGATCGGGATGAACGCGCGGCGAGTAGCTGGTGGCGGCGCCGCGAGCGCGTAGCCGCGCTTGATCAGCGCGCGGGCGATCGGATCCTTGTCGACCCCGAGGATCCGGGCGATCCGCGCGACGTGACCTACCCCCTGCTCCACGCGCCGGGGCAGCGAGACGAACACGGGCACCCGGGCGGCGAGCGCCTCGAGCGCCACCCGCGAGTTCTCTTCCTGGTTCGCGATCACGAGGTGCGGCGCGAGCGCGAGCACGGCCTCGACGTCGACGTCCTTGGTCCCACCGACCGTCGGCACGTGTGCGGCCTCCGGGCTGTCGCAATAGTTGGTCCGCCCGACCAGCCGGCCGACCTGGCCCAGCGCGATCAGGCTGTGGGTATCGCTCGGGACCAGCGACACGATCCGCTGGGGGGGATGGATGAACACCAGGGCCCGCCCCAGATCGTCGGTCAGCTTGAAGCTCGGCACGCGGCAGGTATACCCCAGCGTGCTAAGGTCGCGACGTGGGTAAGCCCGCAGCCGAAGATCCCATGGTGGCCAAGGCGTTCGACGCCGAGAGTCACGAGGACCTCGCCCGCGCCGTCGACAAGCTGACGCCGGACGAGGCCGTGTACTTCCTGACCAAGCTGGAGGCCGCGATCCGGAAGCGGAAGATCCAGATCACCGGCTACCTGGTCGCGATGCTGACCTGGGTGCTCGGGATGATGGGCGCGCTCGTCTGGTACGGCACCCACGATGGGTTCGTCGGCTGGGTGTTCATCGCACCGTTCGCGGTCGTCGGCGTGGTGTTGTTCGCGTTCGGCAAGTGGGCCGACCGCGCCGGAACACCACCCCCGCCCGAGCCCAGCCCCAAGGTATAGTGGTTCCCATGAGGAACCTTGCCTCCGTGATCGCGGTGCTGTCGCTGGTAGGTGCCTGCGGCGGCAACAAGAAGTCCGAGCCCGAGGACGCGCGGACGATCGACGCGCCACCTGCATGTACGAGCCCGATCGCCGGGACCACGATCACGGCGCGCCAGATCGGTCAGGTCCCCGGCGGCGCGATGCTCGCGACCTCGCCGCCCGGAGATCCGCGCCTGTTCGTCGTCGACCAGACCGGCCTGATCCGGATCTTCGACGGCGAGCAGCTCCAGGCGGATGCCTTCCTCGACATCTCCAACGACATCGTCGCCGGCGGCGAACAGGGTCTGCTCGGCCTCGCGTTCCACCCGCAGTACGCCACCAATGGCCTGTTCTTCGTCTACTACACGCTATCGAACGCCAACGTCGTCGCGCGTTGCAACGTGAGCGCCACCAACCCGAGCAAGGCGATGGGCTGCACGCCGATCCTCTCGGTGCCCGACTTCGCCGGCAACCACAACGGCGGCATGATCGAGTTCGGCAAGGACGGCTACCTGTACATCGGCACTGGCGATGGCGGCGGCGGCGGCGATCCGCAGCGGACCGCGCAGAACCTCAATAACCTGCTCGGTAAGATCCTGCGGATCGATGTGAACGGGCGCGATGCCGGCAAGGAGTACGCCGTCCCCGGCGACAACCCGTTCCACACCGAGGTCTGGATGTACGGCCTGCGCAATCCGTGGCGCTGGTCGTTCGATACCAACGGCGATATCTGGATCGGCGACGTCGGCCAGGGCGTGACCGAGGAGGTCGATGTCCTCACGCCCAGTGAGCAGAAGGGCGCGAACCTCGGTTGGAGCGTCTACGAGGGCACGAGCTGCTGCATGACCCAGGGTGACAAGTGCACGCAGAGTGGCACCCAGGCAGCGTGCAGCCCGGCGAACATCGTGATGCCGAAGGACTCGCGGACCCACGGCAACGGGTGGCTCGCGATCATCGGCGGCCAGGTCTATCGCGGTGTCTGTTTTCCGGACATGGTCGGCTGGTACTTCTACACGGACAACAGCCGCGGTCGGCTCGTCAAGGCGAGGCTCCAGCCCGACGGCAGCCTCGAGACCGTGGACGTGCCGGGCTCGTTCCCGAACAACCCGGCGAGCCTCCACGCGGATTCGCGCGGCGAGCTGTACATCACGACGGCGACCAACCCGGGCCGGATCTATCACCTCGAGGCGAGCCCCTGAAGGCGCGAACGCTGCCGCTCGCGACCGGCATCGACTACAACGTGCTCGAGTGGGACGGGCCGCGCGAGCGCACGTTCCTCCTGGTCCACGGCTTCACGGATCTCGCTGTCGGCTGGCGCTCCGTCGCCGAGCGGCTCACCGCGCACGGGCGCGTGGTGGCGCCGGACCTGCGGGGCCACGGTGACAGCGGTCGGGTGGGCGACGGCGGCTACTACTACTTCATGGACTACGTCGCCGATCTCGACGACGTGGTCGCACAGACGGTGCATGGCGAGCTGGTGCTCGTCGGTCACTCGATGGGTGGCAGCGTGTGTGGCTACTGGGCCGGTACGCGCCCGGAGAAGGTCGCGCGCCTCGCGCTGATCGAGGGCCTCGGCCCACCCGACATGGCGAACATGGACGGCCCGATCCGGACCCAGATGTGGATCGACTCCTGGAAGGCGACGCGCACCAGGCCACAGAAGCTGTTGCCGTCGATCGAGGCCGCGGCGCAGAAGCTGCTCGCCAAGGATCCGCTGCTGTCCGCCCCCCTTGCGCACGAGCTCGCGGAGGCCGGAACGCGCCCCGTCGACGGTGGACGCGCGTGGAAGCACGATCCGGTGCACCTGACGATGGGCCCCTATCCGTACCGCCTCGACACGGCGATCAAGTACTGGAGCCGGATCACCTGCCCCACGCTGATCGTCGACGGCGCCGACTCCGAGCTCAACCTCCCGATCGCCGAGCGAGCGATGCGGCGCGCTCACTTCGCGAACCATCGCCACGTGGTCCTGCCAG
>JAYVRN010000072.1:0-8518 GCA_043776275.1 Myxococcales bacterium | reverse complement strand
CCTGCGGGCGGCCGACGAGCGAGTCCCCCGGCGACGGTGCGGCCGGATCGTGGCGCACCGTCGGGACGGGGATCGTGGCCAAGGCGCGCCTAGTTGATGTTGCCGGCGAGCTTGAAGATCGGGAGGTACATCGCGATGATCAGACCGCCGACGACGACGCCGAGGAACGCCATCATGATCGGCTCGATGAGCGAGGTCATGGCGGTCACGGCCGCATCGACCTCCTCCTCGTAGAAATCGGCGATCTTGTTGAGCATCTGGTCCATGGCGCCGGTCTGTTCACCGACGCCGATCATCTGGACGACCATGCTCGGGAACACCTTGGAGTCGGCCAGTGGGCCGGCCATGTCGTGACCTTCGGAGATCTTGTCGCGGGCGCGAAGGATGCCCTTCTCGACGACCTTGTTGCCGGACGTGCGGGCGCAGATGTCGAGCGCATCGAGGATCGGCACGCCGGAGGCGAGCAGGGTGCCGAGCGTGCGCGTGAACCGGGCGACGACGATCTTGCGGAGCGTTGGCCCGATCACGGGGAGCCGGAGCAGCATCCGATCGAAGATCTCCCTGCCGCGTGCGGTGCGGCGCATCATCGTGGTGCCGATGATCACGCCCGCGAGCGTGCCGACGTACATGTACCACTTGTCGACGAAGCCGTGCGAGATGCCGATCACCACGCGGGTCGCCTGCGGGAGCTCCGCATTGCCCATGTTGCGATACATGTTCTCGAACGTCGGGATGACCTTCACGAGCATCACGGCGATCACGCCGATCGCCACCACGAGGATGCCGACCGGGTAGTACATCGCGCTCTTGATCTGACCCTTCAGCTTGACGTTCTTCTCGATGTAGATCGCGAGGCGGTTCAAGATCGTGTCGAGGATGCCGCCGACCTCGCCCGCGGCGACGAGGTTGACGTAGAGGTCATCGAACACTCTCGGGTGCTTCTTCAGCGAGTCCGAGAACGTCGCGCCGCCTTCGACGGAGGACTTCACCTGCGTGAGGATGCGGGCGAAGATCTTGTTCGGGGTCTGGTTCGCGAGGATGTCCAGGCACTGCACGAGCGGCAGGCCGGCATCGATCATCGTGGCGAGCTGCCGCGTGAAGATCTGCAGGTCCTTCGGGTTCACGCCGGAGCCGAAGGAGATGTTGATCGCCTTGGGCTCCTTCTTGACCCGGTTGATCGTCATGCCATCGGCGCGGAGTCGGTTCTCGACGATCTCCGCGTTGTCGGCCTCCATCGCGCCCTTGCGCTTGTCGCCGGTTCGCGTCGTTGCTTCCCATTGGAACTTGGCCATGGTCGGGCTCCTCAGCGCCGGGGTTGGGTGTGAGACGGGGGCGGGGTTCCGATCGAGCCTCCCTGATTCAGGATCATCGTGCGGAGCTCGTCGATCTCGCTGGTGTGACCGAGGGCCTCGTCGAGCGTGATCACCTTACGCATGTACAGGTCCACGAGCGATTGGTTCATGGTCTGCATGCCGAACTTCGACTGGCCGATCTGCATCTGCGAGTAGATCTGGTGGAGCTTGTCCTCGCGGATCAGGTTCCGGATCGCGGCGTTCGGGATCATCACCTCGGCGGCGAGCGCACGGCCCGATCCCGAGGCCTTCGGGATCAGCTGCTGGGTGACCACCCCTTCGAGCACGAATGACAACACGGCGCGGACCTGGCTCTGGGAGCTCGAAGGGAACACGTCGATGATGCGGTTGATGCTCTGGATCGCGTTGTTGGTGTGGAGCGTGGCGAACGCGAGGTGACCCGTCTCGGCGATCGTCAGCGCCGCCTCGACGGTCTCGAGGTCACGCATCTCACCGATCAGGACGACGTCCGGGTCCTGCCGGAGGATGTACTTGAGCGCCCGCTTGAACGAGGTGGAGTCGCGGCCGATCTCGCGCTGGTTGACCAGACAGCTCTTGTGGCTGTGCTGGAACTCGATCGGATCCTCGACGGTGACGATGTGCCCTTTTTTTCGCGTGTTGATCCGATCGATCATCGACGCGAGCGTGGTGGACTTGCCCGATCCGGTGGGCCCAGTGACCAGCACGAGACCACGGGGCTTGTCGCACAGCTCGAGCACCACCGGCGGGAGGCCGAGCTCCTCCAGCGGGTGGATCTGGTACGGGACGACGCGGAACGCCCCGGCCACGCACGCCTGCTGCATGTACACGTTGGCGCGGAACCGAGCCATGTTGCGGATGCCGAACGAGAAGTCGATCTCGAGGTCCTCCTCGAATCGGAGCTTCTGCGCGTCGTTCATCACCGAATAGCAGAGCGTCTTGGTGTCGACCGGGGTGAGCGCGTCGGTCTGGAGCTTGACGAGCTCGCCGTCGATCCGGAGCCGCGGCGGCGAGCCCGCGGTGACGTGGAGGTCGGAGGCCCCCTTGTCGGTCATCGCCTTCAGCAAGGCCTGGAGGTTCAGGGCCATGCGCTAATCATCCACCGTGGTGCGAAGGATCTCCTCGGGGGTCGTCATGCCTTCGAGGATCTTGGCGATGCCGGCCATGCGGAGGCTCTGGACGCCACCGCGGATCATCTCGGCCTTGATCTCGGTCGCCGAGGCACCCTGGAGCACGAGCTCCTTGAGCGGATCGGTGAACACCATGACCTCGTAGAGCGCGACGCGGCCCTTGTAGCCGGTGTTGTTGCAGGTCTGGCAGCCGCGGCCGCGCATCACCTTCGCGGTGCGCACCTGCTCGTCGGTCATCCCCATCTTGGCGAGCGCCTCGGGGTGCTTCTCGTCGGGGATCTTGCAGTCCTGGCAGATCCGGCGCGCGAGGCGCTGGGCGACGACGAGGTTGACCGAGGCCGTGACGAGGAACGGCTCGATGCCCATGTTGAGGAGCCGAGACACCGTCGACGGGGCGTCGTTGGTGTGCAGCGTGGACAGCACGAGGTGGCCCGTGAGCGCGGCCTTGACCCCGATCTCGGCCGTCTCGAAGTCACGAATCTCGCCGACCATGATGATGTTCGGGTCTTGCCGCAGGAACGCGCGCAGCGCGGTCGCGAAGTTGAGCCCGATGTCCTCGTGCATCTGGACCTGGTTGATCCCGTGCAGGTTGAACTCGACCGGATCCTCCGCGGTGGAGATGTTCCGATCCATCGTGTTGAGCTCGGACAGCGCCGAGTACAGCGTGGTGGTCTTGCCGGATCCGGTGGGGCCAGTGACCAGCACCATGCCGTACGGCTTCTTGATCGCGTACTTGAAGTCCTCGAGCGGCTTGATGTCGAAGCCGAGCTTCGTCATGTCGAGCTGCAGGGTGCTCTTGTCGAGGAGACGCATGACGATCTTCTCGCCGTACAGCGTCGGCAGGACGCTGACGCGGAAGTCCATCTCCTTGTTCGCGCCGATCTTGAGCTTGATGCGTCCGTCCTGCGGGAGGCGGCGCTCGGCGATGTCGAGGGACGCCATGATCTTGAGGCGGGACGTGATCGCGTTGCGGAGCTTGAGCGGAGGCCGCATCTCCTCCTGGAGGATGCCGTCGATCCGGAATCGCACGCGGAAGCTCTTCTCGTACGGCTCGACGTGGATATCCGACGCCTTCTTCTTGATCGCCGAGAGCATGATCGCGTTGACCAGCTTCACGACGGGCGCTTCGCCCGCCTGGTTCTCGAGATCGACGACGTTGACCGCATCGTCGGACACCGACGCGTAGTCGACGTTGTCGACGTCGAACTCGCCCATCATCTGGTCGAGGTCGGGACCCTTGTCGTAGTAGCGCGTGAGCGCCGCCTCGAGCTGGCTCTCCGATGCGACGACCGGCTCGATGTTGTACTGGGTAAGGAACTTCAGCTCGTCGATCGCGTAGATGTTGGCCGGATCGGCCATCGCGACGATCAACGTGGGTCCGTTGCGACGGACGGGGATGACCTGGTGCTTCTCGCAGATCTCGCGCGGGACGAGCTTGAGGACGCCGGCCTCGATCTCGATCTCCGCCAGGTTGATCGAGGGCAGGCTGTACTGCTTCGCGACGAACTGGGTGAGCTCCTGATCTTTGACGTAGCCCAGGCGAGACAAGGTCGCGCCAAGGCGCTTACCCGTCCGCTTGGCCTCTTCCTGCGCCTGCTGAAGCTGCTGGAGCGAGAGCATCTTCTCGCGGACGAGCAGCTCACCGATACGGCTCATTCGCCTGTCTCCCGGGAAAACACTACGAGTTTCAAAAGGGTATCCCGCAATTGTACCACCCGTCAATTTACCCTACGCGGGGCATTCACGCTCGCCACTGCGGGGCCCGTTGAAGGCTTGCATATTACCGCCCCAGGCCCCGTCAGAGCGTCGACGGCAGAAAACTTGCCGGCGAGGCGATGCCGCCATGAAGGTGAAGCTGGGGGTTCACATGAGCTACGCCGAGGCCAAGGAGATCGCTCTCTTGCGTCAGGAGCTGCGCGCGTGCTGGGACAGGGCAGACCACACCGGCGCCGAGGCTGCGCTGCAGCGGCTCTGGCAGGTGGTCGGGGACGATGACGAGCTGACCGCCGAGGCGCGGCGCTGGTCGATCAAGTTCGCGGCGTGAGGCCGGGTAGGCCGAACGCTTACCGCGGGCCTACTGGCCGCTACTGGCCGACCTTGATCGCGATCTTGTAGTTGTTCTTCGTGGTCGCCGAAGCGTACGCCTGCGCGTAGTAGGTCCCGACGGGCAGGTTCGCCGCGTACGCGCGGAGCGACTTCTCGCCGTTCGAGGTCCCGTTGTTGATCGACGCGCCGCTGCCGTTCAGGAGCGAGACGCTGATCGGCATCCCGGCGTCCCAGCTCGTGATGACCTCCACGTTGGAGTTCGCCACGGTGACGTCGATCTTGTAGGTGTCCTTGTCGCCTTCGGGGCAGATCGCGAGGCCGGCGAACGAGATGTCGGGGCGCTGCGTCGCGACCGGGGTGGCATACGCCGTGGCGATCGTGTCGTTCTTGCCAGCGCCCTCGAGGATCGAGTCGTCAGCGCACTGGAAGCCCGACGTCGCGGCATCGACGACGTTGCCCGAGGTCGACAGGCAGACCAGCTTGGACGTGCCGTCGTCCATGCACGCGTACCCGTCGGGGCACTTCGGCTCGTTGGCGCCGCACAGGAAGGGAGCGCCACCGAGATCGGGGCTGTAGCCGCAGGCCCCGACGGCCGCGACGAGGGAGGACAGAGACAGAGCAAGGATGGCGCTACGCATGACGACCTCTAGAACCGGCCCGCTGCCGCGGCGCCCGCAAAGCCGTCGCCGACCGACGGGCTGATGATCCACGATGCCTCGGGCGATTTGGTGTCCTTGCCGGAGACCTTCAGCTCGCCACGCTTCTTCGCGGTGAGCTCCTTGTACCAGTAGTAGCTCGCGATCGCCGTCGCACCGACGCCGACGATCAGCGACACCGTCGACAGCGTCGCGAAGCGCTGACCGGAGGACTGCAGATCCGCGTCGTACGGATCGTAGGTGCGGCACGGCGGCATGCCGCACATGAGGGAGTCATCTTCGAGGGCGGTCGCCTGCTGGCCGGCCTTGAGGAAGAACACGACCGAGAGGCCGACGAACACGCCCGCCGCGGCCGTTGATCCCCACTTCATGCCCTTGAACTTCGACGAGCCGACGTCGGAGAAGCCGTGCCCCTGGGCGCCCGGCTGCGGCTGGATCTCGATGCCGTCGCGGTCCTTCTGCGCGACGACCTTCTTCTTCTTGTTCCGGTTCAGCGGATCCTCGTCCTCGTCGTTGGTCTTGACCTCGGCCGCGGTGGCCGTGGTGCCGGTGGAGTCGTTCCAGTCCGGGTAGAACCGCTCGGTGGCGCCGGCCTCGAGCGTGACGAGGTTCGGGCTGGTCGACTTCGCGGAGCGGGTGACCACGGTGCCGGCCGAGTCCTTGACCTCGATGTAGTACTGGATCGATTCGCCGAGCATCTTGTCGGGCGGGATGCGGCCGACGAGCTCCTTGTACCGCCAGCGCATGACCTTGCTCTGGAACTTTCCTTCGCCGGCGGTGCGGTAGTAGAGCGTGACGACAAAGCCCGAGTCCTCCGGCACGAACGCGGTGACATCGAGCGGCTTCTTCGGCGGCGCCGAATCGACGACCTGATGCTGGAAGTCGGTGGCGCTGTACGTGCCGACCGGCTTGACCTTGACGGGCTCGGTCTTCACGGGCTCGGTCTTCACGGGCTCGGTCTTCACCGGCTCGGTCTTCACCGGCTCGTTGCCGCCGCCGAACTTCTTCTCGAGCGACTTCACGCGATCGGTGACCTCGGCGCGCTGCGGCGCATCGGCCGGCGCATCGCTGAGGAACTTCCGGTAGTAGAACAGCGCGATGTCGTCCTGGCCACCGGACTCGTTCGCGAGCGCGACGTTGTAGAGCAGCGCGGGCTTCTTGGAGAGGTTGTACGAGGTCTTGAAGTGCGAGGCCGCCTCGGGGAAGTCACCGGCGTCGAACGCCGTCTTGCCCTGGACGAACTCCTTCTTGGCCTTGTCGAGATCCGCAGCCGTAGGATCTGCATAGACCCGAGCCGCGGGAGCGATGATCGCAATGGCGATCGCAATGGCGAAACTGATACGCGTCACGTGACCTCCGTGCGCATCGGGCCCCTCGGCGAGGATCGATGCAACAGCGGGTACTTATCCCACGACGACACGTGGATGCAACGACTGTTTGCCACAGCCGCTACCCCACGTTTGGTCCCGAACTTCCGGGGGGATCAGAACGGGTCGACGACGGTGCCGCCGGTGGCGGGCTTCTTCGCCGGCTTCGCGGACTTCTTCGGCGCCGGGGTCTCGGCGAACGGGTCGGCGATCGTGCCCTTGGTGGTCGCGGGCTTGGTCGTCGTGGTCGCCTTGGTGGTCGCCTTGGTGGTCGCGGGCTTGCTCGTCTTGGTCGCGGGCTTGCCCGTCTTGGTCGTCGGCTTGGTCACGGCCTTGACGGGATCGGCCTTGACGGGCTCGGCCTTGACGGGCTCGACCGCAACGGGCTCGGCCTTGACGGGCTCGGTCTTGACGGGCTCGGCCACGGCGGGCTCGGTCTTGGCCGGCTCGGTCTTGGCCGGCTCGACCGCGGTGGCCGGCTCGGTCTTGGCGGCCGCCGGCTCTTCCTCGATCGGGGTGACCGTCGGCTTGACCGGCGCTGCGGGAACGCTGCCGGTGCCAGCGTACGGATCGCCTTGCAACTCACCGCCGGTCCTGTCGCGAGGTGTTGGCGCGGCAGCGGGCTGGGTGACCGCGGCGGGAGCCGGCGCGGTGGTCGGCTTGGTCTCGTCGCTCTTGTTGAGGACGAACTTCCAGACCACGAACATGATGCCGAGGCCACCGATGAACGCGATCGCGATCGCGGCCCACGGCGTGCCCTTGGCGGGCTCCATGTTGGTGACGACCAGGCCGCTCTCGATCGCGGCGATATCCGCCGACGAGACGGTGAGGCCGGCCTGCGCAGCGCGGGCAGCGGCGATCGCCTTGGTGGCCTTCGCCTCGGCGAGCCGGACGCGCTCGGCGGCGTCGGAGTCATGATGTGAATCGAGGGCGATGGCGGGCGCAGAGGCGCGTGCGATCGCGACCTCGTTCTTGGCCTCGTTGAGCGCGCTCGCGAGCTGGTGGGTCTTCAGCTCGGCGGACTTGCGTTGCGCCTCGGCTGCGTCGATCTGCGCTCGCAGCTGGGCGAGCGTGGAGTCGTGCGCGGCGCTGCCCATCGTGGTGCCAGCGACCGCTGCGCGGGCCTCGGCCTCGGCGAGCTTGCCCTGGAGGCCATCGAGCTGGCGGCGGAGCGATTGCTCGCGCGCCTCGCCTTCCTTCATCTGCGTCTCGGCGGCGCGCATACGGAGCGCGTCCATCTCGCGGCGCTTGACGTCCTCGGCCTTGGCCTCGGCGTCCGCAGCACCCCAGTTGGAGACGTCGACGAGCGTCTGGTTCGCCTTGGCGATGAACTCGTCGAGCGAGTGCTCGACCTTTGGCAACGACTGCGCCTGAGCCATCAGCGACGAGGGGCGCTTGCGGCCACCCTTCGTCAGCTTCCCGTTGGCCGAACCGTTAACACCCTGCTTCGAATCAACAGCCATCATGTCTCTCCCGATGGGGAATCGGACCATAGCAGCGATCGGTGCCCTCGCGCCCGCGGAAAACGCTAGGCGCGAATCGTGACCTGAACCGGGATGACCGGCAGGGTCGTCTTCTCGGACCTCAGGTCGGACCGCGTGGTCACCTCGATGACGTCGAGGTCATCGTGGAACACGCGCGCCTCGGACTCGACGATCTCGGCCGGCAGGTACCCGTTCTCGATGATCGTGGTGCCGATCAGCCGGCGACGGCCGCCCAGCGGCTCGCTCCAGTGCTCGGCAAGCGCGGCCAACCACTGCTCATCGCTGATCATATTGCGGTCGCGAAGGAACTCGCCGAACCGGACGGGCTCGAGCGTGGCAAGCGGGCGATGCGTATTCATAAGAGTAGTGGCGGGGACATACCTCGACCCATCCAGACCTGTCTACCCGAAACTTGAAGGGCACTCTCTTGGAGATCCTCCGGGCTTGCGTGATAAAGCGCGCGCATGGCCCAGTCCCGTCCTCCCCGTCGTGGACCCCAGCGTG